>NZ_CABUOD010000008.1 GCF_902493135.1 uncultured Parabacteroides sp.
GGCTCCACCTCATCGTGATGCAGTTCAGGGGATGCGAGTTGGAAAGAATGGAAGAGGTACATCCGTAAACACGGAGCCGTCCCTCTTTTATTGATCCAATGTGAATGTATCTCTGTATTCCGACGGTGTCATTCCGTATTTATTTTTGAATGTACGATAAAAACTCCGCACATTATTGAAACCCGAATCGGCAGCCACCGCTTCGATCGTGTAAGAATTGTAGTCTTTTAGCAAGCTGATGGAGTGATCCAGCCGTTTGTTGTTGATATACCCGTTGAAATTCGTACCGGCGAAAGTCTGTATCAACTGTGCGAACACGTTTTTGGAAATATGAACCTGTCTCAGCAAAGCATCCCGCGAAATCTCCGGATCCAGATACAACTTCTTTTCTTCCATCACCCTTTCCAGCTCGTTGAATAACTTTTGATTCAGAAGAGCCGTTCTCGAATCGGAGGCATTTCCCGCCTTTTGTTCCGCCTCCTGCTCCTGTTCGGATGTACCGGTTTGCAGGGTGGCGGCATAAAGCTGTTTCAGTTCTTCGATTTCATCGTTTGCCTTATGCAGTTTCTCCCGGTACACAACTCCTTCATCTATCTGTTTGGCCAGTACGCGGTTTTTCTGCCGGGTGATGCGCAGGTGCCGGCCGATCAGGTAAATCGTAAGCCCGGCGAACAACAATGCCCCTAACGTGGCGATCAGTATGATTCGTTGCCGGTCTATTTGGGCGTCCTGTTCCTTGATCAGCAGGTCTTTTCTATTCGTGGCATAGATGGTCGCCAACTCTAACGCGGCGTTCTGCTTATTGCGTGCGTTGATGCTGTCTTTGATCGCATCCCGGCGTTTCCGGTACTCCAGGGCGGCGCGGTAGTTGCCGTTTCCGGCCGCGATTTCCGAGCGATAATCCAGATTGTTGATGAAATCGCCGTTGATGGTGTCGTTCCCGAAGATCTGCTCGTCGGGGATCGTCTCGGCCGCCTCTTTGAACTGTTTCGAGCAGATCAGGTAAGGGATTGCATCCCTGTGTCCGACCTCTGTCTTCGAAAACCGGGTGGAACGGAATTTATCGAAGGCGGCTGCTGCCTTTTCCGGCTGTTTGTTCTCCTCATAAATAGCCGCCAGTTTACTGTATAAATATCCGTATTGCTCATCGCAATAACCTTCCGGCGGTCCGGGCATTCCGCTCATCCTGTCGATCAGCTTTTTCCTCTTCTCTCCGGTTTCGATGGCTTTCTCCAGTTCATTTTTGTTGAGACAGTCAGTCATTTGCTGGCCGTAAATAAAAGAGAGGTAAGCAAGCTCGCGTATATCCGAACTGTTTTCAAGCAGTGCGATTGCCTGCATGGTGTACTGGTCGGCTTCTTCGTCCACCCCTTGATTCCGGTAAATCTTTCCGATCAGATGCAACATTTCGCTTTCCAGCCTTTTGTTGCCTGCCAGTCGGGCTTTTTCGCACAATTCTGTTGCGACCTGCATGGCCTGCGGATAGTTGGAAAAGCGTGTGTTGAGGTCTACGAATGCATTTTTTATCTGTATCTCTGTTTGGGGCGAAGCGGTTTTCATGGAGTCGCTATTCATCACTTTTTGCAGATAGTTTTCTGCGATATGGAACATCCCCTGTTGGTCGTAGATACAGTACCGCATGTAATCGGCTTTGAATTCGGAAATACGGTTTTTCATGATCGCCGTGTCTAAGAGGAGCAAGGCGCGTTCCGGCTCCGAGATCCTGATGGACTGGATATACGTAAGTGTATAGAGACTGTCGGCGGAGGAAGACGGTGTCTTTTCTCCGGATTCCGGGTGACATTGGCTTCCTAAGAAGATACAGGCGGCTAAGAGCAAGGTCGTGTAAAATGTTTTCATTCCATGAATTATGTTACGGGCTGTAAAAGTATAAAAAAATAACCAGTTTACAAGCTCTGATAGTTTTACCTTCCAAAAATGATAGGAATAGGCCGGTTTCACCTGAGTCGGATGACAATTTAGCATACCGTAGGATTAATTGGCACGCATTCCCGATTCCTCTTTTCTTCCTTTGCATCCACTAACCCGTCGGAGTAATCCGGCACATTATTATAATAAATAGAATGGTGTACAAACGTTCGGTCTGGCTCTCCATAATGGAGAGATGGCCGGCGTTTGTATTTTCCTGCAGAACGCCGGCCATCTCTCATCTATAATAAGAAGTGAAAAGCAGATCGAATGTCAAAAAAACGGGATAGGGGAAGTTCCCTTCCATAAATATATCAAACATGCAGAATACCCTGAAAGGTTGGTTGGCAGACAATACCGTCACCACCGACAACAAAGACGACAAAATCCTGCTGCTCGAATCGGCAGGGAGTGTTAACCTCGACAAAATCTGTGAGGAAATGAAGAATGAAGACACGGGCCTCCGGACGGAGACAATCGTGCATGTGGTAACCTTGTTCCTGCGCATTGTCGCGCGGTTTATCCTGAACGGCTATAGTGTCAACACGAGCCTATTCCGCGCCGTCGCCCAGTTTACCGGCGTGATCGAAGGCGGCAAATGGGATCCGGAGAAAAACTCCGTCTACGTCTCCTTCATCCAGGACAAGATGATCCGTGAAGAGATTGCCAAGACGACGGTCAACATCCTCGGCATGAAAGCCGACGTGATGTACATTCTCGAAACGGAAGACAAGAAGTCGAAACTCAAAGACGGCAGCGCGACGGCAGGCCGCAACTTCTTCGTCCGTGGCGCGATGCTGAAAGTGATGGGCGACGACCCCTCGGTAGGCGTGACGCTGACCGACGAAAAAGGGGTGGTGAAAAAGCTCGAAGACGACGAAATCGCCATCAACAAGCCGTCCGAACTGACGCTGCTGATCCCGGCGGACCTGACGGCGGGGACTTATACGTTGACGGTGACGACGCAGTACTGCCATGGCGGAAACTCATTGCTGAAAGAACCGCGTAGCGTAAGCACGACTGTCTATATCGGTGGAAAACCCAGCGGAGGGGGCGAAGAAGAGCGCCCGGGAGAGTTGTAATGAATGAATTTAGAACAAGGCATGTTCGCGTCTGCGAACATGCCTTGTTCGTTATAACGAACACCCGATGTTCGCGAACGCGAACAAGAATAAGCGCAATAAGATTGTATAACAGAAATAAGAACAAAAACGAAATGTGTATGGAACAATTTTTACAAACGAAAGAAAGAGTCCCACTTGGGTCTTGTAGGGGTCGATACCGGAAGATTTTTCGATATCTGCTTCTATTCCAAGTTTGGATGTTGCTACTGGTTGGATGGCAGGAAGCAGGGGCTTACATTGTAACTTTAGATAAAGTAGAGTTTACGGAGCATTTAAAAGATGGATATATAGAGCTGAGATTGCCAGTATATGAAAGTAAAGATAACGATGAAGGGCTGGATTATGGTTCGCTAACAGCGGACGGTAAAGAAATCCTGCGATTTTATACAATGGAAAAAGAAGACACCTGGCAATCCGATGGAGATACCAAGTGGATTAAAGCAAAGGCTCCGTATGGATATGGAGAAATCGAAAGTCAAGATGGTAAATCATTTATAAGCTTGAAGAAAGACTATAACGAATATACTTTGGCTGTCACTAAAGGCGTAGAGGACAACACATATGATGTAGCATATGCCAGATTCAGATGGTATGTCCCGTCAGAATGGGGAGGATCTGATTTGGATTTTGCTATCACATTGAATATTGATTATAATGGTGACAGCAAGGGGCTACAAAAGGTAAATAAAGGTTTAGGAAAAGCTACTGGAGGTACTTTCCCGACTCCTCAATTATCTTATCAGTTGTCGACGACACCGGGATGTTATAACGTGACCTATACCGGCATATCAAGCCCTAAAGATGGCTCCCAATACAATTGGTCCGGTGGTGGGTGGATAACAAGCACTGCATCTACCGGCTCGACCGACTATAAGATCAGCAATCAGGCTCAGGATGTGACTTTTACGTATGCGTATAAGATGCATGGTTATGCACACACGAATCGGGCGGCTACTATCTCGTTAAAGTCATTCCATTATCCGGATGAACTCAAATTGGCAGATGCCCCGAATGGCGCTACAACCATCAGTTGGACTATTAATAATAGCGGATTGGAGGATTTTAGCAAAACAGGCAAGTTTGAAGTGCAACGTGCCACGGACGTCGGTTTTTCGCAAGGTGTAAAGTCGGTAGGTATAGTGGAATTGAAAAGTGGAAAGAGCGAGTACTCGATAACCGATCCTACCGGCAATGACAACTTAATCGGTACGGTTTATTACCGCCTCCGTCGTGCGGATGCGGCTCTGTGGGAGTGGAAGTATGTTGTGTCTTCGTCCATCCAGAAGGTGATGACACACCAGAATGTGGCTTCTGCCAAAGTCGAACGTCTGAATTGGAGCACACAACCGCAAGCCAAAATCTCTTGGACGTTGGAAGAAAAAACCGATAACATTATATGGTCGGATGGCGCAAGGGTCATCGTGAAAAGAACCAAGGACTATGGTGGCGGCAGACAATCGACCGATGAGGTTGTCGCCACCGAAGCGGATATGAAAAACGGTTATCTGATCGATGAGTTGAATATGACATGTGTAAATTATACCTATTCGGTTTATGTCAAACCGGGCAATAATAACTATCCGGCATTGAATCCGATACCGGTGTATATTGATCCGGATACTCCGATCTTGCCAACCCTTTTGGGGATGGTAACCTCGATTGAGGTCTCCAAGGGCTATTATCCGAATCATACGACCATCGAATGGGAAACGGACGGGAACCCGATCGACCAGTTTGAGATCCTTCGCCGTGAATACATAGTGGATCAGGGTGAAGATACCGGTTGGAAAACAATTGAAACAAGAGAAGGGTCGCAGCAAACTACATTTATCTATAATGACCAGTTGGGGGTGCCGGGCATGATTTACGAGTATCGGGTGGCTGCCGTCACAACCTGTGTAGACAAGAAAGTCTCTAACCCTTCCGCCATCACTCGCGGTTTCCGCAGCCCCACCGGCATCATCAGCGGGCGCATCACCTACAGCTACGGCGATGCCGTCCCCGGTGTGGATGTCATGCTTTCCAGTAAAGATTTGCTGGCCGGACAGAGCTTGCTGTTTACAGGTAACGAAAATAGCTACATCGAAACAGATGAAGCGATCGAGACGCCTGCCAACTTTGCCGTCCAGGCTTTTGTTAAGCCTACAACGACCAATCAGACCGCGACGATTGTCAGTTTCGGACGCTACAGCCTCGGCCTGGAAAACGGCAAACCGGCGTTCAAAGCCAAAGCAGATGCCGGATGGACAGTCGCCGACACTACGCTTTTAACGATGAGTTTCACACAGCTGACAGCCATGTATGACGGCAGCAGCTTCAATATCTATGTGGGTGGCGAACTGAAAAGGTCTTATTCCGCCTCCGGGCAAGTCGGGGATATCAGTACGGCCAAAGTCTCTATCGGTAAAAGTTATACAGGCTATGTCGACGAAGTGCGCCTTTGGAGCAAAGGCCTGACCGATGTGGAAGTGAAGCAAACATACAACCGTCTTTTGACTGGTAATGAAGAAGGTTTGATAGCCTATTGGCGGCTGAACGATCCGGTGACGGACGAGTTCTACGACATTTCCTATTCCAAAGCCGATTACAATGCGCATCACGGCAAAATCCATAACGCAACGTTAAGCACCGGAACCGAAGCCTTTCCGACCCAGCAGCAATTAGCGCTGCGCGGACTGACGGACGCTTCGGGCAATTATTCCGTAAGCGGCATTCCCTATGCCGGGAATGGAACAGCCTATACGCTGACACCTACCCATCCGATTTTCAATTTCGACCCGTCGGAGCAGACCGTTACGATCGGGCCGGATGCGGTGACAATGTCGAATATCAATTTCCAGAACAAGACGGCTGTCAAGGTCGAAGGATATGTCTTTTATGAAAACAGCAGCATACCGGTTGTCGGAGCTACGTTCGAAGTGAACGGCCAGGCGGTAGTCAGTAACGGCGAGTTCGTCAAAAGCGGTGATAAAGGACAATTCGCCTTTAGCGTACCGGTAGGCGAGCAGACCGTACGGGTGGTGAAAGCGAACCATACGTTTAAGCAAAACGGCCTTTTGCTTGACTCGAAGGGGATAAACCTGAATTATCAGGCGAATATGGCCGACGTCCGCTTCTGGGACCAGACGAAAGTAAAGCTGATCGGCCGTGTGGCCGGCGGTACGGTGGAAGGGAATAAGCCGCTTGGTTTCTCGCTCTCGAAGAACAACCTCGGCGACAACCCGACACTTGTCTTGCAATTGGAAGGAGATGTCACTTCTGAAATCTATGACAAAGACGGTGTTTTCAAGGACGGCGTGATCGACCAGAATGCTCCGGACCAGATGGACAGCACAATGATCCACTGGAACAGCAAATACGACAACGGGGTCAGCTACCAGCAACAAAAGATCGTGATCACCCCTGATGCAGAGACCGGTGAATACGAAGCCTGGCTCTATCCCGTCAAATATAAGGTGACGCAGGCGACTGTCCAACAAGGTTGGGACGGGCTGCTGCCGGATGCAGCACCTGTCGTCAATCTGGAAAATGCCTTTACCGAACAGACGTCGGAATATACCGATGAAAAGAAGGGGGAGACCTATCGCCTTGCTTATAATGAGGAATATTCACTGATCCATCGTGTCAGTCCGACCATCAGCTACAAGCAGGGGAATGCAAGTGGCGCCAAGACGGATTATTTCGGTTTACAGTACACGACCATTCCGGATCTGAAGGGATTGGAAGAGCCGGATACGCTTGTCCTCTATGATAAAAAAAGTAAGGAATATCTTTTCAAGGACGGCGAAGGGAAAGGCTTGCCGGTATTCTCGACCGGAACCTGGGGCTTCCATATCGAAGCAACGGAAGATTATGCCTATAATGGCGTGACGGAAGGCGAAGGAGCTAAGGTGGACCGTGTCCCGACGCAAAGCGGAGAGGTAAGTATTACGAATACTTTCAATCAGAATGCAGCTCCTCAGAAAGCGACATTGAATGATCAGGGCAGACTCTATGTCGATCTTGTGATGAATAAGCCTCGTTTTGCCAATAATGATTACGGGAGCTTGAGCATAGCCGTGACGATTGGTGATAAAAAGTATGAAGCGCCCGGATTGAAAGGCTTCCTTCTGGGGGCGGATCCGAATACGGATGGTCTGGACTTTGTGACGGCCGGTCCTATCACGCTTTTGAACATCCTGCGCGACCCTCCCGGAAGCGCCAGCTATACTTGGTGGGAAAGCGGACAGAACTATTCTTATAATACAATGAGTACGAAAGGGTTCACCAACGTCGGGACGGAGGGAGTTACGACAAAGTTGGGTGTGAAAACGGCAACCGGTATCGGCATCGGGGCAATGGTCCTGACCGAAACGGAGATGGAGAACAATATCCAGGCAAGCATCAACCACGAAGAGACGACCAATCATCCGGATGCACGTACGATGACGGTGACGACTAATTCCCGTTATCAGACCAGCGACGATCCGCTTAATGTCGGCTCGGCTGCGGATGTCTTTATCGGCTTTTCCAATAACCTCTATTACGGGGCGGTGAATGAAATCGAATTGCTGGACAAGGAAACCTATGATGGTAAAGGCGGTGAAAAGGATGTTTATGCTACGACTACAAAGGATGGCAAGACCTATTATATATGTAAAGGCTCGAACCTGAATGTGTCTGTTTCCGGATCGACTCTTTTCTCTTATCCGAAAATGCATATCGAGAATATCGTGATCCCGAATCTGGAGACATTGCGCAACAATATGCTGTATACGCCGGATGCCATTACGGAAACGGAAGCACAGGCGATGGCGACTGCACAAAACCGTATGATCTATCGTTCGAATGTCTCGAAAGACGATGATACTTTCGGATCTACGGGTAGCTATAAGATCTTTATTCCGAACACGGGAGTCCCGGAAGAAGAACAGGAAGATGAATTCCTGACAAAGTTTTTAGGGAAAAAGAAAAAGGTTAAGGGGGGGACGCCTGACTCGATCTCCATGTACAACAATGCGATCAAGGAATGGGTACGTGTCTTGAAGCAGAATGAAGATGAAAAGCTGGCTGCGATCAAGAAAGGTGACTTTGTCGAACGGAACCGTTCGTTCCATGCCTCTTCCCCGGTAGAATATACCGAATCGTACGAGATGGCTAAAGAAGATGGCTATTCGTTCGAGTTTACCGCCACAGCCGGGGTCGCAGCCGAGTTCGGATTTTCGATTGGGGGCGCCGGTGTGGTGACAGCGATCGACCAGCAGTTCGGTGGCGTAGGCTCTGATGAACAGAATTTTACGGAAGGCGAGACGGCTTCAAGCGGGTTTGTCTTGGCTGATGAAGGCGATTTCGATTATATCAGCGTGGATGTGCTTCGGGCTGCTCCTGTCGATACGACTTTCAAGAGTAAATGGAATAATATGTATAATGAACTGGGAGACTTCAATGATCAAGGGGATGTCGATCCCGGAAAATTGAAAAAGTGCGTACAGTATGGTAACTTTATATTCAAGACCCGTGGCGGTGCTACCGCTTGCCCGTACGAACCTGCCGAATACACGCAATACCAGGATGGCGACCAAAAATTATTGAATGAAGCCACCATGCAGATCGAACGTCCGAGCTTGGAAGTCGAAAAGCCTGTGGTGACGAACGTGCCGTCCGATAAAGCGGCGGTCTATAACCTGAAGCTGATGAACGATTCGAAAGTGTCCGGGGCAACGGCCATCTTTACGATCGCCATCGTGGATGCTGCCAACCAGAAGGGGGCGAAGTTCTCCATCGACGGCGTGCCGTTGGGAGAAGGGCGCGGGATCGAAGTCCCTTACGGCGAAGTGCTGAATAAGGTGCTGGAAGTACGCCGTGGTACGGAATACGATTATGAAGACTTGGCTCTCGTGTTGAAATCGCAGTGCCAGTCCGATCCGACCGATAATCAGGCTGACATCGCCGATACCGTCTACATCTCCGCACACTTTATCCCGTCGTCCAGCGATATCAACATCAAGAACCCGACGGATAAATGGACGCTGAACACGCAGTCTTCGCTCGATTCGACTTCCGGCAAGTATTACATGCCGTTGACGATCGACGGGTTTGATGTGAACTTTACAGGCTTCGACCATATCGAAGTGCAGTACAAACCCTCTTCCGGTTCGGATAAGGACTGGACGAACATTTGCAGCTTTTTCAACGATTCCGTTCCCTATAAAGCCGCTTCCGGCGAGAAAGCGATGATCGAGGGGGCGACTATCTCGACCCGCTTCTATGGGGCAGAAGACCAGAAGTACGATATCCGCGCGGTGACGTTCAGCAAGGTCGGCAACGAGTTCGTGACGAAATCATCCCCGGTCATTTCCGGTGTGAAGGACACGAAACGGCCTGTCGTGTTCGGCAATATCCAACCTGCCGACGGCGTGTTGGGCATCGAAGACGAAATCCGCCTGAACTTCAACGAAGAGATTGCCGAAGGCTATATGACCGACGTGAAGAACTTCCAGGTGACAGCCGTTCGCAACGGTTCGAATGGCGACCACAGTACATCGCTGACTTTCGACGGGACCTCTTCTTATCTGGCGACACAGGCGGAACGCAACCTGGCGGATAAAGACGTATCGGTCGAAATGTGGGTATTGCCGTCTACTCTCGGACAGAAAATGACGCTGTTCAGCCACGGGACGACAACCAATGCGCTGGAACTCTCCATCGGAGCGGACAATTCGATCCAGGTAAGCATCGGCGGAAAGGTGTATGCCTCCAAGCCGCAGAGTTTCAAAACGACCGATTGGGCGCACGTCGCCATGACCTATAAGGCATCCAACCGCCAGCTCTCTGCTTATTTCGGCGGAACGGAAGTGATCACCGGGGTACAGACCTCCGAGCCGAACACTTCGATCGGGCCGATGCAGTTCGGGCGCGGCGTGAGCGGCGATAACTATTTTGCCGGTAAGATGCACGAAGCGCGTGTCTGGAACAAGGTGGTAGCCTCGAACGAAATCATGGCGAACAAGCTGACCATCTATACCGGACAGGAAGCGGGCATGTTGGCTTATTATCCGATGAACGACGGCAAGGGCGACCGTGTGACCGACAAGGCACAAGGGGCTACGGCATGGATCTATGGCGCCGATTGGAGCACGCTTGCCGGGCTGTCGGTAGCATTTAAGGGAGATACGCTCATGGCTGTCAACACCTCGAAGGTCGCGTTGACCGATGCGCAGGACTATACGCTTGAGTTCTGGTTCAAGGCGGCTCCCGGACAGAAAGAGGCCGCTTTGGTATCGAATGGAAAAGGGGTCGGTGACGAGAACAACACGAATCGTAACAAGGTGTTTGTCGGGTTCGCCGATAACAAGTTGGTGTTCCGTAACAACGGCCATGAAGAGGTTCTTTCGGGAAAATGGGACGATGACAGTTGGCATCATTTCGCCATCGCCGTGAACCGGAATGCCGGAAATGCGCAGATTTTCCTCGACGGGGCGCTGAATACTTATTTCGATGCAGGCAAGCTGGGCGGTTTCTCCGGAACGAACCTGTATCTCGGTGCTCGCCGTTGGACGGAAGCCACGCAGATGGTCGACCACACGGATATGTACCTGAAAGGGCAGGTCGACGAACTCCGCCTTTGGAACATGGCGTTGCCTTCGACGATCATCAATAAGAACTACAACGTTTGCCCGAAGGGTTCGGAAATGGGACTGATGCTTTATATGCCTTTCCATAAATATATCACCAATAGCGCGAACGTCCGGGAGATGGTTTTCAGTGGCGAAGATTTGGTGACGGATTCGACTTTGGTCATCGGCGGCAGCCGGTTGGCCTCTGAGGAGAAAGCGCCTGTACGGGCGAAGGGTCCCGAAGTCTCCATCCCGTTCACCTTTGTGGTCAATAAGGATGCGTTGGTGATCAACCTGATGGATACGCCCGAAGCGTTGGAAAAGGCAGTGGTCAACTTTACGGTTAAGGATGTGAGCGACCTCAATGGCAACCTGATGCAGAGTCCGGTGACTTGGAGCGCATACATCAACCGCAATCAGTTGAAGTGGAGCCAGTCCTCAGTGACAAAGGAGAAGAAGCTCTACGCTCCGATGACCTTTATGGTCGATGTGGAAAACCAGGGCGGTACGGAAAAGAACTTTACGATCGAAGGACTTCCTGCCTGGCTGAAAGCCGATCCGGCTTACGGCACGATCGACCCGTTGGGACGCCAGCCGATCCTGTTTACGGTAGACGAAGGTACGAATGTCGGACGCTATGACGAGGTGGTCTATGTGAAGGGGGATAACAATGTTTCGGAAGCATTGCCGGTGACCTTGAAGGTGTTCGACCAGCAACCGGACTGGACAGTCGATCCGGCTGATTTCAAATACAACATGAATATTTATGGTAAACTGCGTGTGAACAAACTGTTCTCGACGGATGCCGAAGATATGATTGCCGTGTTCGATGGCGGCCGTTGTGTCGGTGTCGCCAACAACCGGTATGTGGATAAGAATGATATGTGGTATGTATTCCTGACTGTTTACGGAAACGAAATCAAGGGTGGCGAGCCGTTGAACTTCCGTGTATGGGATGCCAGTACCGGTACTGTTTACGATGCCTATTGCGATACACTGGTTACGTTTGGCAGCAACTCGGTTGTGGGGACGGCTTCGGAGCCGGTTGTTTTTGACGCCGAAGAACGGGTGGTTCAGAATATCGACTTGACGGAAGGTTGGAATTGGGTCTCTTTCAATGTCAAGAGCGATGCGCCTGACTTGGTGACAATCATGAAGAATTCGATGTTACTCGGAGACGAACAGGTGAAAGACGAAGCGAAAGGTGCATTTGCGGCTTACGACAAAGAGTCCGGAACGTGGTTGGGCAGTGATATCGTATTCGACAACAAACATATGTATCTGATCCAATCTTCTGTCGCGCAGAAACTCTCTGTCTCAGGTATTGCGATCAAGGAAAAGGAAGACCTGACGATACCGGTTGCCGCTAAATGGAACTATATCAGTTATCTGCCGATGACCAATTTGCCGATCGCTGAGGCTTTGTCTGGCTACAGCGCCAAGGAAGGTGACATCATCAAATCGCAGAATGCGTTCTCGATGTACGGCGTGAAGACCGGTTGGTTAGGAAACATGACCTATATGGAACCGGGCAAGGGTTATATGCTGTTGAACAATGGTGAGGGTACGTCTCTGGTCTATCCGGACATGATGGGCGGAAACGATTTGAGAAGCGGTGATCTCCCGACTCGTTCGGGTGGTGCTATGACATCCGGAACGACCTGTACGGATACTCGCTTTGATGCTAATATGTCTGTTGTAGCGACGGTTGCAGAGAGTTTGCCGGTTTATGCAGGAGACAAATTGCAGGCCTATGTCGGCGGTGAGTTGCGTGGTGAAGCTTTATTGACGGAAGACCCGTATGACGGCAGGCCGTTGTACTTTGTTTCGATTGGTGGAGACCGGAATGAAGCTGTTTCTTTCGCTCTTGAACGGGGTGGGGAAGTCATTGCCGAGACATCTCCGATGTTCGACTATCGTACAAACAATGTGCAGGGTAGCATCGAGCAGCCTGTCATCATCGATTTCGTTAACGATTTGCAGATTTCGGTTTATCCGAATCCGTTCGAGCGTGAGCTGAACTTTGTGATGGACACCGAGCCTGGCAGTAAGATCGAGATTTACCTTTACACGATGGCAGGACAGATGATACATCGCCATGCCGAAACCAGTGTCAACGGAGGTTATTTGCACTATCGTTGGGAGTGCTACGAAGATTTGGCACGTACGGTCTATATGGCAGTCGTGGTCGTGAACGGAAAGAAACACGTGTATAAAATAAAAAGAAAGTAATAATATGAATCGGATAGAAGTGAGAAATGTAATTTATTATATGATCATTTTGGCAGCCTCCACGCTTTTGTGGGGCTGCTCGGATGAGCCGGGACCAAAGGTGGTCCCGGAACCTGAGTGGGAACTTGATCTGGTGCAGGATGAACCGGCTCCTGCATGGAAAGTTCCGGAGAGCGGAATTTACCAGTTCAGTATGACGGCTGTTATCCGCTTGTCCGGGTTTCTGGAAAAGTATGCAGATCCGAATGACGAAGTATCGGCTTTCGTTGGTGATGAATGCCGCGGAATCGCTACCGTCCAGGAGAATGGAAAGAAGCTCTTTTTCCTTTATATCCGCGGAAATCAGGGAGAAGCGCAAAAGGTGACGTTGAAATACTACAGTGCCAAAAACAAGACGACCTATACGTGCCGGGATTTCTTGGTGTTCGAACAGAATGGGACGTATGGGAAGGTTTCCGATCCGGCGGTTCCTCCTTTTGAAGAGTCCGGCAAGTATCCGGAAACGATGTCCGCTGTGGTATTTTTGCCCGAAACGTTGCCTTTTGAACGGCGTGACAAGGATATACTGGCTGCCTTTGTCGGCGATGAATGCCGTGGCGTAGGGGAACAGGCCGATATTGCAGGAAAGGTGGTCTATCGGTTTGAGATCCGGGGTAGGAAAAATGAAACGGCTTCCGTCTATTTCATGTATTACAGTATGCAGGCCAGCGGAATTTATAAAGCCGCGGAATCGTTCTCGTTTGAGGATGGAGGAGTACAGGGAACGTTGGATGCCCCGTTCCCGGTCACGTTGCAACCGGTTGCCGAATAATCGGAGGTGTGTCCAAACACTTTTATCACGATCTTTCAGGCACGGATGACACGAATTTACACGGGTAAATTAATTTTCTTTCCGTGTTTTTCGTCTCATCCGTGCCTGAATTATGGTTGTTGGTAAGCAGGATTTTTGACACACCTCCATATTTATAAACGTCGCCTATGCTTCCTTTCTCGGTCTGCCTCTGCGGCGTTGGTTGTTGTTACCGCCTGCGGGGCGGCTGTTGCTGCTTTTCCCTTTTCCGCCGTCTTTGCGGGGGCGTCCTCTGCCACGGCGCATGTTGGAGTATTTTTCGGGCTCGTATAAAGGTGTTTCGCCGAATTTGGGGTCGATCGGTATTTTGTAGACTTCCTTATCCAGGAATTCTTCGATACGTTTGAATTGGAATTGTTCTTCGATTGAAATGAACGTGATGGCCAATCCCTCGCCATTCGTTCCGCGAGCAGTACGGCCGATGCGGTGCACGTAGTCTTCCGGGTCGTGGGGAATGTCGAAATTGACTACCAGCTTGATGTCGTTGATATCGATACCGCGCGAGACGACGTCGGTGGCAACGAGGATGTCGATCCGTCCGTTCTTGAACTCTTTCATCACCTCTTCACGTTGTGACTGCTCAAGGTCCGAGTGCATGGCGGCCACGTTGAACTTCATCCGTTTGAGGGTGGATGCCAGTTCCTTTACCTTCATTTTTGAAGATGAAAATATGATGACACGCTGCGGACGGCTCTGTGAGAACAGGTCTTCCAATATGCGCAATTTCTGCATGTCATAGCAGACATAGGCCGTTTGCATGATTGTTTCAGGGGGTCGGGAGATGGCTATCTTGACTTCTTCCGGATTTTTCAGGATCGTTTGAGCCAGTGTCCGGATCTTAGGTGGCATCGTGGCGGAGAACATGATGGTCTGGCAGGTTTCCGGCAGTAGTTTGTAGACCTGCATGATATCTTCATAAAATCCCATGTCGAGCATCCGGTCCGCTTCATCCAGGATGAAGAAGGAAACCTGCGACAGGTCGACAGTCCCCAGTTTGATATGCGACAACAAACGTCCGGGGGTAGCGATCACGATATCGGCACCCATTTCCATCCCGCGTTTTTGCTGTTCCCAGGCAATACCGTCCGTACCTCCGTAAACGGCAACGGCGGAAACAGGGACAAAATAGGTGAAACCTTCGATTTGCTGGTCGATCTGCTGGGCCAGTTCGCGTGTGGGAGCCATGATAATGGCATTGATAGCATTGGCCGGATGTAATCCTTTGCTGAGTTCATTGATCACCGGCAACACATAAGCCGCTGTTTTTCCTGTTCCAGTCTGCGCACAGGCAATAATGTCTTTCCCTTCCAAAATAACCGGAATCGTTAGTTCCTGTACTGGAGTTGTCTCCAGAAAATTCATTGCGTCAAGGCCATCCAATACGGCCTCTTCTAAATCCAATTCGTCAAATCTCATCTTTCATCATTAAATTCCCGGTAAAGGTAGATAATATTTGGCAATATTTGTTACACAGAACGCCGCTCTTCGCTGAAAAGAGTTGTTTTTTCAAGAAGATATTGAATTTAGTGGTGTTTTACGGGACTATTGTGATAAAAATAAATACCTTTATACCCAAATTAGCGTTTAAAAGCATTTTGTTATGGGCAGTACTTATGGCTGGAAGGATATCCAGCCGATCTCACAAAAGCAAGATTCATTACATGAATTGATTAATACGATTTTGGATAAGCTACCGTTAGGCGTTTTCGTAAAAGATGCAGAAGATGATTTCAGATATCTGTATTGGAATCGCTTTATGGAAGAAATAACCGGAATCGATACGGAAAAGGTGGAGGGGCATAATGATTTCGAATTGCGTTTTGATGCGATCATGTCCGCAGAAGAGCGTTTGGAGTTGGATCGTGATGTCATGGAAACGGATAGGACCATCGAATTTAGCGGTAAGATTTCGGATGCGTATGGTATCCGGAAGGATATTGAGGTCACGAAATTCCCGATCGCCTTGAGTAATGGCAAACCTCTTTTGTTGGCTTTGTGGCGGGATGTCACGGCTCGCAACAAGATGGAGAACACTTTGAAACGTTCGCAGGTGCTTACTAAAATGGCTTTGAATTCCAATGATATACGCCTCTGTTCCATATTCGTGAATCCTAATAGCAAACGAAATTATAATGATGCGGTTGTTCAGGTGAATAATTGGCAACCGGGCAGAGAAGACGAACTGATCGATATTTCATGGCTTCGCTTTGCCGCGCGGGTTCATCCTGACGACAGGGAGATGCATGATGAGGCTTTCCGGAAGTTGTGTTCGGGAGAGATGTCGGAAGTGAAAATCGAGTTGCGTGTGAAGTATCCGGGGATGGATAATTATCATTGGCGCGAATCGTCGGCAACCGTTTACGAACGGGATGAACAGGGAAGGGCGCTTGTGATCTTGGGATGTACGATCAACATACAGGAGCGCAAAGGGCAGGAACTGAACCTGGAAGAAGCCAGGCATAAGGCGGAACTTGCCGATAAGATGAAGTCAAAGTATCTGGCGGATATGAGCCATGAGATCCGTACTCCGCTGAATGCGATCACCGGTTTCTCCGAATTGATGGCTTTTGCCGATTCGGACGAGGAACGTCTGGGATATTATGAGATCATCAAGACCAATAATCAGTTGTTGATGCAATTGATAAACGATATTCTCGATCTGTCCAAGATTGAAGCCGATGCCATCAAGATCAGTTATGAACAGGTCGATATAAACGAGTTGATGGATACGACATTCGCCTCTATCAAACTCCGTATGCCTGAGGGGGTGCAATTGCTTATGGAAAAAGGCAGTTCTGCATGTCATTTTGGGACAGACAGCATCCGTTTGCTGCAATTGATCAATAATCTTGCGAATAATGCCATTAAGAATACTAAAGAGGGAAGTATCACTTTAGGATATACCTGCCTGCCGGATAAATGTTTGAAGTTTTATGTAAGAGATACCGGGATTGGTATAGAAAAGGACAAATTGGAAAGCCTTTTTACCCGCTTTGTCAAAGTGAACGATTATGTGGAAGGTATCGGTTTGGGGCTTGCCATCTGTCAGGGACTTGTCACTAAGATGGGCGGTTCCATGCATGTGGAATCAGAATTAGGGGTCGGCTCGACTTTCTCATTCGTGTTGCCGTCGCATGATGAATAATGTGCCAATGATAATGTTTGGCACATTATTTATAATATTTCTTGTATATTTTGTCGAATGTACCGTTCTTGCGTATCTGGTCCAGCCAGCTGTTCA
The DNA here is from genome assembly GCF_902493135.1 of uncultured Parabacteroides sp. GTDB lineage: Bacteria > Bacteroidota > Bacteroidia > Bacteroidales > Tannerellaceae > Parabacteroides. Next base: position 16,972 of record NZ_CABUOD010000008.1, read on the forward strand.
GGCTGTCGAGCAGGATAGGGGAGTCTTTGCGGACTGCCCAGGATTGGAGTTGCGTGAAACTTATGTCTGTTTTGATATCTATTTCCGGGAGTTGTTTTTGGGAAAGGGCGGCTATCTGCTGGTCGCAGACGGCATAATCGATGTCTCCTTTGGCTACCATGATGGCAAGCTGTTCCCCGGAGTATAATTCATCTTCTATCACGTAAATCGTATCGCCGATCTCATGTCCTAAGTTCTGTAGCCTGAGTTGGGCGGGAGAATCTTTCGGGATATATAGAGTCTTGCCGGCCAGATCGAGCTGGTTGCGGATAGGCTTGAGTCCGTTATTGGCATCTTCCGTTCGTTGGATCAGGACTTGTTTGTTGAGGACGATCGGTTCGGTGAACAGATATTTCTCTTTGATCTCGCTGGTGATCGGGATATTGCGGGCGACGACATCGCATTTGTTTTCTTCAAGCATATCGAAACTCTCGGCGAGACTCATCTCCAAAAGCGTCTGTACTTCCAGACCTGATAATCGGGCGATAGCTTGGCTCAGTTCGTATTGAAAACCTTCTATCGTGTCGCCTGTCACATAATAACCCGATTGATTGTATTCGGTCACCAGCCGCAGGACTCCTTCTTTTTTGATCTCCGGATAATCGCGTGGAAGAACTTCTGCCTTCGACATGGTTTTCAGACGCCATAACATGATCATGGTTGCAACGGCGATTATCAGCAGCCCGGTATAGACTCCTATCAGTTTCTTCGATTTCATATGATCAGTTGTTGAATGTGACAGCCACGCCCATTTTCAGGACGAACGGATCCAGCGGATAATGCGCCAGCGAGAAATAGTTCGGATTGACGAACTTGGAACTCAGGTTATAGCCCATCACAAAGAAACGAGCCTGTTTCAGGTGGAAATTGACATAGGCATTGACAAGCGGGTAATTACCGACTTTCACTTCATCCTGTACCTGGAACTGCTGTGTTGCCGGTTCGTAATACGGGGCGTAGTAGGATGTATTATAATACATATTGGCACCCAGTTGCACCATCAATACCTTTGCCACCTTAAATTTCAGATACATATTGGTGTAGAGGCTGATTTGAGGCAAAGGCAGTACGCTCTTGTCGCTACTCAGCTGATAGGCTACCTCGTTTTCCCATCCGAAAGCGCGGTACATGATGTCCTGTTTGATGCGGGCGTTTATCACCTGCAGATTTCCGCTTTTCTGTTCCGGCATTCCTTGTTTGTTGAAGAATACGTAGTTCTGTATGCTTTCGATCCCGGCAGACAGTTGGGTCCGTGTGGACTCCAAGTCGATCTTGGCTCCGGCATGGATTTGCTGGATCATGTTCATATCCCGGTTGTCCCACCAGAAATAGCGGGAATGGAAATGGCGCATATAAAATGAAGGAGTGACATTCTTAATGTATCCTTCCGCGCTGATTGTTGCGTCTTTTTTAAATAACTTGAATTTGGTTTGCAGGGTTCCCGTTGCCCGGAATTCCCCGATATCGTCACCCACGACGCAAAGTTCTCCACGGGCATTGTAAGTCAGTATGTTTCCTTTGCGTTTGGAGATTTCAGCTCCGATATATGTTGAAAATTCGTCATACACCTGTGTAACCGGAAAATCGATGGTGGAAGGAGAAGCGTCTAATCCGCTTCCATATTCGGGATCGTAAGACAGTCCCGGTATCTGGGCCGGCAACTGGAATTTGCGCTTGTCGAAAGTCGCAAAGGCGGTGATGCCGAACTTGGCCCAGTCTTGAAAACCTTCGCGGAGGGAGAGTCCGAAAGTATTGCGCAGGTTCCAATAGGAAGTACGGTCGTCGACACCCGTACCGTTTTCCAAACCGAACACACGTGGGTCTCCATCCGGAGTCAGATAGCATTCGTTCAGGTTCTGATCCGCTTCCGAGCGGAAACGGCGGCGGTTGTCCTGATATTCCAGCGTATGAATGATACTGGATACGGGAATGAATACTTTCATGGGATTTCCCAGTGTGTCCACTTCCCCTTCCAACTCGCGCTCGAATCCGAGATTGTAATGGTGGCTGAGGAAATACTGTTTGCCGCGTACACGGTTCCAGGCTTTGACCGGATAGCGCGTATTGAATGCCTTGGGGTCGTCCTGGTTTCTCTCGCCGGCAAAATATTGGTCCGGGTTGGTGATTACCGAGTCGTTTGCCAATCCTCCGTTTTCGTAATTGATGAAGTTGAAGTTGCTCAGGTAGGCATGCGCTTCGTAGCGATCCGACTTGTAACTCCCGAAAAGGCGATAGCTCAACAGCTTATTGCCGTTATTCTTGTAATATCCGCGACTGTAGATATAGTCCAGATCGCCGCCTACGTTGATCTTCGGGCCGAAGTTCATGGTCAGCGTACCTTTCAATCGTTCGTTTTTGCTTTCACTTCCCCCCATGGTCGTGTACATCACGTTTGTGTAAGGGATTTTCGTATTGTAATACTGCGCGTTCCGAGGGTCCGTAATATAATAATCGTAAGCATCGGCAAACAGGAAATCCCGCGGTTCCTTGCGTTCGGAAAAGATACGGGTTTGTGCCGGCGATCCCGTATTGGCCAGATAGCCGACAGCCAATGATTCGGATTCCACCAGCGTGCTGTTGGCGAAATTCAGTTTATACGTATCCAATGGAGCAATATAAGGATCGCCCAACAGAGGAGTAAGCCGGTAGGCCGTGATACGTCTGTTGGCTGTCGATGCACTATCGGGAATCAGCAGGCTGTCAGGGACTTCCTGATTGGATTTGGAAAGATTTCCGAGTGAGAATCCTTTCCGGTCTCCACCTGGCCGGCGTTGCGCATACAGAGCCGAAGCGGATATTATCAAGAGTAATAATATGTATAAGCTATGCTTCATGAGGGGCAAAGATATAACAAAAGGGCGTCCTACGAAATAGAAACGCCCTCTTTATATTCTTTTTGCAAGATTACACTTTCTGTATAATCTCCATACCTTTCTTGATAGCCGCTTCGTTCATCGGGATGAGTTTATGGTGGCGTTCGGGCAGAGATTTCTTCAAGCCTAACAATACGTTTTCCAGTTTCACCATCGGGACGATTTTCAGCAGTCCGCCGAGGATCAGCATATTGAATGCTTTCTCGTTTTTCATTTCCGTAGCCGCGTCCATGGCATCCACGCGATATACAATGACATCGGTCCGTTTCACCGGTGTATGGATTCCATATCCGTCATAAATAATGATACCTCCTTTTTTCACCTTGTTTTCGAACTTGTCCATCGATGGTTGGTTCAGGATGATGGCAATATCATATTCGTTCAGTACGGGAGAACTGATGCGGTCGTCACTCAGGATAACGGTTACGTTGGCTGTACCCCCCCGTTGTTCCGGGCCGTAAGAAGGCATCCAACTGACTTCCTTCCCCTCCATCAGGCCGGAATAAGCCAGGATCTTACCCATTGACAAAACCCCTTGTCCACCGAAACCTGCTATTATTATCTCTTGTTTCATTGTCAATAATTTGCTGATTAATTATTCTTTGTTCTTGAGATCTCCTAACGGATAGAACGGGAACATATTCTCTTCCATCCATTTATTTGCCTTTTCTGGTGTCATTTTCCAACCGGATGAACAGGTGGAAACGAATTCGACAATTGAAGTGCCCTTGCCGGCCATTGAGTTTTCGAATGCCTTGCGAAGCATCTTTTTAGCTTTACGGACGGCTGCGGCAGTCTGTACGCTCTGGCGGGTGACCAAGCAGGTCCCTTCCAACTGTGCAAGCAGGTCGCCGATTTTCAACGGATAACCGTTGAGGGCGATGTTACGGCCGTAAGGGCAGGTTGCCGTCGGCATCCCTTCCAGTGTGGTAGGGGCCATCTGACCGCCTGTCATACCATAGATGGCATTGTTGACAAATACGATCACAATATTTTCTCCACGGTTGGCAGCATGGATTGTTTCGGCGGTACCGATGGCGGCCAAGTCGCCGTCGCCCTGGTAAGTGAATACCATCTTGTCAGGATTCAGTCGTTTAACGGCTGTCGCGATAGCTGGTGCACGTCCGTGAGCCGCTTCGATCCAGTCGATATCCAGATAATTATAGGCAAATACGGCACATCCGACGGGAGAGACACCGATTGTTTTATCTTCCATACCCATTTCGGCGATCACTTCGGCAATCAGCTTGTGTATCACGCCGTGACTGCAACCGGGACAGTAGTGCATGGGATTTTCATTCATCAACCTGGGTTTTCCATATACCAGGTTCTCCGGTTTAATTATTTCGTTAACTTCCATGTTCGTAATTATTTAGCTAATAAATCTCATCAGATATTGAACCAAGCGGAAACAGATCGCCGCGCCACCACAATACAGAAATGGCTGGCGGTTTTCAGGGAAAGCAAAGTAGCAGATTACAGCTGCTACTGCTAAAACCATGAATAGCCAGGTCAATATCGTATCAATTTTACTTCCGCGTGTCATGATTGAAAATTAAGAATTAAAAAATAAGACTGCTTGACTAAATGATTTCTTAATTATTAATTCTCAATTATTAATTCCTTAAGTGCATTCAGTACTTCATCGGGTGTGAACACAATACCACCGAGGCGGCCGAAATGTTCCACCTTTATCTTGCCGTTTACAGCCAGACGTACGTCTTCGACCATCTGTCCGGCGTTCAGTTCGACGGAAAGCATGCCTTTTACTTTATCTGCATAGGCGGCAATCTCTTTTTTCGGGAACGGCCATAATGTGATAGGACGGAGCAAGCCGAGCTTGATGCCTTCCGCACGTGCGATTTCCACCACTTTCTGGCAGATACGGGCGGAAGAACCGAAAGCGATCAGCAGATATTCGGCATCTTCGCACTGGAACTCTTCGTAGCGGACTTCATTTTCTTCGATCTTCCGATATTTAGCCTGGAAGCGGATGTTGTTTTCTTCCATCTTTGCCGGATCCAGCTCCAGTGATGTAATGACATTCGGTTTACGGCCGGCAGTCTTTCCCTGTGTGGCCCACGGACATTCGGTTATGATTTCTTCCTCTGTACGGCGTGTATGGAAAGGCGGCAATACCACTTTTTCCATCATCTGGCCGATGATGCCGTCTGCCAGGATAATGGCAGGGTTACTATACTTGAAAGCGAGCTCGAAACCCAGTCCGACGAAGTCCGCCATTTCCTGAACGGAAGAGGGGGCGAGCGTGATCAGGCGGTAGTCGCCATGTCCTCCACCTTTGACTGTCTGGAAATAGTCGGCCTGGCTGGGTTGGATCGTTCCCAGACCGGGACCGCCACGCATCACGTTCACGATCAGACAGGGCAGTTCGGCTCCTGCGATATAAGATATACCTTCTTGTTTCAGACTGACACCGGGACTGGACGAGGAGGTCATCACACGTTTACCTGTACCAGCACCTCCATATACCATATTGATGGCGGCCACTTCACTTTCAGCCTGTAGCACGACCATTCCGGTTGTTTCCCACGGCATTTCGGCCATCAGGGTTTCGAGTATCTCCGACTGCGGAGTGATCGGGTAGCCGAAGTAACCGTCTACGCCGTAGCGGATGGCCGCATGGGCGATGGCTTCGTTACCCTTCATTAATTTTACTTCTTCTGCCATATCTGTCTATTATATTTTTACTTTATAGATGGTTAAACAACCGTCCGGACAAACTAACCCGCAACTTGCACAACCGATACAGTTATCGGGGTTTTTCATGTACACATAGTGGTATCCCTTGTTGTTTACTTCACGCGGGTGCAACTCGAGTACATCCGACGGGCAGGCTACTACGCAGAGGTTACATCCTTTGCATCGCTCTGTGTTTACAACAACAGCTCCTTTTATCTTCGCCATAATTTATTATATTTAAAAACTAATGTAACACTAACTATCTCATTTGCGACTGCCAAAGGTAGTAAAAACTTTACAGAAAGAATCTTTTTTACTTTAATTAGTATGGAATTGTTACTCTTTGGAGTCTGTTAGAATCGCCACGAGTCAAGGCAACACCTGCTTTGTGACGACGGGAATCAGGCGGACGGGACTGTTAAGTCCTGATGGCATCGACTCCCATTTGTCGTATTGTCTTTGCCGGTAATTCAGGTCGACCATGTTGATCTCCTTGAAAATCCGCCATGTTGTTTTTTTCCGGTCGTAATCGGCAATTCTGTTTGCGGGGAGATTGGTCACCTCCACATCGATCCGGTTGACTCCCGGCTCCAGATAATTTCCGACTTTCAGGCGGAAAGGGACAGCCCACACCGTTCCGGCCGGTTGTCGGTTAATGTAGACACGTGCACTTTCCCGTACATCCCCCAGATCCAGTATCCAGTCGTCGACTGCTATTTCGGGTAGTCTGAATGTCAGGCTGTACCGGCCGGTCGCCATGTTCCGTCGTGCGTCCGGATGATCGAGCGTGGTCCAGGAGGCAGGACTGTCTATCACGAATGTCTCCGGAATGGCCGGTTCGCTTTCGGGAAAGCTCAGAGTCCAGCCATGGTCCAGCCCGATGCTGAGAGACTGTTCTTGTATATAATTCCAGGCCGGGCAATCGGGAGCCTCTCCGGTGAAAGTCTGCAATATGAGTGATCCCCCGGAAGGTATTTGCAGGTAAACCTCCGTTTTCCCTTCCTGCTGGCGGAGGCATGCGGCACCTCGCTCCTTCGTCATCGGGTCGAAAAGGATGGCGGCATTGGCCTGAACACCCAGCGGAACCCAGCCGTCGACATTTTTCTCCTGCAAAGAGGTGATAAAGTAATGGTATCCGGTTGCATTCGAGCGGCGGATGCATTGCAGGCCGAATCGGGTTTTCATCTCTTCCCGTGCGACACCGCAAGCTTGCAAGGCAAGGGAATAGTCGGAGCCGGTGATGATCCGTCCCTTTTGTAGGTTATTCGTCGCGGTTTCGTCGAAAGAGGCGATTGCCGGTAGTTTCTCACATGCCTGGCGAAAGCGTTTTCTTCTTTTATCCAGATCTCCGAAGCCGGGTACATCTTCCGGATAATTCCCGATAAAGACGATCGTGGCTCCCTCTTTTGCCAATTGTACCAAATGACTTAGAATATCGGACGGCATATAACGGACGGCGGGAACGACCAGCGCCTTGTATGAGGAACCGCCCGAAGTCACCAGCTTCCCGTTTTTGATGCCGGTACTCCGGATAAAGTTGTCGGAGATATAATCGACATCATATCCGCTTTCGTAAATGGTGTGTATCGCGCGGATAAACTGGGGAGCCCGTTGTTGCATTTTATGGATATCGAAAGCTAAGAAACGTTCGCCTGCTTCTTGCCACATGTCGTATATCGGCAGATAGACCAGAAAGTCATTGTCCGGTTTCCCCATCTGTAAAAACGACTGGCAACGGGCGATATAATCGAAAAAAGCGGGGGCATCTTTCCATATGCTGTTTGTCGGCGACATGTTAACGGACGCGTAGAACAGCCAGCCGGGCCATTTCGCCTCACGGGGCGAATAGGGAGTGCCGTGAAAAAACATGTGATTGACACCCGATACGAACATCAGATCCATATCCGGTTTGCATTGTGATAGAGACGTACGGAAGTGCTCGGTCAACCAGGTGAAGGTCTCCGAGGAGGTATGTTTTTTACCGGCTATATGGGCAGCCGAGGAGGCGTACTTGAGCATCGACAGATCCGAGTCGTTTTTGCGTGTCAGCGAATCCTGACGTAATCCTTTGATATGGAACCGGGAGAGGCCGAATCCCTCGCATTCGGGAATATCGACTGTAGCGTACAGGTCGATCAGGTTGCCCGGCGAACCATGCGCTTGGTTACGGGTGAGGCTTCCGCCCCGGTGCGCCCATTCTGTCCATTGGCGGGTAAAGTTCTCCAGTAAAAGTTCCGCCAGTGTCTCCCGATAGTCCGAGAGGATGCGGGCGGTCGTATCCGTCCGTGCGGGATTGAGGAATTCCGGCAGGTAATTTTCCAGCCGGTATCCGCGCCTGCGGACGAATTCGGCAAGCAGGCTGGGGGTCCAGTCGGCTCCGTACACTTCATACGAGTCGTTGAAAAAGGTATGCGGATAAGGAACCTTGTTTTCCCGGAAAGCCCGTTCGAAGGTTGCGAAATACTGCTTGACGGCTTTTCCTGAAAAATGGTCCATTACATAACCTTCCCCACCGGGAGCCGCCCGTTTCACTTGTTGGAATGTTTTCCCGCAGAATAAAGCTATCAGGCGCCAGTTTCCCGCAGGAACCGTCCAGTCGAGCCGGTTGTTTTTCACTTTTGATGTGATGTCGACCCGTTCCCCCTTGTCGGAAAAGGCCATCAGGCGGCTCAGGTTGGCGACTCCCCGTTGTTTCCGGTCTTCCACATCAATTGTGATCCGAAGCCTATCCCCGCCTTTGGCTGCGTATTCTTGGAAGATCGCTTTGGTCGCTGCATTGTCTAAGGAGATCATCGGGCCACCGAAAGGCCAGCCGGTTCCGGCGTTCATGTCCGTTTCCATCCCGAGGCGTTTGCATTCGGACCGGGTATGCTGCAAAATCCGCATCCAGGCGGGAGAGAGGAACGGGATTTCGTGTGCATCGTTTCCCTGCACGCCATAGATCGGGGTGATCTCGACACCTCCTAACCCTGCTTGGGCATAGGTTTCCAGGTTATAAGTCAGGTTTGCCGTATCTACTGCGCTCCCCAGCCACCACCAGCGGGTTGCAGGACGCGATTTGGCCGTGATCTCCGGCCACGATTGCGAAAAAGTCGGTACTACTGTCGTCAGGCAGATGACGGCAACCGACAGGATATGTTTGAAACGGGGTGTGATGTCCATAATGAATGTTGATTTTTTCAGGGTTAAAGATACGATTGATATTCTATATGTTTGTACGGAACAAAAATAAAGAATATCCTTGAGATACCGGTTAACTGCTTGACTGCCGGTCAAAGAATGCGCCGTTCCAATTCGTCCAGCATATTCACGCGTTCCAAAGAGAACGTCTTGTCGTGCGTTTGGATATATTCTAAGAGCGTCTTGGCCTTTTGCAACATCGTCTGTTCCTCGTCTGGGTAGAGGTAGCTTTCTTCGATCAGGGTCTTGACGGCTATCTCAAGACGGAGGATCCCGCCGTTGTCGTCACTGTCAAGGCGGCGGATGAGTTCTTCGGGCGGGGCTGTCATAAGGGTAGGACGGTCCAGTTTGAGGGAACTGTACACGGTTTGGATTAATTCCGGAGTATGGCGGGCCGCATTTGTGTTGCGGTTCATAATGATCTGAAGGACTACTTTGGCAAGTTCTTCGATCTGTACCATGATGAAGTCTCGTTTGAGCACGGGGATATTATTAATTAATAATTAAGAAATAAGAGTTCACTTTGCACTTTCAATTGTCTACTGTCACCTTGATAATACGGATGTCCTTTTTAGGGCGGTCGTATTCGTCGCGGGCTTGTCCGGCGATGGCATCGAGGACGTCGAATCCTTCAATGAGTTCGCCATAGACGGTATAGTTGCCGTCCAGGTGGTGGCAACCGCCTTCAGTGGTGTAGGCTTTCCGTTGTTCTTTGGTGAACAGCAGGTGTCCGGGTGTGGCGCGTACCACCGAGTCTACTTGGGCGTTGATCTTGCGCAGGCGTTTCTGGTATTCGCGTTTGTTGCTGGCTTTCTGCATGCGCAGTTCGGCACGGACGGGATAGAAGAACTTCTGCATGGCCTTCTCCTTGATATCCTGGTTGGCGATCATTTCCAGCGTGTCCAGTTCACCGTTGGTGTAGACTTTTCCTTGTACGATATAGAATTGCGACATATCCGATTTCTTTTGCGGGTTGATGTCGTCGTTCTGGCGGGGAGCAGCCAACGCACCCCGCTTATTGAAGCGGTGAGGCCGCATCTCCGGCATGATCTCCGAATTCCGGTCCCCGAAACCGCAACGGGCGCCGGCGGGGGCATTGCGCGAATCGGGAGCGCCGCCTTGTATCATAAATTCAGGGAGTACACGGGTGAACAGCGTCCCGTCGTATTCGCCCCGTTTGGCACGTTCGATAAAGGTGCGGACATGGTTGGGGACATCGTCATACAGTTTCGCTTTCAGGGTTCCGGCGCTCGTGTTGATGGTGACTATTTTCGCAGGAACCTGTTCCGATGCAGATGTTACGGAGTCCGCGTCGCCCTGTCCGAAGACAGGCGAGAGGCAGGCCAGTAAACCTAATAAGATATAGTAGCTCTTTTTCATCTTTTAAAATATTTGGTGGGTAAAGATAGTATATATGTTGTTAAACACAAAGTAAATGGCTACCTTTGCAACCTTTAAGGCAAATTTAAGATTATAACTACACGTATTATTATGAATTGGATTAATGATTTGTTATGGGGCGAGGGCATCGGCCACTCCATACTTCTGCTTTCCTTTGTGATCGCCGCGGGTATTCAATTAGGTAAGGTCAAGATCTTCGGCGTGTCTTTGGGAATTACTCTTGTGTTGTTTGTGGGGATCATTTTAGGTCATTTCGGTTTTACGATCAACCACAACGTGATTCACTTTTTTAAAGAGTTCGGATTGATACTTTTTGTCTACTCCGTAGGGATGCAGGTCGGACCGGGTTTCTTCTCTTCTTTCAAACAGGGTGGGATTACGCTGAATATGCTGGCGTGCGGCATTGTGTTCCTGGGAGTCGTGACAGCTGTCATTCTGCATTATGCAACCGGTATCCCGATGCCTACGATGGTCGGCATTTTGTCGGGGGCGGTAACGAATACACCGGGATTGGGTGCTGCCCAGCAGGCTTTTTCCGATATGCACGGAGTGTCAGACAATACGATTGCTCTGGGATATGCTGTCGCTTATCCGTTGGGTGTGATCGGTATTATCCTGTCCATTATCTTGATTAAGTATATTTTCCGTGTAAGTTTCGATAAGGAGAACGAGCAGTTGAACAGCGAAGATTCTTCGCATACCAATGAGGCTAAGCCGATCTCGCTGGTCGTGAAGAATCCGGCTATCTTCGGAAAGACGGTTGCCGAATTGTCGAACCTGCTGGAACATCGTGATTTTGTTATTTCCCGTGTCTGGCGTGACAGCAACAAGCAGATCGAAATAGCTTCGGCCAATACGGTATTGCAGGAAAACGACAAGGTCTTTGTTATCACGACCGAGACGGATGCGGAGACGATCAAGACTTTTATCGGGGAAGAGATCGATATGGAACGTAAACAGTGGATCCGCATGGAGAGTCAGTTTGTCAACCGCCGTATCCTGATCACAAAACCGGAACTGAACGGTAAGCGTCTGGGACAATTGAAACTGCGTAAATTATATGGTATCAATATCACCCGTATCAATCGTGCCGGTGTCGATCTGGTTGCCAAACCGGGGCTGACTTTGCAGGTCGGCGACCGGGTGAACGTAGTCGGTACCGAAACAGCGGTTTCCAACGTGGAAAAGGTTTTGGGCAATTCGATGAAGCGCCTGAACGAACCGAACCTGATCACGATCTTCGTCGGCATTGCGTTGGGTATCGTGCTGGGCAGTATCCCAATTACCTTCCCAGGCATTCCGCAGCCGGTCAAGTTGGGCCTGGCGGGCGGTCCGCTGGTTGTGGCTATTCTGATCAGCCGCTTCGGCTACCATTATAAATTGATTACTTACACGACGCAGAGTGCGAATTTGATGTTGCGCGAGATCGGTATTACGCTTTTCCTTGCTTGCGTGGGAATCAGTGCCGGCGACGGTTTTGTCGATACGATTGTGAATAATGGCGGTTTTGCTTGGATCGGCTACGGTTTCATCATTACGTTTGTGCCGTTGATGATCATCGGTTGTATCGGCCGCTATTTCTGCAAGGTCAACTACTTTACGCTTATGGGGCTTATTGCCGGCAGCACGACCGACCCGCCTGCATTGGCTTATTCGAATGCGACAGCCGGCAACGATGCTCCATCGGTAGGGTATGCAACTGTCTATCCGTTGACAATGTTCCTCCGGGTATTGACGGCGCAGCTGTTGATTCTGTTCTTCGCATAACCGTATATCATCATTGAAGGAGGTTCAAAACTCCTTTATCACGATCTTTCAGGCACGGATTTCACGGATTTACACGGATAAATATATTTTCTTTCCGTGTTTTCCGTGAAATCCGTGCCTAAATTATATATGTAAGTATTCTTCTATAGAAAGTGACTTCTTCTTTCATACATGCGAAATCCGGATTACTTTTTTGTTTGTTCTGTTGCTGTCGGAAGAACTTGCTCTGTTGCGGCCGGTGTTTGTTGCGTGCTGTCCGGTAGGGTCGGGCGTAGGGGGATTAAAGGATATTTCTTTCGCCGCCGGAAAATGTCGGAGAAGCGGGTAAAGTCTTTCTTGTACATGATACCTACTCCTTGTGTTGTCAGGGCTTGCTTTAGAATCACATACATATCGTTGGCATGGTTGTAGGCCTTCAGGCGAATATCGCCGCTTGGCGTCAGCAGGTATTCGAGATCGAACTCGCCGATGAAGGCATTCTTCTGGTTGTTTATCGAGCTGTTCTTATACCCGAAGTTCCCGTTGAATATGAGGCGGTTGTTCAGCAATTGGCTGGACAGCAGCATTTCTACTTCCGTATCTTCGATGCCGTCCTGGCTGGTCCGGATATTTGTGCCGAGTTGCACTTTGTCGGTGAAACTGTTCATGATGCTGGATATCTGGGAGGACAGGGCGGATGAGGCCACTGCGCTGAAATCGTTCGATTTATATTGCGCATTGTATTCCGGCGTATAGAATTTGTTCAAAACCAGCAGATAGATGATTTGCCGGGTCATCATGTCTTCCGTATCGACCAAACTTTTGACCTGTCGTTGGAGTTCTTCGTTGGAACTCGGCAGTTCGAGGTCGAACGAGATAGTCGGATTCCGCAGCACACCGTCCAATTTCAATACGCAATTGACCGGCGTATTGCGCCGGGAACTTTCGTATGTCAGGCTGGGATCCAGGTCCTGTATGTTGGCTGTTACGTTATAGATGGCGTTTACATTCATCGTTGCCTCGAAGGGATCTCCCCGGAAGTTGATGATGCTGCCATCCCGTATCTTGAAGTTTTTGTGGATGAGTTGTTGCAGGCTGAAATTATAGTTCCCTTGTACGATCCCGATGTTTCCATACATGCGTAAGTCGGTTTTCGTACCGTACTGTATCTGGAGGCTTCCGTTGCAGTTTCCTGCTATTTTATCGCCTGCGACCGGGTCCATGATCAACTCGATGTCGGCATCCGGTGTGATGTCGAGAAGGAAGTTCATGCGCAACTCCGCCCCTTCGTCTTCGTTTTTGAAGATAAGAGGTTTTATGGAATCGACCGGCCGGGTAAGTGCCATTTCCCGCAATTCCTTTTTATTCACGAACGTAATGAAATCATATTCTGCCGCGGAAGAGTTGTTCATGAAGTCGAGTTTGACGGATGTCTTGGGATCGCTTCTCATATTGATGTCGAAGTTGATCAATTGCCCGTTCCCTTTTATGGAGGCTGTCCCGGTTCCGAAAACGGTTCCGAATATCAACGGGTTCTGCTTTTGGGGTGCGTCGAACACCAACATGTTGTTTGTCTGGACTCCTACATCGAAACTGACATCCTTGAAATGTTTATGATTGACGGTCAGGTTTACTTTTGCCGAATTGCCGAACTTGTCATGTACCGTCACGTTGCGCCCGATGATCGCTCCCGGCGTCAGGTGGATGGAGTCGGAAAAAGTGTAGTAGGTGTTCAGATATTCGATACCCAGGCCACCGTCGAGCACGAAGGCGTCTCCCTCCACATTCAACGCTTTGAACGGTCCGTGCAGATGGATATTCCCAAAGCCCCGTCCCTGCATGTTCTTGGCGATATTCTCGACGAAGGGATGCAGGAATGCCAGGTTCAGGTCGTTTGCCCCGAAGAAGAGGGAAAGGCCTGCGTTTTTGCCGACCGGATAGACATAACCGCTCACATCGGTCCAGGTCGTATCGTTCTTGTAGATGCTGCCTAACATCAGAATGCCTTTTTGCTGGTCGTCCCATTCGCTGAAAAGGTTGAGGCGTCCTAATTGTACTTGGTTGAACGAGAAGTTTTGTACTTCGAGGTCGGTGTTCAGCATCCGGCTGCCGTAAAGGTCGGTGATGTTGAAGGTCCCGGTAGCCTTTCCGGCAAATTGGAGTACCGGGATGTTCAGGATGTCGAAGATGTAGCTCAGCTCGACTTGTTTCAGGTCCAGCAACAGTGTGTCGGCCGGATCTTTCGAAACCGTTCCTTCCATGTGGAGATATTCGGTGCCGTTGGAGACGGAAAAGTCTTGTATCCCGATCTTGCCGTCTGCAATGGTGACGGTGGACGGGGCGATGTGCCAGATGGAATCGTTCAGGATCAGCGGGCTCTCGTTCAGCGAGATTTCCGTACGTAGTTTGGCCGGCCCTTTTTCCTGCTCTTCCTCGATAAAGAGTGTGGAGGCGGAGAGGTCTGCTTTAAACAATCGTTCTTTGTTGTTCGCCCAACCGATCCGCGTCTGTATCCGGTTGTCTTTTGCATCTACTTTCAGGTCCATGTAGTTGCGCAAGCCTTTGGCATTATAATTGATAGCCTTGAGTTTCAAGTTTATCCTGTCTTCAGGGTTGTCACAGGCCAGGTAACCGGATTCGAACATGGACTTGCCGATGTTGAATTTAGGCAGGTAGGCCTCAAAGCGGAAGCGGTTGTACTGGTTGTTGTAATGTCCCGTGATGCGTCCCTGGTTCAGCATCGTAAAAGGCAGTTTCAGGGTGTTGGACATGGCTTCCGTATTTTCGACGGTCAACAAGAGGGAGAAGTTGTTTTCCATCACCTTCTGCTTCTTCTGCGTGACGTTGACCAGAGCCGGGACATATCCTTTCAGAGTCTTCATAAGGCTGGGGACGATTGTCGTGAAAGAGTAAGCGCCCGTCACTTCGCCGTTCAGGACGTCGGAGGTGATGGTCAGGTGGCGGTCCAGCGAATGGCCTGTAGCTTCCACCTTGAACTGTTTCAGGAAAAAGCTGTCCGGCTTGGTTATGAAGGAGAGACTGTCGAGCGTAATGCTCCCTTCCAGATTGTCGATATTGTTTCCCGTGAAGTCGGCGTTCAGCGAGCAGGAGATGTCCGGAGCCTCGTATTTATTCGTCAGGTGGAGACTGTCCGGCCGGAAATGTTCCAGACGCGATGTGAAGTTGAACATGGAGTTTTTACCTTGATGCAGGAACAACCCTTCGGCATATAGTTTGCCGTTCGGATCGTCGATGTCCAGCACGCCGTTGAACCCGTTTTTCTTGAAGTTGCCTGAGAGGAGTATGTTTTCGTATTTGTAGCCTTTGTATTCGAACTCGTCTATATTCGCTTTGATATTACCCGAAAACGACCCGTTGGCAGGGCGGCGCGTGTCCAGCGTAACGGCTAACTTGGCTGTCCCATACGGGTTGCCGTCAGGGAAAAGCTCGTTCAGGTGCAGGGTGGAAGTCGAGAGGTGGCCTTTCAGGTAGGCGGCGATGTTCTTCTCCTTGTCCTTCCCGAATATCAGGTCGGTCTGGACGGAACCGATCGCCGACGAGAGTTTGCCGAAAGCGACCAGGTTGTCGAAGAAACCGGATATCTCGCCGGTAAAGTTGATCGTGCCTAACTTGACGATCGCATCGGGCAGTTTGACCGGACGCTCGTTGAAGTTGTTAGCCAGGCCCGAAATCCCTTCGGTCGTGATGTACAGTTTGTTGACCTGCCCGAAGATATAGGCGTCTTCCGGATGCGTGATGCCTTTCATCTCCATCTTGCCGATGAAAAGCATCTTGTCGCTGTATTTCAGTGTCAGCCGCTTCAGGTCGATATTGTTTATGTAGCCCGATGCCTCGGCCGAAAGTTCGATGGCCTCTGAGAAGTTGCGGAATGCCGGGACGAAAGCGGAGAGGTCTTTCAGGCAAATCTGCGAAGGTGCGATGTTCAGTTCGACGGGCGAATGATCCAGCCAATCGGACGCACTGGCTGCTTCTTGCGTATGGAGATGGGCGCGGTCTATTTTCAGGTCTGTTTCAGGCAACTTGATTTCAAAGTTATTGATGATCGCACTGTCTTTGTTGGCTACGATGTTGAGCGACAGTTTGTTCAGCGAAAAGCCCGAGGCTTCGTCGAAACTCATCTTCTTGATGTTGGCATTGAGGCTGTCCTTGTTGAATGCCTTCATCGATATCTTGGCACTTATGTTCCGGATGTCGATATGCTTGGCATTGAACTTTCCGGGGGTGGCGGCTGCATTCTTCACATCGTAACGGAAATTGCCGCGGCGTATCAGGATCGAGTTGAAACGCAGGTCGATATTGGATTGCTTTTTCACCGTGTCCTTGCTGGCGAAAGCGTCGATGACGAATTGCAGGTTCAGCTTGTCTGCCGGCGTCTCCTTGCTCAAGCTGACGGAGAAACCGAACAGGCGGACTGTCGAGAACACGATCTTGCCGTTCAGCAAAGGCAGGATTTCGAAACCGGCCGACACATGGTTGGCATCGAACAGCACGGCTCCGTTTTCATCTTCGAGATACAGGTCTTCCAGCACCAGGCGGTTGAACCACTCGATGTCTACATTCCCGATCCGTACGGGCACACCTAAGCGTCCGGATAATTCTTTCGTTGCCGTGTTTGCCACTTTTTGCTGCACGTAGGGAATGCGCAGCAAGATAGCCGGAGTCGCGTAGAATATCCAGAACAGGGTGAGCAGGGTGATGATTATGTATTTAAGTCCTTTGATATCTTTACTATATTTAAGCACAAAACTACAACAATATCCCGATAGATTTCGTTAATTTGCACAAAAATTAAAACGAAGATATGAGTGTGACAATATTAGGAATCGAATCATCGTGCGATGATACTTCCTCCTCTGTAATTCGCGACGGCGTGATGCTGTCGAATGTAATTGCCAGTCAGGCTGTTCACGAAGCTTATGGCGGTGTTGTTCCCGAACTGGCTTCCCGCGCACATCAACAGAACATTATCCCGGTGGTTGCCGAAGCGATCAAGCGTGCCGGCATCGATAAATCCGAACTGAGTGCCGTTGCTTTCACACGTGGGCCGGGCTTGATGGGGTCGTTGCTGGTCGGAACTTCCTTTGCCAAAGGCCTGGCGGCTTCGTTGGATATCCCGATGATCGAGATCAACCATTTGCAGGCGCACGTGCTGGCTCATTTCATCAAGGAGACGCCGGAAGACGATCATGCTCCTTCGTTTCCGTTCCTTTGCCTGTTGGTCTCGGGTGGAAACTCGCAGATTATCAAGGTGAATGCTTACAACGACATGGAAGTGATCGGGCAGACGATCGACGATGCCGCCGGTGAAGCGTTCGACAAATGTGCGAAGGTGATGGGACTGGGGTATCCCGGCGGCCCTGTCGTGAACCGACTTGCCAACGAAGGGAACCCGAAGGCATTTACATTCAGCAAGCCGCATATCCCCGGTTACGACTATAGTTTCAGCGGATTGAAGACCTCTTTCCTTTATACCTTGCGTGACAAACTACAGGATGATCCCGATTTTATCGAAAAGAACAAGCAGGACCTTTGTGCCTCTTTGCAAGCGACGGTGATCGATATCCTGATGAATAAATTGCGCCGGGCTGCGAAAGACCTGGACATCAAGGAGGTGGCCGTTGCCGGTGGCGTGTCGGCCAATTCCGGCTTGCGGGACGCTTTCCTCGACCATGCGAAGCGTTTTGGCTGGAAGGTGCATATCCCGAAATTCTCTTTCACGACGGACAATGCGGCGATGGTTGCCATAACGGGGTATTACAAGTATCTCGACAAGCAGTTCTGCCCGATGGATGCCGCTCCCTTTGCTAGGGTAGAGGCGAAGCTGAGGTAACGTGTCTGTAGTTTCATGGGCATGAAACAAAAGTTTCCTCAGCATGAAACAAAAGTTTCCTCAGCATGAAACAAAAGTTTCCTCAGCATGAAACAAAATTTTCCCCTATAGGAAACCTTTCATAAGATATAGGGAAAAGGTAAAGAAGATAAGAATGGTTATAGAAAAAGAAATAGGCGGGTTGCTTCGTTCCCGCCATCTGACGATGGGAACGGCTGAAAGTTGTACCGGCGGATATATTGCACATCTGATTACACGTGTGGCCGGCAGCTCCGATTACTTTTGCGGGGGAGTCGTTTCCTACAGCAATGAAGTGAAACATCATGTTTTAGGCGTTTCGGAAGAGAGCTTGGCGCAGTACGGGGCA
This sequence comes from uncultured Parabacteroides sp., assembly GCF_902493135.1. GTDB lineage: Bacteria > Bacteroidota > Bacteroidia > Bacteroidales > Tannerellaceae > Parabacteroides. The sequence continues at coordinate 35,129 of NZ_CABUOD010000008.1, forward strand.
GTCAGTCGTCCGGTCGTCGAGCAGATGGCGTTAGGAGCGATCCGTGTGTTAGGTTGCGACTGTGCGGTTGCCACTTCCGGCATTGCCGGTCCCGGTGGCGGTACGCCGGAAAAGCCGGTCGGGACCGTCTGGATTGCCGCCACCCTGAAAGACAAGGTCCTGTCCGAATGTTGCCATTTCGGTACGGAACGCGAAGAGAATATCCGGTTGGCGGCGGGGACGGCGTTGGAGATGTTGAAGAAATTGCTACAGGGATGATCTATAGTGCCTGTTTATCATTCGGGATTGAAACATCCGGTATAAAAGACCCGGCCATTCTCCTTGTTCGTTTGATTGGTGACGCTGAATTGCGGAAATGCCTGTTCCATCCGCTTTGCCAGCGTGTCTCCCAGCGGAGCATATAAACTGTCGGCAGTTGCATTATGAGGGAGGCTGCCGAAGTAGCAGAGGTGGTTTTCGTTACTGAACAGGTCGGCGCCCAGCCAGCAGTTGCGGATGCGCCATTCGCTGGAATCAGGCAGGGCGACGTAGAGGTTGAGGCTGTCTGCCTGTATCATCAGGTTCAGCGGGGCGTTCGGGTCGAATGTTTTGCGCAGGCGATCCTGGTCGGGGAGCAGGTAGTTTTGTCTGTTCCGCTGTATCCGGGCGACTTCTTCCAATAGCTTTTTACTGTAGCTGGCAACCCAGATTCCCTGATATCGGTAATAACCGAAGAAGTGGTTGCCTGCCTCCGGATAATAGGTGAAAGTAATGTCTTCTTTAACTTGCTTCTGTGGGGCAAATGCACCGAAAGCCTTTTGTAACGTGTTCTTTTCGATCCGTCCGACCGTTTGCCCGTCTGCCTGCATATACAATACGACACCTTGCGGATGGAAGGAGAAAAGCATCGGAGGAAGATCCGGATTGTTCCGGATAACGGAAAGGTAGATCTCCGGAATTTTGGAGGCGAAAGCTGCATGTTCACGCTCGCGGGATAAAATGTATTTGGCAAAGGCGGAAGGGCGGTTTACGCGTAGCACGGCATCCGATGCCGGAGCGACCAAGGTATATAGATCGGTCCGCACCGTCTCTTTCTCTTTTTGCATTTTGCCTAAAAAGAACCAGACTGCCACCAGCGTAGCGAGAGCAGCTATAACGAATGTCACTATTTCCCGCTTGTCAGCTTTCATTGTACGTTATGTTTTCTCGGGGCTCAGGAAATATTTGCACCAGGGTTTGAGGCCGCATCCTTCACATTTGGGCTTGCGGGCGATGCAGGTGTAACGCCCGTGCAGGATCAGCCAGTGATGGGCGATCGGGATTTGTTCTTCCGGGATGTGCTTCACCAGCTCCTTTTCCGTTTCCAACGGGGTTTTGCTGTTGTTCGTCAGGCCGATGCGGTTGGCTACGCGGAACACATGTGTGTCGACAGCCATTGCCGGCTTGTTGTAGACCACCGAGGCGATGACGTTTGCCGTCTTGCGGCCTACGCCGGGCAACTTTTGCAACTCGTCGATATCGGATGGTACGACACCGCCGAAATCGGACATCAGCATCTTCGCCATGCCGACTAAATGTTTCGATTTGTTGTTGGGATAAGAGACGCTCCGGATATATTCGAAGATCACTTCCGGGGTGGAAGCGGCCATGACTTCGGGAGTCGGGAAGTCCCGGAAGAGGGCGGGAGTGATCATATTTACCCGCTTGTCCGTGCATTGGGCGGACAGGATCACGGCGATAAGCAACTGATACGGATTGTCGTAATGCAACTCTGTCTCGGCAACCGGCACATGCTCGTTGAACCAGTTCAAGACTCCCTTATATCGTTCCTCTTTACGCATATCTTATTTCGTTAATGACATAACATTTTTACCAAGAAGCAGTCCTAAGAACACGGCTGACAATCCTAACACGTTACTGGCGAGAAGATTCAGAAATGCCAGTTTATATTCGCCTGTTTTCATCAGCGACATCGTATCCAATGCAAACGAAGAGAATGTGGTAAATCCGCCGAACAGTCCGGTGAAGAGGAATACTCTTGCGCCCGCAGATAGATTACAGGTTTCAGCTATGCTCCAGCAGAAGCCGATCAGAAAAGAGCCGATCACATTGACCGAAAGTATCCCGAAAGGGAAGGAGTGTAGCATCGAACGCTGTACCCACGTGGAAACTCCGTAGCGGAATACGGTGCCGATTGCCCCTCCTGTTATAAGCAGTAAAACCTTTATCATACCATTTTACGTTTTTAGTGTGTTTTTCCCCGGGCTGGTTAAGGACCCGGGGAAGATGGTAAATGATTTAGGTTCTCAACTTAATTGGCTGACTCAAACTGTCTCAGGAAACGAACATCGTTTTCGGAGAACATGCGTAAGTCTTTTACTTGGTATTTCAGGTTTGTTATACGCTCGATACCCATTCCTAAAGCATAACCGGAATATACCTTGCTGTCGATACCGCAGTTTTCAAGTACATTCGGATCTACCATACCGCAACCGAGGATTTCCACCCACCCGGTTCCTTTACAGAACGGGCAGCCTTTTCCTCCACAGATATTACAAGAAATATCCATTTCGGCGGAAGGTTCGGTGAACGGGAAATAAGATGGGCGCAAGCGGATTTTCGTATCTGCGCTGAACATCTCTTTGGCGAAGAACAGCAAAGCCTGTTTCAGGTCGGCGAAAGAAACGTTTTTGTCCACATACAAAGCTTCTACCTGATGGAAGAAACAGTGTGCGCGATAGGAGATCGCTTCGTTACGATATACACGTCCCGGGCAGATGATACGGATAGGAGGCTCCTGGCTCTCCATGACACGTGTCTGTACGGAAGAAGTGTGTGTACGAAGCAATACGTCCGGATTGTGTTGGATAAAGAAAGTATCCTGCATGTCACGGGCAGGGTGGTCTTCTGCAAAGTTCAGAGAAGAGAACACATGCCAGTCGTCTTCGATTTCCGGTCCTTCAGCAATGCTGAATCCCAAACGTCCGAAGATGTCGCAGATTTCTTTCTTTACGAGTGAAAGCGGATGGCGGGTACCTAATTCGATAGGATAGGCTGTACGGGTGAGGTCGATGTCATCGTTCGTCGTCTGTACATTCTCAAAGCTGGCTTTCAGCTCGTTTATTCTATTTTGGGTTGCCTCTTTCAGTTTGTTGAGGTGCTGGCCGACTTCACGCTTCTGATCTGCCGCCACGTTGCGGAAATCGTTCATCAGCAAAGATATTTCACCTTTTTTGCTGAGGTATTTTATGCGTAATGCTTCCAGTTCTTCAGCGTTTGCCGCTTTCAGGTTCTCTACTTCCTTAAGCAGAGCGTTAATCTTATTGATCATTTCTAATCATTTTTATTTTCAACGTGCAAATTTACTCCTTTCTTTGAATACTGCAACCGATTACGGCGGGTTTTTTTGAAAAAAGAGAGGCAACTATCCGCTTTTTATCAGAAATTGTAAGCTATGCCGATACCTAAGACTTCTTTGAACTGCACTTTGGCGCCGTGTTTTTCACCTTCATCGGTAAAGGTTTTCACGTCGTTGTCGTATTTGAGCGTGGTGTTGAGCGTAGCGCTGAGGTATTTGTTAATCTTCATGTTGATCAGGACATCCCAGTTCACGTCCACATTACCGAACTGCTTGTCGTAAGGGGTGAAAAAGTCCACGCTTGTGATCAGATTCACGTTCTCCATGATCTTTTGCTCTGCTTTTGCCTTGATATAAGCTCCTATCTCCGCCCGGAAACGGTCGCCGGGATCGACACCGAACGCACCTTCATCGGACAGATAGTCGTCTTCCACGAATGTCAGTTTTCCTGCAATAGGGGAGAGGTAGAGGGAATAGTTGCTTTTCGGGCGGAAATCCATGCCTAAAGAGATATTGGAATAGGCGGGTGCGAAGAATTTGGAGATATAATGCGATTTGTCCGGATAGTTATACCCTTTATAGAACTGGGTGTTGAGATCGGCCATCGCCGTGTAATACCATTTCTCGCTTGCCTGGTAGCCTAACTGGGTGGAGAAGGCGATCTTGTCGGATGTTTTCTGTACGCCCTGTGATTTGGTCTTCGTCAATCCGTAGTCCAGTCCGAGATTGCTGATCCATAGCCAGTTCCCGCTTTTATGCGTAAGCGAACCGTTCAGATAGGCATTCCCGGCAAAGGAGTTTTCGCCACCGGCGGACCAGTTGCTGACGGCTGTCTGTGACATATTTATACCTGTGATACCTTTCAATACCCATTTCCCCTCTTCATAACCTTTATCATCTGTCTGGCTATAGCCGGCAATGCTTCCCATTGCGAGTGCTACCGTTAAAAATATACGTTTCATATCAATTCTGTGTTTTTTTAAGTTGTAATTAATGAAAGACGTCTTTTATAAAAAAACAGGTAGCGCCCGCATTTGTTTACCCGGAACTCACAGAATCAAAGTTACGGCTGGTTGGGCAAACGAAGGTTTATTTAACTTCGAACCATATTGTTTTTCGATTCCCTTGGTTGTCGATCAGCGTCAGGCGGTGCTTGCCGGGAGAGGCGGAGCTGCTGATCTGGTGGTGGTCTGTCGTTTCGCCGATATAGGTTTCGTCGAGATGCCAGTAGAGGATGGCATCCGGACGGGCGTGAGCGGCTTTGAACACGAATTGCTCCCGTTTGCCGGAGAAGCCTTTCGGAAGATAAAGGATGGCGCCCGGTTCCGGATAGATCAGTTCGATCTGCCGGTTCCGGTCCTCGCCGCATCCCGGTTTCACAGAAGGCAGAGGCACGTAGTCGATATGATAGTTCCGATAGTAATATTCTTCGGAAGGAGGCAGTACGAACCACGGACGCGCGATCATCCGGCTGACCGGCTCGCATGAACTGTTCACCCGGAAACGGCCGTCCGCCGAAAGATGGACAAGACGATGGTAGGGGCAGACCTCCGTTTTGTCGGCCGAGCGAGGCATATAGAGCGTGTCCACCCGGTCGCAGATCGCAGAAGCCTTGTGCCCGCTGAGACGGCAGACCGCCATCGGGAGGAGTTCGTCGTAAGGCATGTCGAACCAGCCGCTTCCCGGGAGAAGCGAGAACAGGTCGAACAGGACGGGAGCGGCATTGCCCACGCCTGTCAGTCCCGGCCGGCCTTCTCCCGAAGCGTTGCCCACCCATACGCCGACCGTATAGCGCGGGGTTGTCCCGATCGCCCAGGCATCCCGCCCGCCATAGCTCGTTCCCGTTTTCCAGGCCACCTGCTTCATGGAGCCGAACTGTTGCCAGTCCGCCTCCTCTTCGGGGCGGTTCAGTGCCGACATCGCTTCGAAGGCGAACCAGATGGAGGCGGCGGAGAGGAGCGGCTTGTCCGTAAGCCTTTTGTCGGCGACAGAGCGGACCGGATCGGCCGGAGGGGCCGGGAAAGGGGTGAGCGGATGAATATCCGCCGGGTCATATCGTCCGTTGTAAATCCGGTAATGTGCGAGCGTACGCGCCAGGGAAGCATACATGCCGGTGAGGTCCCATAACGTCCCTTCCGCGCCTCCCAAGATCAGCGAAGCCCCGTAATGTTCTTCGGAAAAACGGAGCGTGGTCATTCCCGCCTTTTTCAGCAACGACATGAACCGCCCCGTGTTGTAGGCCGAAAGCATCCGTACCAGCGGGACGTTGAGCGAACGTTCGATCGCCCGGTGTGCCGGGACCGCCCCGTAGAACGTCTTGTTGTAGTTTTGCGGCGAGAAGCCGTTCAGGTTCAGGGGAACGTCCGGGACGAGCGTGCCGGGGAGCAACTGCCCGTCGTGCAGCATGGCGGCATAAAGAAAGGGCTTCAGGATACTGCCCGTGCTGCGTGGCGAAGTGATGATGTCGACCTGGTTCCCCGTGCGGGCATCGCCCCCGAAAGTGACGTTTCCCGCATAAGCAAGCACTTCGCCCGTTTCGGCATCGGCGATAAGGGCGGCCAGGTTGTGGATGTGGTTGGAGGCGTAGTCACGGGCGTAGCGGTTCACGATCTCTTGGGTCTGCCGTTGTAACATCCGGCTGACGGAGGTCGTGATACGCGTTCCCGGAGTGTCGGCTGCCAACCGTTCGAGCAGGTGGGGGGCTTCGTCGGGCAGGGGCACGGGTGCTTCGGGAAGCGGTTCGAGGAGCGACAGTCCGTATTCGGTTTCATCCAGTATCCCTTTTTCCTTTAATACAGCCAGGAGTTTGTCGCGTTTAGCTTTCAGCCGTGCCCGGTTACGTCCGGGATGGATCAGCGCGGGCGAGTTGGGCAGGACGGCAAGAGTGGCGCTCTCGGCCCACGAGAGGTCGGCGGCGTTTCGCCCGAAATAGCGCCAGGCTGCCGTTTCGATGCCTATGACATTTCCTCCGAACGGGGCGTGCGAGGCATAGAGTTTCAGGATTTCATCCTTGTCGAAGGTTGTTTCCAAGAAGAGGGCATAGCCGGTTTCGACTATTTTTTCATACAGGGTACGGTTGCGATTCCCCCGTGCGATGCGTGCCAGTTGCATGGTGATCGTGCTTCCCCCGCTGACGACTTTGCCCCGGCTGAGGTTGATCCGCATGGCCCGGACGATGGCGGCCGGGTCTACTCCGGGATGGCGGTAGAAGCGTTTGTCTTCGTAGGTCAGCAGGCAAGTCACGAACTTGTCGGGAAGGGTGTCCGCCGGAGGGAAACGCCATTGCCCGTCCGGTGCGATCCGTGCTCCTAACAACTGCCCGTCGGAAGAATAGAGCAGGGTGGAACAGGCTTCGGGAAAGAGTGGCCGGGGGCCGGTAAGATACAGGACTATTCCTGTCAGCAGCTTTATGAAAAATAGAAATAACATTGCCTTTTCCTCGATTTCGTTGAAAAATGAATTGAACGTACGAAGATAACGGATTCCGGTAGAATCGGGTTGTTCTTTTAGGTAAAAATCGAAACCGGTGTCTGGAACGAATTCTTTTCATCGGGACTTTTTGTCTTTTGGACCTTATTGTATAGATTGAAAAATATACATTCGTCCGAATCGAAACTACTATCCCGTCTATTTTGATTTTCTACCCCATATAATTCGAATTTCCCGCAATGGTAATATTTTTTAAGAAACATGCTTTTTGTGCAAATCGTTGCTGCATTGCCGATTAGATGCGAATGGCGTTTTTCGGGGACTTATTGTTTATTTTGTAATTTTAATGTTGCTTTTTGATACCTCCTGATTGACGGCATAGCAATCGCATGAAGTGTCCAATAAATGGACAGCGGTGTCTAATTTTTTGACACTATTATCGGCTTTGTCTGTTTTTATATTGTTGATTTATTGATGTTTAATAGGAGTGGCACGTTTTTTGTTTTATTTGAAGGTGAAATATAAAATATAGTATGAAGACTTTGTTACATAACTTTGCCGGTGCGTTGCGGCGCTTTAGGTTGCCGACAGCCTTGAATCTGATAGGGATGTCCGTCGCTTTTGCCGTGTTTCTTATTTTGATGATGCAGGTGACGTATGAATGGGGATTCGACCGTTTCCATCAACATGCCGATCGCTTGTACAGGCTGGAGATCACACATGGGGAGTCCGGGGCGCAAGCCTGTCTGAGCCGTCCGCTGATCGAGGCGTTCACCGCTTCGTCGCCGCATATAGAGAAAGGGGCGTTCCTGAACGGGTTTGTCGATAAAGAGAATGTGACGGTCGAACATAACGGTGAGCGCAGGCCCTTCTTGGAAAACCTTTACCCCGTTTCCGCCGATTACGCCGACGTATTCGAGTTTACCATGATGGAAGGCGAACGCCGTGCTTTGGATATCGCAGGTCAGGTATTGATACCGCAAAGCATGGCCCGGAAATTCTTCGGTTCATCGTCCGCATCGGGCAAGGAGATCATCGGTGAAGGCTGGACTGCCACCGTCGGCGGCGTCTATAAGGATTTTCCGGATAATTCGATCGTCAGGAATGCCATCTACCGGAAAATTCCCGACAGTTACGGCAAAGGCGGCTGGACACAGAATAATTTCGAATGCTATATCCGCCTGGATAATCCGGCTTCCAGCAATGGATTGATCGACAATTTCAAGCGTAACTTCCATCATGAGCAGTTGACTTGGGAGACGATGGACTTGCGGTTGACCGCTCTTCCCGATGTCTATTTCGAGACGGATTGCAGCTTCGACACCCAGAAACAGAAAGGCAGCTATGCGTTGATGCGTTTGTTGTCGGGCATAGCCTTGTTGATCGTCGTGATCGCTGCTATCAATTTTGCCAACTTCAGCAATGCGCAGGTCCCGATGCGGGTTAGGAGCATCAACACGCAGAAGGTGTTGGGAGGCTCTGTCGGGGCGATCCGCTTCTCGTTGGTTTTGGAGGCTGTCGGGATTTGCCTGTCGGCTTATCTGTTGGCTTTGTTTTATGTGTATAATCTTTCTCTGACTTCGTTTGCAGATATTGTGGTCGGCGGGCTATCCTTGAAAGGCAGGCTTCCGTTGGTCATCGGGGCAGGGGTGTTTGTCATCCTGATCGGGGTGGGGGCGAGTTACTGGCCTGCACGATATATCACTTCGTTTCCGCCGGCCTTGGTGCTGAAAGGCAATTACGGTTTGTCCCCGAAAGGGAAGATGCTGCGTAATTGTCTGGTGTGCTTGCAATTTATTGTTTCCTTTATCCTGATCATCGGGGCTTTGTTTGTAAACCTGCAAAACAGGCAAATGCTTCGTATGCCGCTCGGATTTGATAAGGAGCAGGTGGTCGTGGCCGATAACCTGACAAACAAATTGCAGGGACAACCGGAACTGATCCGGCAAAAATTGGGACGAATACCGGATATCGAGTCTGTCTCTATGGTTTCGCACCTGATCGGGGCGACAGATAATTACGCCCGTTTGGGACGTTCGCATAAAGGCGAAATGATTAATTATCTGACGATTCAAGCCGATCCCTCGATCTTGGAGGTGCTGGGCGTCAAACCGACTGCCGGACGGGATTTTCAACCTGAAGATGTGTTGGGGGATGGAGTTTATATTTTTAACGAGATGGCGCGTAAGCAGTATGAGATGGAACCGGGGGATGTCTTGTCTTTTGACATGACCGGTGATTGGGGTGAATTTCATACACGGGAACAGGTGGCCGGTTTTATGCCGGACTTGAAGTACAACTCCTTCAAAAGCATCACGGAGCCGTTTGCCTTCTATGTCGGCAAGAATCAAATGGTCGGTTCGCTTTCTCAGTTGATGGTCCGTACTCGTGCCGGCGCCGACTACGCGAACCTTAAAACCGTTCTTGTAGCATCCCTTCACGAGATAGACCCGAATTACCTGCCCAGTCTCAGCCTTTTCGACGAGATGCAAGACTATCTCTACGAAAAGGAACTCCGTGCCGGCCGGCAGATCACCTTTTTCAGCCTGGTGACGGTTTTGATCTCCTTGATCGGCGTGTTCGGAGTCGTGATGCTCGAAAGCGAATATAGACGGAAAGAAGTAGGTGTCCGGAAGGTTTTCGGTGCAACGGTCGGCGAATTGTTGCGTCTTTTTAATAAAGCGTATTTGCAAATCACGACGGCTTGTTTCGTTGTGGCTGTTCCGATCGCCTATTATGCAATAGTCCGTTGGCAGGAAAGTTTTATATATAAGGTGAGTCTTTCGTGGTGGATTTTTTTGCTGGCGTTTGTGTCGGTAACGGCCATAACGCTGTTGACTGTTTCGGTTCAGAGTTGGCGTGTAGCGAATGCGAATCCGGTCGACAGTCTTAAAAGTGAATAAAATAAATAATAGGTATGAAAACGATTTTGCGAAATTTCTTTAGTGTGCTCCGTCGGTTCAAGACGGCTTCTGTTTTGAATGTGTTGGGGTTAAGCATTGCTTTTGTGGCCTTTATGCTCATTATGATGCAGGTGAACTATGATTATACGTTCGATCGCAGCCAGCGGGATGCGGACGCTATCTTCCGGGTGGATATCGTGCACGGAAGCAAAGGGTCGCAAGCCATTATCTGTCGTCCGTTCGCACGGACGTTTACCGAATCGTCTCCCCATATAAAAGGGGGATGCCTTTTGAGTTCCTGGACCGATAGCCGTTTTTTCCATATAGAGGATGGCGGACGGCGGACGAGTTATAAGGAAGATGCGTGGAACGTGACTCCCGAAGTCTTGAAAGTGTTCGGCTTCGATATGCTCGAAGGAAACGAACGGTCTTTGGATGAGCCCAACAGCGTGATCCTTCCGGAAAGCATGGCGAGAAAGATTTTCGGAGAGGAATCGGCGATCGGCAAGCAGTTGATCTCAACCAATCCTATGGAAGATGCGAGAATCGTAAAAGGGGTATATAGGGATTTTCCCCGTAATTCTGCTTTGAAGAACGTAATGTACACATCGATGAGTCCGAAGGAAAACTATGATAACTGGGGAAACTGGAATTATTTTTTCTTTGTCCGTCTCGACGATCCGGCCAATAAGGAGAATGTCTTGGACAATTTTAAAAATAATTTTAATGCGAAAGAAGTCTTTGGCGAAGATTTCGAATGGGGAGATGAAGAGAGTTTAGACCTTCGCCTGACCTCTTTGCCGGATGTCCATTTCCTGAATAACGTGGATTTCGATTCGATGCCGAAAGCGAGCCGCCAGACATTGCTTGTGCTTTTCTCCATCGCTTTTGTCATCCTTATTATCGCCGGTATCAATTTTACCAATTTCAGCACGGCGTTGACCCCTATGCGTATCAAGAGTATCAATACGCAGAAGGTATTGGGCAGTTCCGAGCGTACGTTGCGTGGAGGCTTGTTGGCTGAGGCGGTTGGCGTCAGCCTATTTGCGTATCTGCTTTCGCTTCTTTTCTTGTACATAGCACCGAAAACTCCGGTGGCCTCGCTGGTGGATGCCGATATCTCGTTCGGGGCACAGCCGATGATCATAGCCGGTACGGCGGTGATCGCGGCGATCGTGGGCGTACTGGCCGGTCTTTATCCTTCCTTCTATGTCACCTCTTTCCCGCCGGCCTTGGTGTTGAAAGGGAGTTTCGGCCTCTCGCTTGCCGGACGCCGGATGAGGAGCGTGTTGGTGGGAATCCAGTTTGTGGCTTCTTTTATCCTGATTATCGGTTCCTTGTTTATGTATCTGCAAAACCGGTATATGCAAAATGCCCCGTTGGGCTACGACAAGGAGGAGATGATTATCGTGCATTTGAACGATAAGATCAATAAGGATCGGGATGCTTTCACGAACCAGTTGAAATCGTTCTCCGGCGTGGAGGACGTGACCTACTCCCAATTTCTGCTTTCAAGCCAGGACCAGTATATGGGATGGGGGCGTGACTATAATGGAAATAATATCAACTTCCAGTGTCTTCCTGTTTCTTCTTCTTTCCTGAAGGTGATGGGCATAGAGGTCAAGGAAGGCCGTGATTTCCGTCCGGAAGACGATCAGAAGGAGACAGGCTGCTATATATTCAACGAAAAGGCGAAGGCTCAGTACGACTTGAAGTTGAATGACAATATCGACGGTTCCGAAATTATCGGTTTTATCCCGGATATCAAGTTCGCCTCTTTCCGCCAGGAGGTCGCTCCGATGGCTTTCTATCTTTGGGGTAAATACCAGTGGGGGCAGGAAGGCAACTATTATAATGCCGCATACGTGAAGTTTAAGGCGGGCAGTGATCTTCGTGCCGGGATGGAGCATGTACGCGAGTCGCTGAAAAAGTTCGATTCGGAGTATCCTTTTGTGGTCCGTTTCTATGACGAAATTTTGCAGCGTACCTATGAAAAGGAATTGAAGATCGGTTCTTTGATCACTTTGTTCAGCCTTGTCGCTATCTTTATCTCGATTGTGGGCGTGTTCGGCCTTGTCGTCTTCGAGAGCGAATACAAGCGGAAGGAGATCGCCGTGCGCAAGGTGTTGGGATCGACGACGGGAGAGATCTTGTATATGTTCAACGTGAGCTATTTTTGGATTTTGCTGATATGTTTTGTCCTCGGCGCTCCGGTCGCCTGGTACGGCGTACACCGTTGGTTGGAGAACTTCGCCTACCGTACGCCGATGTATTGGTGGGTGTTGCCGCTGGCTTTCCTCATCGTAGGTGTGATCACGGCTATAACGGTGACATACCAGAACTGGCATGTCGCTAACGAGAATCCGGTAAAGAACATAAAATCAGAGTAATTAAAGAATTAAGAGGCAAGAATTAAAACATAAAATCATAAATCGAAAAAGTCATGATAAAGATCGAAGGTTTAAGTAAGTTTTTCCGTACGGAAGAGGTGGAGACGATTGCATTGAATAATGTTTCCCTGGAAGTGAAAGATGGCGAATTTGTGGCTATCATGGGGCCTTCCGGATGTGGCAAGTCTACATTGCTGAATATCTTAGGGTTGTTGGATAACCCGACGTCGGGCGATTATTACCTGGCGGATAAGGAAGTCGGGCATCTCAAGGAGAAAGAACGCACGCAGGTTCGCAAAGGCAACATCGGTTTCGTGTTCCAGAGTTTCAACCTGATCGACGAACTGAACGTGTTCGAGAACGTGGAACTCCCGCTTACCTACCTGAAAGTAAAGGCCGGCGAGCGTAAGCAGATGGTGAACGATATCCTGAAACGCATGAATATCAGCCACCGTGCCAGCCACTTCCCGCAACAGCTTTCCGGAGGTCAGCAACAGCGTGTGGCTATCGCCCGCGCCGTCGTTTCGAATCCGAAGATCATCCTCGCCGATGAACCGACCGGTAACCTGGACTCCAAGAACGGTGCTGAAGTGATGCAACTGCTCACCGAACTGAACCGGGAAGGCACCACGATCGTCATGGTGACCCACTCCAAGCACGATGCCAGTTTCGCCCACCGGATCATCAACCTGTTCGATGGTAGCATCGTCTCGTCGGTGAACGAGTTTATCTGAATAGCGGTTCCTGTAAAATAGGGTTGCCATTGAGGACCATCTAATAAAATTAATGGAGATGAAAACGATTCTAAGAAATTTCCTAAGCGCGTTGAGAAGGTTTAGGCTGGCTACGACCTTAAACGTAGTCGGATTGTCGGTCTCTTTTGCGGCTTTTATCATAATCATGATGCAGGTTCGCTACGAGCGTACGTTCGACAGTTGCCATCCGAACATTTCGCGTATTTACCGCGTCGAGGTGGATGTGAAGGACTATAAAGGACTGATCATCCATAGCCGCCCGTTTATTGATGCGGTGATCGCTTCGTCGCCTCTGATCGAGCGTGCGACTTTGTATTGCCCTTATACCGGCGACTACTATTTTACGATTATGCAGGGGCAGGACAAAGTGGGTTTTAAAGAGTCTTTCATTACCTGTTATCCTGAAATCACGGACATGTTCCGTTTCGAGATGCTGGAAGGGAGAGCCGATTGCCTCAAAGATGGCGAGAATGTGCTGATCCCGGAAAGCATGGCACGCAAGTTTTTCGGCCATGATCCGGCGGTCGGGAAGCGGCTGAATATGGAGGAAAGCATGTGGGGTAAGAAGGCTGATGGTTTCCTGGTCGTAGGAGGCGTGTATAAAGATTTTCCCGGCAATACGCAATTGAATAACATCATTTATACGGCTCTGAACGATGACAAGACGAAGGATAGCTGGATCAGCCGGAATTACTATTGCTATGTCATGCTGGCCCCGGACGCTTCTCCTGCGACGGTGGCCGAAAATTTCAGCCGCACGTTCGATTTCAGCAAGAGCCATGAGGGGGACGAAGATGTGCAAATATCGCTCCGTCCGTTCGGAGATATCTATTACCTCAACGAGTCTCAGGATGGCAACCTGGTCAAGAGCGGCAACCCGGAGACAACCCGGTTGCTGGTGGTGATCGCCTTTCTGATCATTGTCGTGGCAGCTATCAATTTTACCAATTTCAGCACTGCGTTGACACCTTTGCGGATCAAGAGCATCAATACGCAGAAAGTGTTGGGAAGCCCGGATGCGGTTTTACGCCTGTCGCTCCTGGTGGAGGCGATGGGGATCGCTTTTCTTTCATTCCTGTTGTCCCTGTTCCTGATTTATCTGCTGAACCGTCCCGAAATACTCGCTTTTGTGAAGGCGGATCTGACGTTGGCCAATAATGTGGAGTTGCTGGTGTCGGTCGGCGCGTTGTCATTGGCAGTGGGATTGATGGCAGGTTTATATCCGGCATATTATATCACTTCGTTCCCGCCTGCATTGGTTTTGAAAGGATCGTTCGGGTTGTCGCCTGCCGGACGCAAACTGCGTACGGTATTGATGGGGTTCCAGTTTGTGGTGTCGATCGTCTTGATTATCGGAGCTTTCTTTATCTACCTGCAAAACCGGTATATGCAGCATTTCCCGCTTGGGTTTGACAAAGACCGTATTGCCGTCGTGGAGTTGAACAGGAAGATGGAGGGTGAGAGCAAGGGTCTGTATGTCAATAAGCTGAAAGAATATCCGGGGATAGAGGACGTCGCCTTTTCCCAGCAGAAGTTAGGTGCTCAGGATCGTTATATGACGTGGGGAGGCAGCTATAAGGATCAAGGCGTACAGCTCGACGCTCTGCCTGTGTCGTGGAATTTTATAGATGTGATGGGGATGCAACGCACGGGCGGACGGCAATTGACGGAAAGCGATGAAAAGGGGGAGAAAATGACGTTTATCGTTTTCGACTCCATGCGTAAACGGTACGATATGAAAGATGGAGATTCCTTTATCATTCCCTGGCTGGGTGAGGACTATCCCATCGAGATCGCCGGTTCGGTGAAGGATACGCATTTCTCTTCGCTTCGGGGTAACCTGGAAGGCGGCGTGCTGATCATCAATTATTGGGGGTTGCTGCCGGTCTCTTATATACGCATCAAAGCCGGGGCCGACCTGGCGGAAACGGTCAGCCATATCCGTAAAACGGTGGCGGAGATCGATCCGGCTTATCCGGTGGATGTGCAGTTTTACGATACCATACTCGACAGCCTTTACCGGCAGGAAGAGAACCTGAGCATGATGGTATTCCTGTTCAGCCTGCTGGCGATCATCATTTCGCTGGTAGGTGTGTTCGGCCTGGTTGTGTTCGAGTCGCAGTATCGGAAGAAAGAGATCGGTATCCGTAAGGTGCACGGTTCGACTGTCGGCGGCATATTGGAGATGTTGAGCAAACGGTATGTCGCCATAGTCTTGATCTGTTTCGTTCTGTCAGCTCCGCTTGCCTGGTACGGCGTGACAAAGTGGTTGGAAGGTTTTGCCTATAAGACGCCCCTCTATCTGTGGGTGTTTGTAGCCGCTCTGTTTGTCGTGATGGTCATAACACTGGCAACCGTCATTTTCCAAAGCTGGAAAGCAGCTACAGCTAATCCGGTCGAAAGCATTAAGAACGATAACTGAATATATCCTTGTATGTGAAATTGTTCCTATAGATGCCTGTCGCTTCCCGAAAAGGTAGGCATCGGTTATCGGATAGATGCCTACCCGTGTCTGAATTTGGTTCAAGCCTGCCAAGAAGTGGACCATTTATGCAATGGAATATTTTGGAGAGGTTGCCATCGTTTTTTAGGTGAAAATGAAATAACTTTCAGAATAAAATCATACCTTTGGAGCAATCTAAATTTAATAGACCATGATCAATAGAAGAAACTTTTTGAAAAATGCGTCCCTGTTTACGTTGGGTGGCCTGATGGCCGGCAAGGCAGGGAATGTCGTTGCAGCACAGCCTGCAACATCTGCCGTTCTCGAAGCGACGGCTGCTAAGAATATCGGTTTGCAAATCTATTCTTTAGGCGGAGAGCTATACAAAGATGTTCCGGGAGGAATGAAGAAACTGAAAAAGATGGGGTATCAGACGTTGGAACTTGCCGGTTATAACAATGGGAAGATTCATGATGTAGACATGATGGAGTTCAAGAAGATGGCGGATGATGCCGGACTTCAGATCCTGAGTTCGCATGTGAATCCCCCCGTTCGCGAATATACGAAGGACAATCTGGACAAAATTAAGGAATACTGGAAAAAGACGGCTGACGACCATGCCAAGATAGGGGTGAAATACCTGGTTCAGCCCGGTCAGCCCATTACCCGTAATGTGGAAGAAACAAAATATGTCTGTGAAGTCTTCAACGAAGCCGGAAAGATCGTGAAAGCGGCCGGTATCCCGTTCGGTTACCATAACCACGACATGGAATTTGCAAAGGTGGTTCCCGGCGGCAAGGAAATGAAGTTCGGACGTAACAACAAGGGAGAAAAGGTCTATGACATTTTCCTGGCGAATACCGACCCGTCATTGGTTTTCTTTGAGATGGACGTTTACTGGGCCGTTATGGGCCAACAGGATCCGGTCGAGTATATCCAGAAATATGCAGACCGTATCAAAGTGCTTCATATCAAAGACCGTTATGTCTTGGGTGATTCCGGCATGATGAACTTCGAGCAGATATTCAAGCACTTCTATGCAAACGGCCATAAAGACTATTTCGTTGAAATGGAAGGAACCGGTAGCGGCAAGCAGTTTGAAGGCGTGAAAAAAAGTGCCGGTTATCTGCTGAAATCTTCGTTTGTAAAGTAAGTAGGGCATGATTTAAGATTTATGATTTATGTGTCGATAAAATAAATCATAAATCTTAAATCCCATAAATCCTTACAGCGCCTCTTTGATCTTCTCAACCATATCCCGGTATTCCGCATCCGTCAAGTAAACTTTTTGCGGGTTCATGGCAAATGTTCCGCCAAAGTCAGGCCCTCCTTCATATTTCGGAGCCAAGTGGAAATGGAGGTGCGAGAGTTTATCCGAATAAGCACCGTAGTTAATCTTTTGCGGATTGAACACTTTCTGCATCGCGCGGGTCACCCGTACGACATCGGCCATAAATGCATTCCGTTCTTCGTCGCTGAGCATGTTCAAGTCATGTACATGGTCTTTGTAGGCAACCAGGCAACGACCGTGATACGTTTGTTCTTTAAACAGGAACAGTCTGGACACCGAGAGGGGGGCAACTTCGATCATCAGATCGTGCAAAGTCTGATTGTTCTGGCAATACAGACAATCTTTTGGATCACTTAAATTCATATTTTATTAGATTTCATTAATGATGTGGCTAAATTAGTAATTATTTTTCATATCTTCGCCTCCCTAATCAATCGCTGTGTATATAGCAAATGGAAATATTCATTATTATTGGTCTTATCTTATTGAACGGCCTTCTTTCTATGTCGGAAATTGCTTTGGTGTCGGCACGTAAGGCACGCCTCGAAGTAGAAGCAAAACGTGGTAACAAATCTGCCAAAACAGCTTTGAAACTGGCAAACGAACCGGACCGGTTTCTCTCCACTATTCAGATCGGGATTACGCTTATCGGTATTTTGACCGGTTTATATTCAGGTGAGGCTTTTGCTGCTGATTTGGCTGAACATGTGCGCCATATCCCTTTTCTGGAACCTTACGCATTGGGTGTTTCCAAAACCACGATTGTTGTGATCGTCACTTATCTGACACTGATTATGGGCGAGTTGGTCCCCAAACGTATCGGCATGGGCTATGCGGAGCGGGTGTCGATGCTGGTTGCCAAGCCTATGAATTTCCTCTCGTTGATCGCCTCGCCTTTCGTATGGCTGTTATCCAAGAGCACGGCATTGACCGTCAAACTGATCGGAACCGATGCGACTGAAGAAAGCCGGGTGACGGAGGAAGAAATCAAGGCGATTGTCAAAGAAGGCTTTGATGTCGGTGAAGTGCAGGAAGTCGAACAGGACATCGTGGAACGCGTGTTCAATCTGGGCGACCGTAATGTCGGCTCTATCATGACACACCGTAGCGAACTTGTATGGTTGGACCTGACGGACAGCATCGAGCAGATACGCGAGAAAGTACAGGAAAATCTCTTCAATATCTATCCGGTTGCCGCCGGAAAGTTTGACGATATCAAAGGCGTCGTTTATCTGAAAGACCTGTTCGGCCGTATCGACGAGCCGGATTTCTCTTTGTCCCAGGTGATACGTCCGGCGGAGTTTATGCCGGAAAACCAGAGTGTGTATAATGCGTTGGAACAGTTCAAGCAGGCACGTGTGAAATATGGCATCGTCACGGACGAGTTCGGAGGTATCCAGGGGATCGTTACCCTGAAAGATATCATGGAAGGCCTGATCGGGCAGGTTCCCGATGTAGGGGAAGAGGCCGAGATCGTCGAGCGGCCCGACGGGACCTGGCTGGTGGACGGGCAGTACAGTTTCTATGACTTCCTTGAATATTTCGACATGGAAGATTTGTATGCCGAGCACGACTATAATACGCTCAGCGGCCTGATCCTGGAGATTCTGGAACGGGTACCGAAGACCGGCGAGAAATTGAGCTGGCTGAACTTCGAATTCGAGATCGTCGATATGGACGGCGCCCGTATAGATAAGGTTTTGGTATCCAGGATACCGCAAAAAGAATAAACCGGCATCAGATCTCTGCTAACTTGTGCAGCACTTCCATCTTGCCGAAGAGGATGAGCTGATCCCCCTCTTCGATTCTCAGGTCTCCGGTGATTTTGTTGATGACGGAGTATTGGGTTTGCTTCAACCCGATCAGGTTGCGTTCTGTCCTGGGGCGTTCGATACCGACAAGGCGTACTCCGAAATTCTCTTCCAGGTCTATGGTCTGTAAGGTCTGTCCGACAAAGGTGGCCGGCGCCTTTATCTTGTAGAGATGGTGTGTGTCCGTCACCCTGTACCATTGTTTGAAGAGTTCTCCGAGTAAGGATTGCGATGCATACATACCGGCAAAATCATCTTCAGGAGTGATAATCTCCGCAACACCGATCGAGCGGATCACCGCTTCGTGGATGGGAGAGATCCCTCGTACGATCAGTTTGTTCACATCCAGGTTTTTTAGCAGGGCTACAGTCTGTATGGAGGTCCCGAAGTCTTTGCCGAAGGTGACGAAGATGGCATCCATCTCGTTCAGAGGCAGCGTGTTCAAGGCGTCCTTGTCCGTCGTGTCGAGGCCGATTGCTCCGGAGATGGTATGTTTGACCGCTTCGATCTTGTGCGGGTTGATATCTACGCCGATCACTTCATTTCCGATACGTGTCAGGCTTTCGGCGATGGCACGTCCCAGGTTTCCTAATCCGATTACTAAATATTTCATATTGTATTCTTTATGTTACATTAATATATTTTCCTGTGGATAGGTGTAATTCTTCTTTTTATGTTCCTTATAGAAACTGATAAAGAAGGTCAGTATGCCGATACGCCCGACCAGCATGGTGAAGATGATGACCAGTTTCCCCGAAACGCTCAGCAACGGGCTGAAATTCAAACTTAACCCTACCGTGCTGAGCGCCGACACGACCTCGAAGGTCAAGGTAAAGACCGAAACGCCTTTTTCGGTAATCGACAGTACCCAGACGGCCAACCCCAGCCAGCAGAAATAGAAAACGATTGTGGCGAAAGCCCTGCGTATGGTTTCCGGTGATATTTCACGTTTGCGGATTTCCACATTCTCTTTTCCACGGGCGGCATTGTGCGCGGTCAGTAGGGCGACACAGACGGTCGTTACCTTCAAACCGCCGCCGGTAGACATGGGAGCGGCGCCTATTATCATCAGGATCAGTGTGAGCATGAGCGTCCCGGTGGCCAGCGTCCCCATATCCGCGACGCAGAACCCGGCCGTACGCGGGGTGACGGCTCCCAGGAACGCATTGGCGAGCTGTCCCCTGAACGGCAATCCGGCAAGCGTATTGTCCATTTCCAGCAGATAGTAGAACAAGGTGCCGCCGGCAAGCAATGCCAACGTACTGATCATCACGATATACGTGTTGATATTGATAATTCGGGGGGTATGGATGTAATGCTTCTGTTGCCCGATCACGATCCTGAACGTGTTGACAAGCAAATGTTGTAACAGTTTCAGGTAGTTGAAGACGATCGGGAAGCCTAATCCGCCGAATACGATGAGCAGGGCGATCCAGACATGCAGGTTGTACTTTTGGGCGACCAGCGGGTCGTACAGGTTGCCGCTCAGGGTCGAGATCCCCGCGTTACAGAAAGCCGAAACGGCATGAAACACAGCGTAGAACACTTCTTCCCGCGTGCCTCCCGGCAAAGCCCCCTTTATGTCCAGGTAAATCAGGTAGGCCCCTACGCCTTCGATAAACAATGTCACGAACAGGATGTTGAGGATCACCCGGAACAGTCCGTTCACCCGGTCTTCGTTCAGCATGTCTTTCAATACGAGCTTGCTGGTGAAAGACGAATGTCCCATGAAAGAAAGGGCGAAAAAGCTGGTGAAAGTCATGACTCCTATACCGCCGATCTGGATAAGGAACATAATGATGATATGTCCCGTATGGGTGAATGTCGTTGCCACATCGATCGTTGTCAGTCCGGTTACGCAGACAGAGGTGGTCGAGATGAACAGGGCGTCTACGAAATGGATCCCGTGTACCGTAGCGTTTGGCAACATCAGCAGTCCCGAACCGACAAGGATGACAAACACGAAACTCAGCAGGAACAGGAGGGACGGCTTGATATGGCTTTGCAACAGCGTGAATGTCTGCCGAGACAAATGGATGGCGCTCAGCAACAGCAGGAGGAAATAGACGAACAGCGGTTCCGTAAGGAAACCGAGGTAAGGCAACGACTGATGGATGGCTTCTTTGAAGAACACTTTGCCCGATAGTACGGCAAAGAGGAAAAAATAAATGCCGATGTCCAGGTATAACATCTTCTCTTGTATGATCTCTTTGAATTTCAAAATATACCGGAGCGATATCCCCGTAAAGAAAGCCAGCAGGAGATAGACCCGGCTGGCTTCCAGCATAAGGGTGACATGGGCCGAATATTTGAATCCGAACTGATAGACCAGGATGAATAGGGAGGCGAGCGAGGCGACGAGTATGATCCCTTCGGCCACCATATTCAGCAAACCCTTCATATTCGCCCAATACATTCGGAATGAGAACTGTAGATGTTTGATATCCATAATACGTCTTTTTTTTAATAACAAATGTATTAAATAAATGTTACATAATCCAAGCCTTATCGTAAAGCTATGTGTTAGCCGTCGTAAAGCTATGCTTTAGCTACCGTAACCCATAGCTTTTTCGGGCGCCATCCGTTCTGTTGCCGGATAGGATGCGGCGCCGTCTATTTAAGTGACTGGTAATGTTTGTTAAATAACGGGCTTTTTGTTCGCTTGAGTAGATATTGTTCGAATTACATTATGTCGTATGTCGTTTTAACCTTATATTTGCGGAGAATCTTTATTGTGATATTATGGAAACACAGGAAAATAAGCGTGAAATGTTTTATCCGCACGTTTCGGTCGATTGCGTATTGCTTGGGACAAATGAAGACAAACTATGTGTATTGCTCGTCGAAAGGCAAATTGCCGGCAGTGACGAAAAGCACTATAAATTGCCGGGAAGCCTGATTTATGAGAGTGAGGACCTGGATACGGCCGCTTATCGTGTCTTGAACGAAGCGACAGGCCTGAAACGTGTTGCCCTGAAACAGTTCCGCACTTTTGGATCTCCGGCCCGGACCAAGAATAAAGAAGATGTGCAATGGCTGGAAAATGCCTCCAAGATGAAAATTACACGGATCGTGACGGTCGCTTACCTGGCATTGTGCAAGGTCGGCAGAAAGATGACGATGGAAGAGAAGTCCGACACCCTGATCTGGGCGCCTGTCGATGACCTGCCGCATCTTCCTTTTGACCATAAGGAGATTGTTGAAGCGGCCGTGGAGGAAATAGGAAGATGGGTGGATTTTGAACCGGATATCGTTTTCGATTATCTTCCGTCGAAATTCACGGCCTCTCAATTGCGCCGTATCTTCGAGATCATTTATAATAAGACGATAGATGTACGCAATTTCCATAAAAAGATGGCGGCGATGGAATACGTCGTGCAGACGGATGAAGTGGAAACGGGCGTGAACCACCGGGCAGCCCGCTATTACCGGTTCGACAGGGTGAAGTATAACAAGTTGTATTCGAAGTTCAATAAGATATAAAGATATAGTATGTGTTTATTAGGTTGTGATATCGGAAGCTCTTCGGTGAAGGCTTCGATTGTCGATAAGGATACGGGGCTGACGCTTGCCTCCGATTTTTATCCGAAAGAAGAGGCGGCGATTAAAGCCGTACGTCCCGGATGGGCAGAGCAGAATCCGGATGACTGGTGGATGTATCTGAAAGAAGCGATAAAAGGCGCGATTGCGAAGGCTGGCATCAAGGGGACGGAGATAGAGGCGATCGGCATCTCGTATCAGATGCACGGGCTTGTGCTGGTGGACAAGAAGATGCAGGTGTTGCGTCCGTCCATTATCTGGTGCGACAGCCGTGCGGTGATCTATGGCGAATACGCTTTCAAGGCGATCGGCGAAAGGCAATGCCTGGCGCATCTGCTGAACTCCCCCGGAAACTTTACGGCTTCCAAACTGGCATGGGTGAAGGAGTCCGAACCGCAGATATTCGGGCAGGTACATAAATTCATGTTGCCGGGCGACTTTATCGCCATGCGCATGACGGGCGATATCGTCACGACTGTTTCGGGGCTTTCGGAAGGAATCTTCTGGGATTTCCGGAATAATAGCGTTTCCGAAGACCTGATGGACTATTTCGGGTTCAGCAAGGAGCTGATTCCGGATATCCGTCCGACCTTCGGCGTGCAAGGGGAATTGCTCGGATCGGTCGCTTCGGAGTTGGGTTTGAAGAAGGGTACGCCGGTTACCTACCGGGCTGGCGACCAGCCGAACAATGCGTTGTCGCTGAATGTCCTGAATCCGGGTGAGATAGCTGCTACGGGCGGTACGTCGGGGGTTGTGTATGGTGTGAACGGCAAGGTGAACTACGACACGCTGTCCCGTGTGAATACGTTTGCGCATGTGAACCATTCGGCAGAACAGACGCGTTTGGGTGTCCTTCTGTGCATCAACGGGGTCGGAATCCTCAATTCGTGGGTGAAGCGGAATGTGGCTCCGGAAGGTATCAACTACCCTGCCTTGAACGAACTGGGGGCAACCGTACCTATCGGCTCGGAAGGCCTGTCGATCCTGCCTTTCGGAAACGGCGCGGAGCGCATGTTGCAGAACAAGCAGGTGGACTGCTCCATTTACGGGCTGAATTTCAACATCCACAACAAAGCCCATATCGCTCGTGCCGCACAGGAAGGGATCGTCTTCTCTTTCAAGTACGGCATGGATATCATGAATGAGATGGGAATCGATATCGAGGTGATCCGTGCCGGTAATGCCAACCTGTTCCTAAGCCCGATTTTCCGGGATGCGCTGGCAGGCGTGACGGGGACGGTGATCGAGCTTTACGACACGAACGGGGCTGTCGGGGCCGCCAAAGGTGCCGGGATCGGTGCCGGTATCTATACGTCTGCCGAAGAGGCGTTTGCTTCCTTGAAAAAGATCGATGTGATAGAGCCGGACGGGCTGAAAGCGGACAAGTACTGCGGGGCTTTCGAGGTCTGGAAAGAACGGCTGGAGAAAGCATTGGCGTAATGAACGAAAGAATTGTATAATCAATTAAATACTTATTATCATGAATTACTTTAAAGGTGAAAAAGAATTTTTTCCGGGAATAGGAAAAATAGAGTTTGAAGGACGCGAGTCGAAGAATCCGATGGCTTTTCATTACTATGATGAAAACAAGGTCGTAATGGGCAAGACGCTGAAAGACCACCTGCGTTTCGCTATGGCCTATTGGCATACATTGTGCGCGGAAGGTGCCGACCAGTTCGGGGGCGGAACGAAAACATTTCCCTGGAATGCTGCTGCGGACCGTATTTCCCGTGCCAAGTATAAAATGGATGCCGCTTTCGAGTTTATGACGAAATGTAACATCCCTTACTATTGTTTCCACGATGTGGATGTTGTGGATGAAGCGCCGACATTGGCCGAATTCGAAAAGGACCTGCACACGATGGTCGAGTATGCCAAACAACACCAGGAAGCGACCGGGAAGAAGTTGTTGTGGTCTACCGCCAATGTGTTCGGGCATAAACGTTATATGAACGGGGCTGCCACCAATCCTTATTTCCCTGCTGTCGCTTGTGCCGGCACGCAGATCAAGAACGCGATCGATGCTTGTATAGCCTTAGGCGGTGAAAACTATGTGTTCTGGGGCGGACGTGAAGGGTATATGAGCTTGCTGAACACCAACATGAAGCGCGAAAAGGAACATCTTGCCATGATGTTGACGATGGCACGCGACTATGCCCGCAAGAACGGGTTCAAAGGTACTTTCCTGGTAGAGCCTAAACCGATGGAACCGACCAAACATCAATATGACGTGGATACGGAAACGGTTATCGGTTTCTTGCGTCATTATGGCCTTGACAAGGATTTTGCCATCAATATCGAAGTGAACCATGCCACATTGGCCGGACATACTTTCGAACATGAACTTCAGGCTGCCGCCGATGCCGGTATGT
Source organism: uncultured Parabacteroides sp. (assembly GCF_902493135.1). Lineage (GTDB taxonomy): Bacteria > Bacteroidota > Bacteroidia > Bacteroidales > Tannerellaceae > Parabacteroides. The sequence goes on from NZ_CABUOD010000008.1 coordinate 59,400, forward strand.
TGTGTAGCATCGATGCCAACCGCGGCGATTATCAGAATGGTTGGGATACGGACCAGTTCCCGGTTGACATCTACGAACTGACACAGGCTTGGCTGGTTATCCTCGAAGCGGGCGGCCTGACTACCGGAGGGACGAACTTCGATGCCAAGACACGCCGTAACTCGACCGATCTGGATGATATCTTCCTGGCCCATATCAGCGGTATGGATTCTTTTGCCCGTGCTTTGATGGCCGCCGCCGATATCCTGGAACATTCCGATTACAAGAAAATGCGTGCCGAACGTTACGCCAGCTTCGACCAGGGTGAAGGCAAGAAGTTCGAAGAAGGAAAACTCCTTCTCGAAGACTTGCGCACGATCGCCCTTGCCGGTGGCGAACCGAAGCAGATCAGCGGAAAACAGGAGTTGTATGAGATGATTATAAATCAGTATATTTAAAATGTAATAAAGGATATGTGCCAGAAAAGAACCAGGTGTTGATGGCACATATCCTTTGTGTTTTTTATTATGAAAAACAACAACAATTATATTTTTGGCATTACCCTTGTTGCGACATTGGGGGGATTATTATTCGGATATGATACGGCAGTGATATCCGGGACGGTCGAATCGCTGCGTAAATTCTTTATCGAACCTGTCGGATTACCATTGGATCAGGCAAATGCGCTTGAAGGGTTCGTTGTGAGCAGTGCCCTGATCGGTTGTATCTTAGGCGCTTCTTTTGCCGGCTGGATCAGCCAGCGGTATGGACGGAAACCTACACTTGTGCTGGCTGCCATCCTGTTCTTGTTGTCCGCAATCGGTTCGGCATGGCCGGAGTTGTTTGTCGGGCTGCCCGGTAGCGGTAACCATACGTACATGTACCTTTTTGTGTGTTACCGGATTGTCGGAGGGGTAGGAGTCGGTTTGGCTTCTATGGTTTCCCCGATGTATATTGCCGAGATGGCGCCGGCGGAGAAACGGGGAAACTTGGTGTCGTGGAACCAGTTTGCGATCATTTTCGGTATGCTTGTCGTCTATTTTGTGAATTACAGTATCGCGTTGCAGGGAGATGCCGCCTGGTTGCATGCGATCGGCTGGCGTTGGATGTTCGCGTCCGAGATCATCCCGGCTTTGCTCTTCCTGGTCCTTCTGATGTTTGTGCCGGAAACGCCCCGTTATTTGGTGATGCGTGGCAAAACGGATAAGGCCCTGTCGGTATTGGACCGTTTGATGGGAAAAGAAAAAGCGGCACCTGAACTGGCGGAAATAAAAGAGAGTTTCAGGAAGCAGGAACCCTCCATGCGTCCCTATTTCCTGTTTATGGGGATGTGGCTGGTGCTGTTTCTGCTTTTGTACGGGGCGTTGGAACTGGCCGGCAATACGAGTGCTTTGGAGATCGCTTTGATCGGCAGCTTTTTTGTATCGTTGGTCTTCCCGGTGCGTTCGTTCGGCATACTGATCATATTTGTCGGGGTCATGTTGTCCGGTTTCCAGCAGTTTGTCGGGATCAACGTCGTGTTGTATTATGCGCCGGAGATCTTTAAGACAATGGGGGCCGCTACCGATGCCGCCTTGTTGCAACAGATCGTGGTGGGAGCCGTGAACCTTTCCTTTACCGTGCTGGCTATCTTCACGGTCGACCGGTTCGGACGTCGCCCGCTGATGATTATCGGGGCATTGGTCATGGCTGTCTCGATGATGATCCTGGGGACGACTTTCTATACGCATTCCGTCGGTATCGGCTCGCTGGTTTGCATGCTGGTGTACACGGCAGGTTTCGCGATGTCGTGGGGGCCGGTCTGCTGGGTATTGCTGGCGGAGATTTTCCCGAATACGATCCGCTCGACGGTGATGAGTATTGCCGTTGCGGGGCAATGGATAGCCAATTTTCTTGTCTCCTGGACTTTCCCGATGCTCGATAAGAACCAGTATCTGACTGATACGTTCAATCATGGCATGGCCTACTGGGTTTATGGTGTCATGGGGATGTTGGCCGCCCTGTTTATCTGGAAATTCGTTCCCGAAACAAAGGGCAAGACACTGGAGCAGATGGAACAATATTGGAAATAAATCCGTAAGTTTGCGTTCGAAAAGACAAGAATCGATGCGCATACTGAAAAAAATACTGATAGGAAGCCGGAACCTGTTGCTGTTCCTGTTTGTTTCCAGTTTGTTGGCTGTGGTGGCATATAAGTTCATTCCTGTTTACTACACTCCGCTGATGTTCATCCGGATGTACGAACAGTTCCAGGACGGTAAGCCCTTCAAGCTGGAACACAAATGGGTACCGATGAAAAAGATCGCCCAGCCATTGGCACAGGCGGTCGTGGCTTCGGAAGACAATCTTTTTCTCGACCATCACGGTTTCGATATGACGCAGATTCAGAAAGCCCGTGCCGATGCCGAGAAAGGCAAACGCGTACGCGGGGCGAGCACGATTTCGCAACAGACCGCTAAGAACGTGTTCCTATGGCCCGGAAGGACCTATTTGCGCAAAGGCATCGAGGCTTATTTTACCGTCCTGATCGAATGGATCTGGGGGAAAGAACGCATCATGGAAGTCTATCTGAACTCGATCGAAATGGGAGACGGCATCTATGGCGCCGAAGCAGTCGCACAAGCCCATTTCAAAATGCCGGCCTATAAATTGACGAAGGCCGAAGCGGCTCTGATCGCCGCGACCTTGCCGAATCCCCGCAAGTTCAATTCGGCAAAACCTTCTCCTTATATGCTGAAGCGGCAGACGAAGATCATGTCGTTGATGGGAAAACTGCTTAAGATCGAAATGGGGTATGGCAGCGGTGAGCCCGACCCTGAATCAGGTAGCAGGAAAGTGCGTAAACGGAAGAAGCTCCGGGCGGAATCCGGCACGACGGTTCGTCTGATGGAAAAGAATATTCACAAAAGAACGATAATCATATGAGTCATTTTATATATCACGACCTCGGACGTATCGAATATGAGAAGGCCTTGGAACGCCAGACGGCTGCTTTCAATGCCCTTTTGGAAGCGAAAGCACAAGGCATGACCGGGGAAAACCGGTTGTTCTTCTGCGAACACCAGCCGGTACTGACGATCGGGAAGAGTGGCAAAGATGCCAACCTGCTGATTCCGGAAGAACTGCTCGTGCAACGGGGCATTTCTTTCTACCATATCAACCGGGGAGGGGATATCACGTATCACGGGCCGGGACAAATCACCGGATATCCGGTCTTCGACCTGGATGCCTGGAAGTTGGGGCTCAAGCAATACATCGACAGGCTGGAAGAAACGATTATCCGTTTTTTAGCTCTTTATGGTATTAAAGGGGAGCGGCTCGCGGGAGCTACAGGTGTGTGGATCGATCCCGATGTACCGGGAAAAGCCCGTAAGATTTGTGCGATCGGTGTGAAAAGCAGCCGTTTCGTCACCATGCACGGCTTTGCTTTGAATATAAATACGGACTTGAATTACTTCTCCCTGATCAATCCTTGCGGCTTTAAAGATAAAGGGGTTACCTCGCTTGAGAAAGAGTTGGGGGCGGAGCAGGATTTCGAAACGGCCAAAACACGTCTTCATTCACTCTTCACTGAAATGTTTCCGGAATGATGGAACCGTATGTCATTCATTTCGCCCCTTTGCAGGGTTATACCGACTCGGTTTACAGGGAAGCGCATGCACAAATATTCGGGGGAGTCGAGACTTATTACACTCCGTTTGTCCGTCTCGAAAAGGGGGGCTTCCGTAATAAGGAGCTGCGGGATCTTGCACCGGAAGCAAATACATCCGCCTCACTCGTTCCCCAGATGATCGCAGCCTCGCCCGAAGAGTTCCGCCGGATTGCCGGTTTGTTTCGTGAGTCGGGCTATCGGCGTGCCGATATTAATTTAGGTTGTCCTTTCCCTATGCAGGCACGACAACATCGGGGAGCGGGTATCCTGCCTTATCCGGATGAGGTGAAAGCGTTGTTGGAAACGATCTTTGAGTTTCCGGAGATACAGTTCTCGGTCAAACTGCGGTTAGGCTGGGATTCATCGGATGAGGCGCAGGCGCTTCTTCCTTTTCTGAACGGGCTGCCCCTCACGCATCTCACGCTGCATCCCCGGATCGGCACGCAGCAATATAAAGGAGAGGCGGATCAGAAGGCTTTCTCCCGGTTTTACGATTCATGCACGCTTCCGCTTTTTTATAATGGCGATATCCGGACTTTGCCGGATATTCGTTCGTTAGTCGGACGCTTCCCCCGTTTGAAGGGGATCATGCTCGGACGCGGTCTGCTGTCTTCTCCTTGGTTGGCAACGGAATATATATCCGGTATCCCGCTTACTGCCCAGGAGAAGAAGGAAAAGCTGTCCGCTTTCCATGCCTTACTAATAGCGGGCTATTCTTCCCGTCTGGAGGGAGGCGAACATCAGATACTTGACAAGATGAAGACTCTTTGGGACTATCTGCTGCCGTATGCAGAGAAACGGCTCCGGAAAAAAGTCCTGAAAAGCTCCCGGCTGGCGGATTACCAGGAGGCGGTGAGGAATTTAATTTACGACACCTCGATCACCGCCGGACAATGATCCGAATGGACGGCCTCATTTAAGATATACGCTTTTTCCACCTGTCCTTTCATAGGTTCGCTGACCATGCAATAGTCGATGCGCCAGCCCTTGTTTTTGGCCCGGGCGCTGAAACGGTAACTCCACCAGGTATATTCTTGTTTGTCCGGGTTGAGGAGGCGGAAAGTATCGATGTAGCCGGCATCCAGGAAACGAGTCATCCATTCCCGCTCTTCCGGAAGGAAACCGCTGTTCGTCGCATTGCGTATCGGGTCATGGATATCGATCGGCTCGTGGCAGATGTTGTAATCCCCGCATAAAACCAACTTCGGACGCGACTTTTGCAACTCCACCACATAGTTCTGGAAATCTTCCAACCATTCCATCTTGAATGCCTGACGCTCGTCGCCGCTCGTACCCGAAGGGTGGTAAACGCTGATCACCGACAGATCCCCGAAATCGGCCCGGATGAAACGGCCCTCGTTATCGTACTTTTCGATCCCCATCCCATATTCCACGTGGTCCGGTTCGCGGCGGCTCAGGATCGCAACCCCGCTATAACCTTTCTTCTGCGCACTGAAAAGCCACGCTTTGTAGCCGAGCGACTCGAATACTTCGGCCGGGTATTGGTCCGGTTGCAACTTGGTTTCCTGCAGACAAAGCACGTCGGGCTGTTCTTGTGCCAGCCATTCGGGCAATCCTTTTCCTACGGCGGCACGCAGGCCGTTTACATTGTATGTGATAATTTTCATCTCCAAATACTTATTTCAATGATATGGCAAATGTAATTGAAATCCATAATTCATCAGCCATAAATCATGATTTTTTATATTTGCAGTTGTAAACACCAAATATGCGCTTCGAGCAGATCACCTATTTATAAAGCAGCCAAAGCAGTAGCGGCATATAGTCTTTTAGTTCCGTACGGAGTATTTTCAGGGATTGGCAGATACGGTATGCAATAGTTTTAGGAGAAACACCTGTCCGGTCGGCGATCTCATTATAAGTAAGATGGTGGAAACGGTTCAGTTCGAACGCTTGTCTATAGTCCTCCGGGAGCTCCCGGATCGCTTTGGTAACCAAAGCGATCAATTCTCCTTCCAGATAAAAGTCCGGATCTTCAAACTGATCTTTGAATTTATCATATAATTTTTCCCTGACTTGTTGTTTGATTTGATTGTGGGTTATATTATTCAGGCAGCGGTTTTTAACCATCGTAAACAACAGGGATTTCAGGGACATTTCCGGATTTAAAAGGGTATGGTTTTCCCATACCCACATCATAACATCCTGTACAATTTCTTCACATTCGGATTCTGCTACGTATTGAGAGGCAAAGGCACATAGCCCCCTATAATATTGTTTATAAACGGTGTCGAACATTTGTTCGTCACCGCTATTTAATTTGTGTATAGTTTCTTCGTTTTCGTAGACCACCAGGTTCTTTTTTATTGCAAACTTAATGAATTATTTTGAATAAAGAGCGATTCTTATTCAAAATAGAACAAATACTCCCTGGCTTTATTTTTTATCTTTCTTTCCTTGATTAGCTACTGCATCCATTAATTTTTTAATTTCTTCCGGATCACCGAGAAAATAATCGTTCACAAGATTCATATTATCGTCAAATTCAAATACGTACGGCACGGCTGTCGGCAGGTTAAGATGTACGATCTCGTCGTCCGGGATATTTTTCAGATATTTGATAATCCCACGCAGGCTGTTCCCGTGAGCGGCTACCAATATCTCGTCGGATGTTTCGAGCGAAGGGAAGATCACTTCTTTCCAATATGGCAAAATTCGTTCCACCGTATCTTTCAATGATTCGGTACGGGGGAGTTCGCTATCGGGTACATCTTTATAACGGAGTTCGAAACGCGGATTGCGCGGATCGTCTTCTTTCAGAGGTTGAGGGGCGATATCATAACTTCTGCGCCAGATCAGTACTTGTTCGTCTCCATATTTTTCAGCCGTCTCGCTTTTATTCAGTCCTTGTAACGAGCCATAATGCTTTTCATTCAGCCGCCAACTCTTTTCTACCGGAATCCAATCCTGATCCATCCGGTCCAGAACGCAATTTAATGTTTTAACAGCACGTTTCAGATAAGATGTGTACGCTTTGTCAAATTTGAATCCTTTTTCTTTCAATAAATCACCGGCCTTTGTCGCTTCCTCTACGCCTTTTTTGGTAAGATCAACATCTGTCCATCCCGTAAAACGGTTTTCTTTGTTCCAAACACTTTCGCCGTGGCGAAGTAAAACTATTTTTTTCATATGCTTAACTTTATAACTAACTGATTATTAATATAACAGATGAGATGATGAAAAAGATTTTATAAATTCTTGAAAAGAAATCGCTTTTTCGTTTAGTACATCCTTTTTCTGGATTGTATTAGTTATAGAAACAGGAAAAAAGATGACAATAGACGAAAACATATTAATCAAGTATCTGGACGAGACACAGACTAAGAGCGAACAAGCCGAGGTTGAAGCCTGGCTGGCGGAGTCGCCCGCAAATGAAAAGGTGCTCGAGCAGTTATATTTCACGTTACAAGTAACGGATCGCCTGCATGTCATGCAGTCTGTAGACCCTGAAATGGCGCTTGTCCGTTTTAAATCGAAAGTACGTAAACAAAATAAAAAAGTTAGGTTGTATAGGAATTTGTCTTTATTGCAAAAAGTAGCAGCAGTGTTGTTCATTCCGGTATTGATTTTATCTGCATATATGTTTATGCAGTTAGGACGTGAAAGGGTGCGCATGGTTGAAGTGCGCACCAATCCCGGAGTGGTTTCCCGCTTTGAACTGCCTGACGGCACGAAAGTTTGGCTGAATGCAGGAAGTACACTGACCTATCCGCAGAACTTCTGGTCCGAAAGTCGCCAGGTGGAATTGACCGGACAAGGCTATTTTGAAGTAACGAAAGATCCGGAAAAGCCTTTCATCGTAAAAGTCGATCCGGCCTATTCGATAGAAGTTTTAGGAACCACTTTCGATGTGTCGGCTTACCGGGATGATGAGGTGATCGGGACCACATTGGTGGAAGGGTCTGTAAAACTGAATATTAATCAGAAAAACGGCAAAACGGTTTCCCAGCTTTTAAAGCCGGATGAAAGAGCCGAATTTTCGAAATCGACCTGCAAACTGAATATTACTTCTGTCAATACGGATTACGACACGGCCTGGATAAACGGTGAAGTCATTTTCCGTAACCATTCGATGCGACAGGTTTTAAAGATGTTGAGCCGCCATTACAATGTCAGGTTTGACGTGAAGGATAACGATGTGCTGAATTCGGTTATCACGGCGCGTTTCAAGGATGAGCAGTTGCCGCAGGTTATGGAATATCTCAAACTCGCTTCCGGTATTAAGTATAAGATACAGAAGCCGGTGATGAATACCGACAATACGTTGCAAATATCAGTAATAGAAATATCAAAATAAAAAATAGAGTGTATAACCATTTTAAATCGGATTGCCCATGAAGACATAAGAGGAATTAAAAAAACATACGGAAGAATGTTGACGCATTCCCCCGCATGAAAAGTCTAAAAAGCTGTTGACGCAGCTCACAAATAACTTTATTATAAATAATAAGCATCACAAAAATATGAATAAAATTGTAACCTTAGAAATTATAGGAAAGGAAAGTTACGCTTTTTTCCTAAAAATACCATTAGTTATGAGATTAAGTGTTGTATTTCTTTTTTTGAGTCTCGGCATTGCAGTAGCAAACAATTCCTATGCCCAGAATACCACTTTATCGTTGGAAATGTCGAACAGTACGATTGCCAACGTGCTGGAAGCGGTAGAGAATCAGACGGACTTCTCCTTTATCTATGATGCTAACGTGGTCAACATAAATAAGAAGGTCTCTGTCAGTGTAAACGAAAAAAATATCTTTGATGTACTGAATAAAATGTTCGGTAATAGCGATATCGCTTACACCGTTGTTAACAAAAAGATTATCCTGAATAAGAAAGAAACTGTCATGCAGCAACAGGGTAAACGCGTGTCGGGTGTGGTTGTCGATAAGAACAACGAACCGGTTATCGGCGCTAATATCTTGGTGAAGGGAACGACAAACGGGACGATTACCGATATAGATGGTAAATATACGCTCGACAATGTTCCAGCCGATGCCACATTGGTATTTTCTTATATCGGATTCGATTCGCAGGAGTTGAAATATGGCGGACAGGCTACTATCGATGTGACTTTGTCCGAAGATACGCAGAAGTTAGATGAAGTGGTTGTGACTGCCATGGGTATCAAGAAGAAAGCTGCTTCCTTAACCTATTCAAGCCAGCAGGTTGGAGGTGACGAACTGACACGTGCCAAAGATCCGAACATGATTACGGCATTGGCTGGTAAGACGGCCGGTGTGCAGATCAATAAGAACTCATCCGGTCTGGGTGGTTCGGCAAAGGTTTCGATCCGTGGTGTACGCTCTGCCAATGCAGATGCAAACAACCAGCCTTTATATGTGATCGACGGTGTTCCGATGTTGAACTCGATCAGCGAACAAGCCTCTTCCGCAATGGGAGGTAAAAATAACGGTGGTAACCGTGACTCCGGTGACGGTATCTCCAACCTGAACCCGGACGATATCGAAAGCATGAGTATCCTGAAAGGGGCTTCTGCTGCCGCCCTCTACGGTTCGCAGGCTGCCAACGGTGTGATCCTGATCACGACAAAGAAAGGTAAGGCTGGTTTGCAGCGCGTTACTTTCTCTTCCAACCTGACGGTCGATCATGCAATTAGTCTTCCTGAATTCCAAAACAATTACGGTCGTAAGGACGACCAGAGTTGGGGCAAAGATGGGAACCTGAAAGATTATGATAATGCAGGCGATTTTTTCCAGAATGGGGTAACGGCTATCAACTCGTTGTCACTGACAAGAGGTAACGATAAATTGCAGACTTATTTCTCTTATGCAAATACCAGTGCAAGCGGTATCGTAGAAAAGAACAAACTGCAGAAGCATAACCTGAACTTCCGTGAAACGGCACAGTTCTTTGACGATCGCCTGAATATCGATGCCAACGTCAATCTGATGACGCAGTCTATCAAGAACCGCCCGACCTCCGGTGGTTATTATATGAATCCACTGGTTGGGTTGTACGGATTTCCACGTGGCGAGGATATAGCTCCCTACAGAGATGAATACGAAACGATCGATTTCGAACGGAATATGCCGGTACAGAATTGGCATACGGCTATTAACAGTTTCGAGCAGAACCCCTATTGGCTGGTGAATCGTGTGACAAGCCGCGACAAGCGTTACCGTGCGTTGGCTTCATTGACTGCGGCCGTGACAGTTACAGACTGGCTGAAAATCCAGGCTCGTGGGAATGTGGACTATACGAACGATAAGTTCCAGCAAAAAATGTATGCAACGACCTCGGTCGATATCGCCGGTACGAACGGTCGCTACATCGACCTGAACCATACGGAAATGTTGTTGTACGGAGATGTTATGGCTATGGTTAACAAGAAATGGAACGACTGGTCTTTGAATGCAGCCTTAGGTACAAGTATCAACAGTACGCGGGTAGACGAGTTACGCTTGGATTCCAAGACAGCTTCCCTCTATTATCCGAACGTATTTACTGTTGCCAATATCAATATGAACACATCGGCCGGCTGTGACGAGATCATCAACCAGCGCCGTACGCTCCAGTCTATATTCGCGACAGCCCAGGTGGGATGGAAAGAAAGCCTGTATTTGGATGTTACGGCCCGTAACGACTGGTCTTCCACACTGGCATTCACCAAACATAAGAATAAAGGTTTCTTTTATCCGTCAGTCGGTTTGTCATGGATCATGAATAATTCGCTCGATATGCCGGAATGGATCAACTTCGGTAAACTGAGAGGCTCCTGGTCTAAAGTGGGTAACGATATTCCTCTGTATGTAAGTAATCCTGTCGATATGATTGGTGCAGGCGGTAAGATCATCGTGAACGAAGCGGCTGCTTTCGATAACTTGAAACCTGAATTGAGCACATCCTGGGAAGTCGGTACGGAATGGAAGTTCTTCAATTACCGTTTGGATTTGGATTTCACTTACTATAAGACAAATACGAAGAACCAGTTGCTGAAGATGCCGTCGTTTGCAGGTGCACCGTATAAATATTATTACGTAAATGCAGGTAATATCCAGAACGAAGGTGTGGAACTAACGGTTGGCGTCACACCGGTTATGACGAATGATTTCCGTTGGAAGTCTTCATTCAATTTCTCAACCAACAAGAACAAAGTAGTGAAATTGCATCCGGACCTGAAATCGTTCGCTTATGGGGACGAGGGCTTCAGTATGATGTATATGATGCGTATTAAAGAAGGCGGTTCGCTGGGTGACCTGTACGGAAATGCTTTCGAACGCGACGAAGCCGGTAAGATCATTTTTGATGAAAACAATTTGCCGAATGTAAATACCGGTAATAATGTGAAGGTCGGTAATTCAAACCCGGATGCTTTGCTGGGATGGAGCAATACCTTTACTTATAAAGATTTCTCTTTGTATTTCCTGGTTGACTGCCGTTTTGGGGGTGATGTATTGTCTATCACACAGGCTGACCTGGATTCCAAAGGCGTGACACAGGCTACAGCCGATGCCCGTAATGCCGGTTTCATCGATTTGGAAGGTACACGTATTGAAAAAGAAAATATAGAAGCTTTCTATAGTCGGGTCGGCGGACGTAACGGATGTTCCGAATATTATATGTATAATGCTACAAACGTTCGTTTGCGTGAACTTTCTTTAGGCTATACGTTCCCGAGAAAATTGATGGAGAAATCGAAAGTGTTCCAGGATGTGCAACTCTCATTTGTTGCCCGTAACCTGTTCTTCTTCTATAAAGATGCTCCGTTCGATCCGGATGCCAGCTTGTCCAGTGGCAATGGCAACCAGGGTGTGGATGTGTTCGGTATGCCGACTACCCGGAGCTTAGGTTTTAATCTGAAGGTTTCATTCTAAAAAAAGAGTATTATGAAAAGCAAATTCAATAAATATATAGCTGCGTTCTTTATTGCAGGAGTGGCCGGACTGATGGCTTGTACGGAGGACTTCGAATCGCAGAATACGAAAACAAACGGTTTTAACGAGGAACTGCAATCGTACGATTATATGTACTACACCTTGCCGCTTACGATCGTTGAACAAGGTATCTATTTCAACTATGATTGGGGTGGTGGCAAGAACTGGCCGTTCCAGACGATGCAGAATCTGGAAGCCGATATGTTCTCCGGTTATTTCCATGATATGAACGGTAGTTTTAATAGCAACAACTCCACCTATCACTTGAACGATGGCTGGACTTCTTCCAACTGGACTTATACTTATGGATATATAATGACCGCAGCCAAGAATGCAGAACGCAGGAATGCGGACAGGCCTGAATTTCTGGGTGTCGCTAAAATCCTGAAGGTGGAACTGATGCATCGCATTGCCGATATCTACGGACCGCTGATCTATACGAATTACGGCGAAAGTACCGGTTCCGAACCGGAAGATATGAAAACGGCTTATTATGCATTTTTTGCCGATCTGGACGAAGCATTGGAGGCTATCCGTTCGTATGTAGCGGCCAATCCGGATAAAAATCCTTTTAAGAAATCGGATTATCTGACACCGAACCAGACTTATGGCGACTGGATCAAATTTGCCAATTCTTTGCGTTTGCGCCTGGCTATCCGTTTATCCGTTGTCGATCCGTCTAAAGCTGCCGAAGAGGTTAAAAAAGCGTTGTCTGATGAAGGTGGCGTACTGGAAGAACCGGCGGACGTAATTGCAGTGAATGCTACGACAAGCGGATTCACGAACCCGTTGGGGGAAATCAATAAGGGTTGGGGTGAAGTCTTTATGAATGCAAGCATGGAATCTTTCCTGGTAGGATATGACGATCCGCGTATTTCTAAATATTATACTCCGGCTTCCGGTGGTTCTGAAGGAGCTTTATTCAATATTGCCGGAACTTATAAGGGAGTCCGCCAGGGAACGGGAGTCACGCATAAAAAATATAGCGACCATTCGGCCAGTACGGTCGCCCAGAACACGGATGCTATTCTGATGACGGCTGCCGAAATCTGGTTCCTGCGTGCCGAAGCGGCTCTTCGTGGATATATTTCCGGCGATCCGGGCGAGTATTATAAGAAAGGTGTCGAAACTTCTTTTGCACAGTGGGGAGCTGATAACGTTTCCGACTATCTGGCAAGCGAGAAAGTTCCGGCCGATTATAAGGATGCATTCGACGCGAAGTTTGATGTGGCTGCTGTCTCCAAAGTGACGCCAAAGTGGGACAACGCTCTTTCCAACGAACAAAAACTGGAAAAGATCATTACACAAAAATGGCTGGCGATCTATCCGGAAGGTTGTGAAGCTTGGACGGAACAAAGACGTACAGGATATCCGAAACTGTTTAAAGTAGCTGTCAATAATAGTGGTGGAACGATCGATACGGATATCATGATCCGCCGTCTGTTCTATCCGCAGGCATTGATCAGCGACAATCCGACGCAGTACGAACAATTGCTTCAGTTATTGGGTGGTCCTGATACGGGCGGAACTCGTCTGTGGTGGGATATGGGCAGAAACTTTTAAGAAACATTTGATTCTGTAATATTTTAAGTTAGAACGATTAGATTATAATGGGAGCGGGCTTGTGAAAAGTCTGCTCCCATAAATTTTTACAATAACCCCTCTTTTTTCTATTTCAAGAGAAAACGATCGCAATTCCAATCTGTCTTTTTTCTACTTGTTTGATCCTTTTTCTAACATAATAGACTGATCGGCTGCCGGGGTTTCCCCAATAGCATTGCATTTGTCAATTAATTCCCCATGATTCCTTACATCCCGGAAAAGTTTAACTCTCGGAGAATCGAATATTTGAGAGAATATGAAGGAGGATACGGAAATATGGCAAGGGAGACAAGGTTCTTTTCGGAGGTGGTGGCGGGAGATTTCCGTGACGACCGTCTTCATCGCCTTGACGACCGTCTTTGCAACTCCGGGTTGCCGAGTTCACTATGTATGAACATTGACTTCATGGTGATGAAGACGGTCGTCGTGGAAATTTTCTGCGCAATTCATGAGTAAAACGTTTCCATAACTACTTTTTTCGTCTTGGAGATAATAATTCAGAAGACACTTGACAAGAGGTTTGTAAGCCGTTTGAAGATGTTTTTTACAATAAGTCATTGGGGCGATTGAGGGGGGAGGAGGCGTTTTATTCATGGAATATATCGTATGAACAGCAGTATTTTTTATGCAGGTGTAGGAAGGAAAGATAATGTAAAGCATAATAAAAAAACTTTTTCAAATTCTACTTTTACCATTTATACAACTCTTTGATATAAAAAAAATATACTACCTTTATGCCCGAATTTTTAATAAAAGAGCTGTATATGTCTTTAAAGCGTTTCGGTGTTTCATTGGAAGATAACCTGCTGGAATCGTTAGACCAATATGTGAGCGAGAATGGTTTTGCCAATCGTTCGCAGGCTATCCGTTTTCTGGTGGAGAAGAATGTCGCTGAAAAGAAATGGCAGTGTAACCATATCGTGGCAGGTACGATTATCCTTATGTATGATCAGGTAAAAAAGGAGATTACTTCCCGGATTGCCGATATCCAACAAAATTATCAGGATGTTATCCTGTCTTCTTCCCAATATTATGTGAACCGGAATTTTTGTCTGCACATCGCGACCGTGATGGGTACGGCTTACCGTTTGACTGAACTGTCGGACCGGTTGACTACGATAAAGGGACTTAAGCATGGCAAGTTGGTTATGAGCCGGGCGGATTAGATATATTTTTTATCCATGCGGTAGCACGAATTATAAAAAGTGTGACACGATTGAATGTTTGACAGTAGAAATTTAATACATAGAAGAGAGATGAAAAAAGTAGTTTTACTTGCCTCCGGGCTTTTGTGCAGTTCTCTGGTCTTTGCAAATGATCCGGTTGCAATCGATAGCCTGATTAACTTGCAGGGGGTTGTGATTTCAGCAAATAAGGTACAGGTGAATCGTAGCAGTGTGCCGCTTACTATCTCGGTGATCGACCGGGACCAAATTGAGGCGAGCAGCGAATCAGCCTTGTTGCCGGTACTGTCGGAACGTGTACCGGGGTTGTTTGTGACAGAAAAAGGGGTTACCGGCTTTGGGGTTTCTTCCGGATCGGCCGGAACGGTGAATATTCGTGGTGTCGGACAGGGCAACAAGGTGTTGATGTTGTTCGATGGACAGCCGCAATGGACGGGAGTGTTCGGACATTCTTTGCCTGATACCTATGTGGCTTCGGATATAGAGCGCGTGGAAGTGATCCGCGGACCCGGTTCTTTGCTGTATGGTTCTAATGCGATGGGAGGGGTTGTTAATATCATTACCCGCCAGCATAAGCAGCAGGGACGCCGTACGCAGGCACGTGTCATGTTCGGTTCGTATAATACGCAGAAGTATATGATTAACAATGGATATAACATCGGAAATTTCAGTAGTTTCATATCTGTCAATCATGATCGTACGGATGGGCACCGGCCTGATTCGAAATTTGATATCACGAATGGTTTTGCAAACTTAGGATATCGGATGGATGACCATTATAAGGTGACCGGAAATTTGAGTCTTGCTAAATACAATACGGAAGATCCTGGTATGATCACCGCTCCCAAGTTGGATCATGTGATGCATATCTTACGTGGAACGACCTCTTTCGCATTGGAGAATCATCATGAGAAGACAAGCGGGGCACTTCGTGTTTTCTATAATTGGGGACATCATAAAATCAACGACGGCTATTCGGAAGGGAAGCAACCGAGCCCGTTCCTGTTTTATTCGGACGACCACAATACGGGAATCCAATTATATCAGTCTTTCCGTCTGGTGAAAGGGAATACATTTACGGCAGGTGTCGATTATAAGAATTGGGGCGGACATGCCTGGAATGATTCGATCAAAGGTACGATCGGGGAGGTTGTCGATAAATCGGTTCACGAAGTGGCGGGGTATGCCATCATGCAGCAGGATTTGTTTGATATCTTGAGTTTGAATGCCGGTGTACGTTATGAACATAGCAGTGCTTATGGGGGAGAGTGGGTTCCGCAAGCGGGTTTTGCGATCCGTCCGTTTGAAGGGAATACGATAAAAGGTTCTTTTTCTAAAGGCTACAGAAGTCCTACGTTGCGTGAATTGTATATTTCTTATCTTCCTTATTCGAAAGCTAATCCGGATCTGAAACCGGAAAGTATGTTGACTTATGAATTGTCTATCGGCCAATTCCTGCTGGATAATCGTTTACATGCCGAACTGACTGCTTTTTATATGGATGGCAAGGACATGATTTCGGTTGTAAACCGGCAGATGTCCAACATCGGGCGCTTTTATAATAAAGGTATAGAATTCGAAGCCGGTTATCAGGTCTGTAAGAATTTGAATCTGGATATGAATTACAGCTATTTATATATGAATAAGGAAATAGAAGCGGCTCCGGCACATAAATTATATGCCAGTGCTACTTATACGCCCGGACGTTTTACCTTTAATATGAGTCTACAGTCTATTTTCGATCTCTATACTACGGTTGGAAAGACACCGGAAGATAATAAAAAAGAGGATTACACGGTCCTGAATGCCCGTGCTTCTTATCGTTTCGGTTCGTTGGATAAGGGTTTGAAGCTCTTTGTAAAAGGTGAGAATCTGACGGCTACCCGTTATTCGATAAACGAGGGATATCCGATGCCGAAGGCAACCTTTATGGCTGGAATCGATGTCACTTTCTAAACATTTTGTATACCTTTGCGCCTTGTAACATTTAATAAAAATCATTATGTCAGTTGCAAAGAGGGATTTAGAGGATAATAGAAAGGTGACCACACATCGCCTGATAGAAATGAAACAGCGTGGAGAGAAGATTTCCATGTTGACAGCTTACGATTATTCGATGGCTACTTTGATCGATCAGGCCGGTATGGATGTTATCTTGGTCGGCGATTCTGCTTCCAATGTAATGGCCGGTAACGTGACGACACTGCCGATCACGCTGGACCAGATGATCTACCACGGTAAATCGGTGATGAAAGCCGTTAAGCGTGCGTTGGTTGTAGTAGACCTGCCCTTCGGTACGTATCAGGGTAACTCGAAAGAGGCGTTGGCCTCCGCTATCCGTGTGATGAAGGAAACCCATGCGGACTGTATCAAACTCGAAGGTGGTGCGGAAATACGGGAATCGATCGAACGTATTTTGTGTGCCGGTATTCCTGTTATGGGACATTTGGGATTGACTCCCCAGTCGATTAATAAATTCGGAACCTACACCGTTCGTGCCCGCGAAGAGGCAGAAGCAAAGAAACTGATCGAAGATGCTCATCTGTTGGAAGAAATCGGTTGTTTCGCGATCGTTCTGGAAAAGATTCCGGCTACTCTGGCTGCACAGGTCGCTTCCGAATTGACGATTCCTATTATAGGCATCGGGGCCGGTGGCAGTGTTGACGGACAGGTTTTGGTCATGCATGACATGCTGGGTATCAATCAGGGGTTCTCTCCTCGTTTCCTGCGCCGTTATGCAAATCTGGCTGAGGGAATTACCCGTGCCGTACAGAATTATATCGAAGATGTAAAGACCCAGGACTTCCCGAACGAGAAGGAACAATACTAAATAATTATTGTAATATAGATAAAAGCCTCGGATTGACTATTCGGGGCTTTGTCGTATATTTGTAGTTCTTACAAAAACATACGGGTATGCAATCTCATCTACTGATCGGTGCCGCTTCATCGGGAAGCGGAAAAACTACATTTACGCTCGGTTTGCTTCGTGCTTTGAAGAATCGTTCGCTTAAGGTACAGCCATTTAAATGTGGGCCGGACTATATCGATACGCGTCATCACAGGATGGCTGCCGGTAGTCCGTCTGTGAATCTGGATCTGTTTATGATGTCGGAAGCGCACGTCTGTGATTTGTATGCCAGCTACACCCAAAATAGGGATGTGGCGGTAACCGAAGGTGTGATGGGGTTGTTTGACGGTTATGACGGTATGAAGGGCAGTAGTGCAGAAATCGCCTGTATGCTGGAAATACCGGTAGTTCTGATTGTCAATGCAAAGAGCACGGCATACTCCGTGGCTCCTTTATTGTACGGATTTAAGCATTTTAATAAGAGCATACGTGTAGTAGGAGCTGTGTTTAATTTTGTCGCGTCCGAAAGCCATTATTCTTTTTTGAAACAGGCTTGCGAGGATGCTGGGGTAGAGGCCTTGGGTTATCTTCCCAAACGTGTGGATGTGGAGATCCCCAGCCGGCATTTAGGATTGTCATTGGATGAAGATTTCTGTTTTGAAGAGTTTGCCGACCGTGTAGCGGAACTTGTCGAGAAATATGTAGACATCGATCGCCTGTTGGAACTTACGCAGCCTACCCGGACGCCTGTCGTTCCCATATCCGTGGACTTTCATTCCTATGATCGGAAGCCCTCATTTGCGATTGCGATTGCACGCGATGCCGCATTCAGTTTTATGTATGAAGCAAATATCCGCTATCTGCATCAGTTAGGGGAAGTGACTTATTTCAGCCCGTTAAAAGATGCTTCTTTGCCGAAAGCCGATTTCGTTTATCTTCCCGGAGGCTATCCTGAATTATACCTTGCTGCTTTATCATCCAATCAATCTATGCTTCAATCGATTCGTCAGTATGCTGAGAGTGGTGGGAAGCTGTTGGCTGAATGCGGAGGAATGATGTATCTTTGCGACGGGATACGGGATAAAGAAGGAAAGGTTTACCCGATGGCAGGTGTGTTGCACCAGTCCGCTACCATGGAAAATATGAAATTGCGTTTGGGATACCGTACCTTATTATATAAGGGTTCTCATCTGAAAGGCCACGAGTTTCATTACTCCCGTATTGTAAGACAAAAGAACCCGCTTCCATCCTGTGCTGCTGCCACTACGGCCAAAGGAGTGGAAACGGATACTTCGCTTTTTTCTTATAACAACGTACGAGCCGGATATACCCATTTGTATTGGGCAGATCCGGCTACAAATGAATGGTTCACCAATTATCTGTACGGAAAGGAATAACCGGAAGGTTACGGTGGTTCTTCAGATTACCCGGTTGGAAGTTACGGAAACAATAGCGAACGGCTACGGGATTTTTTACTTTCCGGGAAGATACGATGATTTCGTTCGGATTGGAACCGAATTCGGCTTTTGCCGGATGGAATACTTTATTTGGTCCGGCGATTTCAAACCCTTCTATACCGATCCACGGGCTGAATCCTTTTTCAGCGTTATCGAATCGGACCGTAATTTTGTTTCCGTTGACCTGCATCTCCCTATAAGAAGGACTGTCTGCAATGATCCCTTTATAACCGTATGTTTTGACTAAAGCCTGATAAGCCAGTCGATCGCCGATATCCTTTTTGTTTTGAGGGTGGATCTGCGGGGCTTCATAAGGTTCGACCAGATCATTGGTCGAGATCAGGCCACTGTTGGGAATCAATGTTTGTGCCTTAAATTGTGCTTCACGCAACAAGGCTCCGTCGATCGCATCCGGTTTGTTGTTATAAGCGAAAGGAGCGATTTCTACAATATAGAAGGGAATATCCCCCTCTTTCCAGAGCGAACGCCACTGCTTGACCATCGTGACCAGCCGATCGGCATATGTGTCGGCTTTTCCTACGTTGCCACATCCCTGGTACCAGGCAAAACCTTTGATTGTATAATTCCGGCACGGATAAAGCAGGGCATTGTACATAATCATCGGATGTGTCCAACTCCTTTCCTTTTGTCCGGCTTCGTTGAGGTCTATATCCGGATAGTTTTTCAATATTTCTTCGGGCAACCATCCTTCCACACGGGAACCGCCCCAAGAGCAGTTGATGATGCCGACGGGCACCTGCAAAGTGCGTTGCAATGCTAAAGCGTAAAAATACCCGGTGGCGCTGAACCATTGTGCGTTTTCGGTAGTCGGCTGTTTCCATTCTCCGTTCGCATATGTCTGCGGGGTGAGAGCACTTTTGCGTTCGATAGTCGCCA
Organism: uncultured Parabacteroides sp.; assembly: GCF_902493135.1. Lineage (GTDB taxonomy): Bacteria > Bacteroidota > Bacteroidia > Bacteroidales > Tannerellaceae > Parabacteroides. The sequence continues at coordinate 78,938 of NZ_CABUOD010000008.1, forward strand.
TGCGGATACCCGGATGGTTGGGGGCATCGGCTATTACATTATTGGAATCGTGTATCGGACATTTATCGAAACCGTTCAAAGGCATTTCCATATTGGACTGTCCGGAGCAGAACCAGACTTCACCGATCAGCACGTCGTGAAGTGTCACGGGCTCTCCATCGCTGATCGTCAGGGTCTGCGGGATAAAGTTTGCACTGGGTGTTCCGATTGCCGTTTCCCAGAATCCCTGGTCGTTTGCTTTCGTCTCTACAGGCTGGTTGCTCCAGGATGCCTGGATGGTAACAATACTGTTGGGAGTCGCTTCTCCCCATAAGCGTGCATCGGTTTGCTGTTGGAGTACCATATGGTCGCTTAACAATTGCGGTAATTTTACTTTGGCATTAGCCGTTATGCAACATAACAGGCAGAATGCAGGAATCAGATTTGCTTTCATAAAAATTAGATTAAATACAATAGTCAAAGATAATGGTTATATTTGTCACGATACTTATCAAATTTGATAAAAATGAGAATATACACGCGTGGAGGAGATAACGGCCGCACCGGAATTCATGGTGGCGAACGAGTGGATAAAGACGATATCCGGATCGAAGCGAACGGGACATTGGATGAAGTGAATGCCGAGATCGGCATTGTCCGTGCTTTGCTGCCTACCGAACATGAATGGCAGGACTTGTTGGGAAAAATACAACGGGAGATGATGGTGGTAATGTCGCATGTGGCGACTCCGTCCGGCATTCGTCATAAGAACCCGAACAAAATATCCGGTGATCTGGTTACTTTTTGTGAGGAACGTATTGATGCTTTATCGGGGCAGATGACAGATAACGGTTACTTTATCCTGCCCGGCGGCTCTTTGGTTTCCGCCCACTTGCAGTCGGCCCGTACGATCGTACGCCGTGCCGAACGCCGTCTGTGGACATTGAACCGGAAAGATCCGGTTTCTCCTGAGATCATGCAGTTCGTGAACCGCCTTTCCGATTTGTTTTTTACAATGGCGCGTTATGAAATGTTTTGCCAGGGGAATGCGGAGGAGCGCTGGCAGTCGTTTTTGTATAAGCGGAAAAAGCAGAACAATACCTGATGATGCATAAAAAAGAAGTGTTCACATTTTTGTGAATACTGGAAGAATATAGTATATTTGTACGCAAATACGAGAACGATATGGTTGTTACATTCGAAGAAGCATATTTGCGTGACCTTTACGAGAAAGGAAAGACTGATGACAAGAAGCATCGTTATCAGCCTGATGTGATAAGGCGTTATCAAAAGTGTATAGATTTTCTTTTGGATGCTAAGAAGGTAGAAGAACTCCTTTTGATAAATTCCTTGAATTATGAGGCACTGAAAGGCGATAAGACGGGTATTTCTTCTGTACGGGTGAATAACAAGTACCGAGTTGAATTTACCGTAAGGGATTCGATGGAAGAACCGATTGTTACCGTATGTAATATAATAGAATTGTCAAACCATTATAAATGATTGTAGCTATGATTACACTTCAAGGTATTGATCCTAAAATGATTGCCAATAATTTGACTCCATCCGAACCCATACATCCAGGCGAGTTGATAAAGGATGAGATAGAATATCGAGGTATTTCGCAGCGGAAATTGGCAGCGCAAATGGGGATTTCTCCGACATTGCTTAATGAAATATTGAATGGTAAGCGTTCTGTGTCGACAGAATATGCCCTTCTGTTTGAAGCTGCGCTTGGCATTGATGCAGAAGTTTGGATTCGTCAGCAAACCCGGTATGACATGCAAATGGCAAAATCCGATACCTCTTTTTTGGAGAGATTGGCCCATATTAGAAAAATAGTGGCAGTATTATAGTAGGAACAGAGCAAAATAAGAATAAATATGACATCCGTAAAAAAATATATCGAGTCCAACAAAGCCCGTTTCATCGAAGAGCTTTTCTCTTTGATCCGTATTCCGTCGATAAGTGCCAAGCATGAACATAAGCCTGATATGGAGGCATGTGCGAAACGCTGGACAGAACTCTTGCTTGCCGCCGGTGCCGATAAAGCGGTTGTGATGCCGACCGAAGGCAATCCGGTCGTGTATGGGGAAAAGATGGTTTCTCCTGAGGCGCAGACCGTTTTGGTCTATTCGCACTATGACGTAATGCCCGCCGAGCCGCTTGACCTGTGGAAGAGCCGTCCGTTCGAACCCGAAATCCGGGACGGACGTATCTGGGCACGTGGTGCGGATGATGATAAAGGGCAGGCCATGATGCAGGTAAAAGGTTTCGAAACCGCCCTGAATCTGAATTTGCTGAAATGTAATGTGAAGTTTATCTTCGAAGGAGAAGAAGAGATCGGTTCGCCGAGCCTCGAAGCCTTCTGCCGTACGCATAAAGAATTGTTGAAAGCGGATGTGATCCTGGTTTCCGATACCAGCATGGTCAGTGCCGAAACGCCATCCCTGACAACCGGACTTCGTGGGCTTGCCTATTGGGAGATCGAGGTCACGGGGCCTAACCGGGATTTGCATTCCGGCCATTTCGGTGGTGCGGTTGCCAACCCGATCAATGTGTTGTGTAAGCTGATGGCCGATATAACGGATGCTGACGGGCGCATCACAATTCCCGGTTTCTACGATGATGTGGAAGAGGTTTCGCCTGCCGAACGCGAGATGATCGCCCGGATTCCATTTGATGAAGCGAAATATAAAGCGGCCATCGGTGTGGATGAGTTGTTGGGTGAGAAAGGATATTCCACTTTGGAACGCAACAGTTGTCGTCCGTCCTTCGATATCTGCGGCATCTGGGGCGGTTATACGGAAGAGGGCAGCAAGACGGTTCTTTCTTCCAAAGCCTATGCCAAAGTATCCTGCCGTTTGGTTCCGCATCAGGACCATGAGAAGATTTCAAAACTGTTTGAAGCCTACATTGCCCGTGTGGCTCCGGCTTATGTCAAGGTAAAAGTGACGCCTAAACACGGTGGACAGGGCTATGTCTGCCCGATCGACCTTCCCGCTTATAAGGCGGCTGAAGAAGCCGTTGCCGTGGCTTTTGGCAAACGTCCGTTGGCCGTGCGCCGTGGCGGTAGTATCCCTATTATCTCGACATTCGAGCAGGTATTGGGCATCAAGACCGTCCTGATGGGATTCGGCCTCGAACAGAATGCGATCCATTCGCCGAACGAAAGTTGTACGCTTGATTTCTTTTACAAGGGAATCGAGTCGGTAGCCGAATTTTATAAACGATTCGATTGATATGACAAATAATGAAATAGTCGCCCGTGCGCTTGCCAATACCGGCATTGCCGCTCTGAACGAGATGCAGCAGGCGGTACTGGATGCCGGGACGACAAAAGACATGGTGCTGCTCAGTCCGACAGGATCGGGCAAGACGCTGGCTTTCCTTTTGCCTTTGCTGACGACGTTGACGGATGAGGACAAAAAGATACAGGCCGTGATCATCGCTCCTTCCCGTGAGCTGGCCTTGCAGATCGAAACGGTATTCCGTTCGTTGGGAGCCGGATATAAGGTGAATTGTTGCTACGGAGGGCATCCCATCCGCACGGAGAAGAAGAGTCTCGAACATCCGCCGACGGTCCTGATCGGCACGCCGGGACGTATCGTCGACCACCTGGAACGGGGAAATATCGACCTGGACAGTGTGCGTACGCTGATCCTCGATGAGTTTGACAAATCGCTCGAACTGGGTTTCCTCGCTGAAATGAAGGAGATCTTAGCACATCTCCCCGGCGTGCGCCGCCGGGTACTGACTTCGGCAACGGCAGCAGTCGATATTCCTGCTTTCACCGGGATCACGGCTCCGGTGCGGTTGTCGTTCCTGAAGGATGTGAAGGAGTCGAAGGGACTGACGTTGCGTGTGGTCAAGTCTCCCGTTAAGGACAAGCTGGAAACCTTGTACAAGCTTTTAGGCGAACTGAATGGCGGTTCTGCCCTTATCTTCTGCAATTACCGGGAGACGGTGGAACGGGTGAGCGACTACCTGACCGAAATGGGGGTGGATAACGAATACTTCCACGGGGGAATGGAGCAGCCGGAACGCGAACGCGCCTTGTCGCATTTCCGCAACGGAAGTGCTACCGTATTTATCTCTACCGATTTGGCCTCCCGCGGTCTCGATATTCCGGAAGTGAAGAACGTGATCCATTACCATCTTCCTGTGAGCGAAGAGGCGTATGTGCATCGTAACGGACGTACGGCCCGTATGAACGCGGAAGGGGTCGCCTACCTGATATTGAATGCGGAAGAGACGGTTCCCGAATACATCACCCGCGAGCCGGACGAGTTTTTCCTGCCGGAGGTGGCGAAGAAGCCCGTGTGTTCCGAATGGGTGACGCTGACGATCAACCGGGGGAAACGGGACAAACTGAGCAAGAAAGACGTGGTCGGTTTCCTCTTCCGCAAAGGCGGACTTGAAAAGGAGGATTTAGGCATTGTCGAGGTAAAGGAAAGTTGCGCTTTCGCAGCTGTCAAGCGGGACAAACTTTCCGGGCTGCTGGATCGCATCCGGGATGAAAAGATAAAGAACATGAAAGCTAAGTTTATATGAGCCTGTTGATAAAAGGCGTCTTGTTGGATGACGCCGTGAAAGATGTCTATATCGAAGGAAACAAGATCAGGCAAATCGGCACGGACTTACAAGTACCGGCGGATCAGGTGATCGACGGAAAGCGCAAAGCTCTGATACCGGGCTTCGTGAATGCACATACCCATGCGGCTATGACGCTTTTCCGCGGTTTTGGAGATGATATGCCGTTGATGCCCTGGCTGGAACAGAAGATCTGGCCGAATGAGGACAAGCTGACATACGAAGATATGTATTGGGGAACAAAACTGGCCTGCCTTGAAATGATCAAAAGCGGGACGACGACATTCTCCGACATGTATCATCAATACGAGGCGACTGCCGATGCGGTGGAAGAGATGGGCCTGCGTGCGTTGGTGGCAGGCGCCTGCTTCGACGGCTTCAATCCGAAGTTGGCGGAACGTTGTAAGCGCGAGAATGAAAAGTTGATGGCGGAAGTGGTCGGGAATTACAGTGACAGGATACGGTATGCCGCCGGTCCTCATGCCATCTATACGGTTTCCGGCGAACTGCTGCAATGGATACATCGTTTTGCCGCGGAGCATGATGCCCCTGTCCATCTGCATTTGGCTGAGACGGAAGGGGAGGTACGAGACTCGGTTAAAAAGTTCGGGCTGACGCCCGTGCGTTACCTGAATAAGTTGGGAGTGCTGTCTCCACGCCTGATCATCGCGCACGGCATTTATGTCGATGACGATGAAATCCGCATGCTGGCGGATCACGGGGTGAAAGTGGTGCATAATCCCGCATCCAATATGAAGTTAGCTTCCGGCATCCGGTTCAAGTTCTGCGAGATGCGGAAAGCCGGTGTGACCGTAGCTTTAGGGACTGACGGCTGTTCTTCTTCCAACAATCTGGATATGGTCGAGGCGATGAAGCTCGCTTCGCTTTTAGGCAAGGCCTGGCGGAAAGACCCGGAGGCGATTCCTGCCGGTGATATCTTCCATGCCGCGACAGAAGCCGGCGCTTCGGCTATCGGGCTGAAAGCCGGACGGATTGCCGAAGGATATCTGGCGGATCTCTGCCTGGTGGATTTGAATATCCCGGCTTTTACCCCGAATCATAACTTTGTCTCCAACCTGGTGTATGCAGCGAACGGCAGTTGCATCGATACCGTTATCTGTGACGGTAAAATCCTGATGCAGGATAAAAAGGTTCCGGGCGAGGACGAGATTATGGAGCGGACAGCCGAGCTTGCCTATAAGCTGGTGAGAGAACCGTAGGTGAGGAAACAAAAGTTTCCTCGGCATGAAACAAAAGTTTCCTCGGCATGAAACAAAAGTTTCCTCGGCATGAAACAAAAGTTTCCTCAAAGGGAACCTATTCTTTTATCTGTATGAACAATTAATTTGAATGTATATGAATACAAATGACAATACGATTTATCGGGAAGCGGCCGGTTACCTGTCGTCCCGTATTACCGGTCATCCGGAAACCGCTATTATCTTAGGTAGCGGCTTGGGCTCTCTCGCCGACCAGATCGAGGATGCCGTGGTTATTCCTTACGCTGAGATCCCGCATTTCATGCATTCGACGGCCGCAGGACATAAAGGTAACTTCATCTGTGGCAGGTTAGGAGGAAAACAGGTGCTTGCCATGCAGGGGCGTTTCCATTATTATGAGGGTTATACGATGCGGCAAGTGACGTTCCCGGTCCGGGTGATGAAGCTGTTGGGGGTTAAGAACCTGTTGGTTTCCAATGCGGCTGGCGGTATCAACACGAGTTTTAAAATCGGTGACCTGATGATCATACGCGATCACATCAATATGATGCCTAATCCGTTGATCGGCCCCAATGACGAACAGTTCGGAACTCGTTTCCCGGATATGACGCGGGCGTATGACCGGGAGTTTATCCGCCTTGTCGAAGAAATTGCCGCGTCCCACGGTATCTCGTTGAAGAAAGGCGTATATGTCGGACTGACAGGCCCCTCTTTCGAGACGCCGGCAGAGTATGCTTTCTACGGAAGGGTAGGAGGCGATGCGATCGGAATGAGTACGGTTCCGGAGGTGATCGTGGCCCGTCATGCCGGCCTGCGTGTATTCGGTATGTCCGTGATTACGAATGAAGGCTATCATTTTGCCGATGATTTCGTCAATGACGGCGCCGATGTGATTGTCGCCGCCAATCAAGCGGCTGCGGTCATGACCGTCCTTTTCAGGGAATTGGTTGCCAAGATATAACTTTTGTCGATATGAAAACATTTGTAATAGCAGGATGCGGACGGCTTGCCGGAATCGTTTCGGAAGCTGTCGTCAAAGGGTTGTTGCCCGAATATGAGTTGGTGGGAGTCTATTCGCGTACGGTAGCCAAGGCGGAACGTATTGCCGGCCGGATGGCAGAGGCAGGGAAAAGCTGTGCCCTCTGTACTACGGCGGATGAGCTGCTGGCCTTGAAACCTGATATACTGGTGGAGACGGCTTCTCCGGCCGCTCTTCGGGAGTTCGCCGTTCCGGCGTTGAAGAACGGGACTTCCATCGTGACCCTTTCGATCGGGGCGCTGGCCGATGAAGCGTTTTACCGGGAAGTATGCGAAACGGCCAAGGAGAACGGGACACGTATCTATATCGCTTCGGGAGCTACCGGAGGGTTCGATGTCTTGCGCACAGCAGCCTTGATGGGGAAGGCGACTGCCCGTTTCTACAATGAAAAGGGACCTGATGCCTTAAAAGGAACACCGGTCTATGAGGAGGCTTTGCAGAAAGGACAGAAAGTCGTGTTTACCGGCAATGCGGTGGAAGCCATCCGCCTGTTCCCTACTAAAGTGAATGTCACGGTAGCCGCCTCACGCGCCTCTGTCGGCCCGGAAGCCATGCAGGTGACCATACAGTCGACTCCCGGATTTAAGGGGGATACCCAGCGGGTGGAGATAAGGAACGACCAGGTGCATGCCGTCGTGGATGTGTATAGTGCGACGGCCGAGATAGCAGGATGGTCGGTCGTGAACACCCTGCTGAACATTGTCTCACCCGTTGTATTCTGAGAGATTGGCCAGCACCTTTTCGCTCAGGCGGTCGAATGCCTGGCGGGTGCGGCCTGTCGAGGTCTGCACGCATCGTACATGCGTATGCTCCAAAAGATGGGTGCCGCCCAAGGCGCCGACGGTATCGCAAAAACAAAGGTTATTGCCCGATAGCCATTTGACGAACGGCTCCTCGTCCCAGGCGGGAGACAGTCCTGTGTTGAACAGTATCTTTTTATTACCCAGCTTCCGGAATTCGGCCTCGTGCAGCAGGACGGTGTTTTTGTTCAGGCAGCAAAACAGGGCTTCGCTTTGTGCGAGCAGTTCGTCCAAAGGAAGGAAACGATATCCCTTCTCACGTGCCCAATCCTTTTCTGTGCGGGCAAAATAAGATATTTCCGCACCGAAGAAACGGAGCGCGTCGGCGATCATGCCGCCCGACTTGCCCAAGCCGATGATACCGGCTTTCAACCCGGTGATTTCGCGGACTTCGCCATCCCAGGCCGGCCCGTCAAACCCGTGAAAGCAGCGTACCAGCTCGCTTATGACATATTCGACTACTCCTTCGTCTCCATAATCCCGGATGCCTGTGACCGTGATACCGTGCCCGTTGGCATACATGATATCGACGTTGGCGCTTTCCGGTGAGTAAAGCGAACAGCACATACCGATGTATTTGATATTAGGGCATCTTTCCATTACCTCGCGGCGGATACTCGAAGTGTAACTCAGCAGCACCGCATCGGCATTGCCGATGCGACGGACGATCTCCTCGTCATCCGCCGGAATATCAGGGTACATCACTACTTCATTTGCAAACGAGTGCAATGCTTTTTCTGCCGAAGGGATCAAACTGACCGGCTCTATCGCAACTATTTTACTAAACATGACAAATTATTCTTTTTGAAAATATGAAGAAACAAAGATACGTTTTTTTGTAAAGTTTCTATCTTTGTATTCAATTCAATCAATGTAATAAAATAAACTTATTTCTACCCATGAAGAATTCCAGAAGAGACTTCCTTAAAAAGGGAATGTTGGCAGGGGTCGGCGCCCTGATGATCCCGGAGATCGCAAAAGCCGCTGTAAAGGAAAATACATCCGTGCATGCTCCGAAGATTAATCTGAAAAAAGATTGTGTGATCCTGTTCCAGGGAGATTCCATCACGGACTGCGGCCGCGACAAGAATAGTAACCGTTGCAATACGATGGAACAGTTCGGTAGCGGCTATGTGCTCTTTACCGCTACGCAGTTGTTGGAAAGGAAAGCGGCGTTGCAGCCAAAGGTTTACAATCGCGGTATCAGTGGTAATAAGGTCTATCAGCTTCGTGAACGCTGGGAGATCGACTGCCTGGCTTTTCAACCGGATGTCCTGAGTATCCTGATCGGTGTGAATGATTATTGGCATACGTTGACGCATGGTTATAAAGGAACGGTCGAGACATACGAAAACGATCTGCGTGCCTTGTTGAAGTATACGAAAGAGAAACTCCCGAATACGCAAATAGTCCTTTGCGAACCTTTCACTTTGCGTGACGGGGCGGCTATAGAAGATTCCAAATGGTATCCGATGTTCGATGAATTCCGCAAGTCCGCCCGTAAACTGTCGGAGGAATTCAATACCGTATTCGTGCCCTTCCAGTCAGGATTCGATGCTGCGGTGAAGCTGGCTCCGGCACGTTATTGGTCGAATGACGGTGTACATCCCGATTTGCCCGGTCGCCAGTTGATGGCAAACATGTGGATGGAAGCGACTGGATTAAAGTAAGATATGATTTTGGGCGGGTGCAGACTGTAAAAATAGAGCAAAAAAAGTGCAGTCAGGTTTTGGAAAATAAAAAAATACCTCTATCTTTGCACCCGTTATCGCGGAAGTAGCTCAGTTGGTAGAGCATAACCTTGCCAAGGTTAGGGTCGCGGGTTCGAGTCCCGTCTTCCGCTCCAATCGGTAACAGAAGGCGGTATGAGGCCGCTTTTTTTAATGTACTGAAGAAAGGCCCAGGTGGCGGAATTGGTAGACGCGCACGTTTCAGGTGCGTGTGTCGAGAGGCATGCAGGTTCGAGTCCTGTTCTGGGCACCCTTTCTCGCGCAGGTGGTGGAATTGGTAGACACGCTACTTTGAGGGGGTAGTGCCGGTTACGGCGTGTGAGTTCAAGTCTCATCCTGCGTACACAGATAGTCCATATAGTTAGTTTCAAAAGCTGATTATATGGACTATTTTGTTTTTGTACTCTTCTCATATTCCTGTCCGGGGATGTCCATTGCTATGGAATCCATGTTTTACTGGAATAAAAAACCTCATCCGCATTCACATGTAGATGAGGTTGTTCCAAATCAGTTTATATGAAAACAAACTGAAGTTGACTAATACCTTAAACTTAGGAATAGTTTGTTTAATTAATGTGAGTTCTACACTGTAGAACCGTTTCTGCAAATTTATATATCTTTTTGTTATTATACAAGCTGTGCCCGTCTGAGATCAATAAAAAATGATTAAAAAACTTTAGTCGTTTGCTTCCATATCCGGACCATATAAAAGGCCAGATGCGTAAAGGCGAAAACAAAAGAGAGGATCAGCAGGACTTTACTTTCTTCCCAACCGACGGTTTGCTGATGCCAAAGTCCTGTGATCACACAAAGGATGGCAAGGACGATCCCGATCATATTCAGCGCCAGATGACCGCGGCGGTTGGCCTGATTGTATTCTAACTTGCTGTGCTTGATGCCGTAGCCTGCATAAATATCCAGCCCGATCAACATCCACAGCACCAGTCGTATCCAAGTGTCGGCAGGTAAGAAAAGCATCATGCACAGGCAAGTGATGATTCCGGCCACCGGAACGAACGGGACGAGCGGGGTTTTGAAAGCGCGATGTACATCGGGCATTGTCTTCCTGACCACAAGCACACCGGCACAAACCAGCGTAAAGGCGAAAAGGGTTCCGATACTGGTCATTTCGCCTGCCAGGCGTGCCGGAACGAAAGCTGCCAGCAGACCGACAAGCACCATGAACAACAGGTTGCTACGGGCGGGTGTCCTGAACTTTTCGTTGATATGCGAAAAGAACGGAGGCAACAACCCGTCGTGGCTCATGCTGAGGAAAACGCGGCTCTGCCCTAACAGCGTCACCATGATGACTGAGCAGTATCCGAATAGGATGGCAAGGACGATTGCCTTATTCATCCAAGGGTAATCCGGATGAAGCACGCCCGAAGCATCTGCTTCTCCCATGTGTTCGATCGCAATTGCCACGGGAGCGATTCCCTGTTGGCCGCCAAATTCGGAATAATGGGCTACGCCCGTCATGACGTGGGCGAACAACATATATAACAGGGTACATACGAGCAATGAGACGAGTATTCCGATCGGCATGTCCCTTTTGGGGTTCTTGGCTTCCTGGGCTGCCGTACTGACTGCATCGAAACCTAAGAAAGCGAAGAATACGATGGCCGCTCCGCGCAGGACACCCGATAGCCCGTATTCGCCTAACGTGCCGGTGTTTGCCGGAATATAAGGCGTGTAGTTGTCCGTATTAATATATTTCCATCCTAAAAAGACGAATACCAGGACGACCGACACTTTCAGGAAGACGATGATCCCGTTAAAGATGGAACTTCCTTCCGTCCCGCGGATCAGGAAGACACTCATCAGGACAACGATCAGGAATGCCGGGATATTGACAATCCCGCCATCCCAGGGGCAGGCTGTGAAAGCGGTCGGCAGGTCGATTCCGAGCCCTTCTAAAAAGACGACGAGATAACGGCTCCAACTGATGCTGACCGTCGTTGCGGCAACCGTATATTCTAAGACCAAATCCCACCCGATAATCCAGGCGATCAGTTCGCCCATCGTCGCGTATGAGTATGTATAGGCGCTTCCGGCAACCGGAATCATCGAAGCAAACTCGGCATAACAAAGTCCGGCAAAGCAACATCCGATTGCAGCGATGGCAAATGAGAGTGTAATGGCCGGTCCTGTATATCCGGCGGCGACTGTTCCGGTTATGGAGAAAAGGCCGGCTCCGATAATGACCCCCACACCGAGTGCGACCAGGCTCCAGGGACCTAATACCCGTTTTAATGATTTACTTCCCGTTTGATTGGCTTCGGCCTGCAAGGCCTCCAAAGGCTTTTTAATGAATAATCCCATCGTCTATTTGTGCAAGTTTATAAATTCAGCACAAAGGTAGGGATTGCCCGGATGATATACAAATGCTAATTATGGATAGGCAACCGCCTCCATACAAAACCGGGAATCAACTTCCAGAAGAAGACCAGAACAGCATATTTCCAGTCGATTACAACGCAGCGTTTCTTCCGTTCGATCGCTTTTACTATTTTCCGGGCAACATATTGCGGAGACATCAGCATCGGGTATTGATCATTTTTCAACAGATCGGTCTTTACAAATCCGGGGCGGATATCCGTGAATACGATCGGGAGCTTTTCCATCCGTGCCAGCTGGTCGAGTGCTTCGATATAAGTATTCTGGTAACGCTTGGTTGCGGAATAGGAGGGAGCGGCTCCCAATCCCTTTGTCCCGGCGATGGAACTGATCACGGCTAATTGGCCGCCGCCCTGCCTTTTGAAGTAATCGTATGCGGTAACGACCATTCGGGTGAAGCCGACCGTATTTGTCTGGACCGTAGATAGTTCAATATCTGGATCCAGATTCCGGTTCTGGCTGCCGACGCCTGAACTCAGAAGGAAGACATCCATCCCGCCGACTTTCCGTATCAACTCCTCCAGTTTTTGCGGAGCATCCGGGCTGGTTACGTCTATTTGTGCCGTTTCGATCCGGTCGGGCGCTTCCGACCGGATTTTTGCGAGCAGTTCCGTGCGCCGTCCGGCAATCCCGATCCGCCATCCCTGCTTACGGTATAGTTGAGCGATCTCGTATCCGATGCCGGAAGTGGCTCCGATGATAATGATTCTTTTTGCTGATGCCATGCTAAATGGTGATTTAAATACGCAAATATACGATTTCTTTCGTACGAAAGTCCTATCTTCGTAGCGTTGTTAACAAACCAATGTAGGAAATGAAGAAGTGTTTTTGTCTCATGTTGACCTTGTTGTGCATTAGCTATTCCGTCATGGCGGCTCCGGGCTTCCGTATAAAAGGGAAAATAGTCGATGCCAATAACAGCCAACCGATTGATTTTGCCGATGTCCTCCTTTTTCGTGAAGGAGACGTCAATCCTGTGTTTCATGCCTTGCCCGACCCCGACGGTACGTTTCGTATTGCAGATGTGAAAGATGGAAAGTATAACCTTTTGGTGCGCTTGGTCGGCTACGATCTGTATAACCGCCCCGGTATTGTTTTGGATGCTGTTTCGAAAGCAGTAGATTTGGGAACGATCGCCATGAAGCCCTTGGAAGTGGGATTGGCTGAAGTCGAAGTCGTGGCACAGAAAAAGCAAGTGATTTATAAACTGGACAAAAAGGTAATCGAAGCCTCTTCGAACCTGCTTGCCGGAGGCGGATCGGCTGTCGATATCCTGGAGAATACGCCCTCCATACGTGTGGATGCCGAAGGAGAGGTCAGTTTCCGCGGAAGTACCGGTTTCACGGTCTATGTAGATGGCAAACCGAGTGTGTTCAGCGGTACGCAGGCTTTGGAGCAGATCCCCGCGGGACATATCGAGAATATAGAGATCATCACCACGCCTTCAGCCCGCCACGATACGGGAGGTGATGTCGGGATCATCAATATCGTAACAAAGAAACACGCCCAGCATGGTTTTAGCGGTATGGTGAACCTGACGGGAAGTACGGTCCTGTCGCGTGGGGTGGATTTCCTTGTGTCCCAGCAGAACAAAGCATCGCGCTGGTATTTGGGCGGTGTGTGGAGTGATCGCCTGCGCAAGAGTGATTTCGATCAGGAGAAGACGACTATTATCTCAGACACGGCAACGACCTCCCATTCCAACGGACCGCGTAAAAGCAACAATTTCAACTATTCGATGAAGGCGGGCTGGATGTACACATTGCCCCATACCACCTTGAATGCCGACCTGGAAGGCGGTTATGGCGGGCGTACGCGCAACGGTGACCTGGATTATAAGGAAAAGCGCCTGGCAGGCGGGGTTGCTTTCGGTGAAGGCGATTATTATAGCCGTGACGATTACGATCTGCATGAAACCTATTTCCAGGGAACGATCGGTTTCGATCATAAATTCGACGATAAGGGACATCAGCTGACAGGCAGTTTCTACCTGAAGTACGGAGGAGATGCGATGGAATATTTCCAAAGTGACCTTTTTAATAAGGATAACGAGCGTGAAAAGGGGCATCGTGCCTGGGAAGCCGAACATCGCTGGACGGTACGGGGCAACCTGGACTATATTTATCCGTACAGCAAGACGGGGCGGATCGAAGGCGGTTACCAATATTTCTCTTATCTGGAAGACGGCGACTACACGATGCATTTCTGGGACCCGGTGAAGAAAGAGTTTTATAACCGGGACGATATCTATAACACATTCTATTTCCAGCATGGCATCAATTCGGTTTATGCAATCGTTGCCGACAGCTATAAATCGTTCGATTTCCAGGCTGGCGTGCGGGGCGAGCATACGCATCGTGTCCTGCGGAGTTCGATTCCGGGCAAGGACCGTACATACAACAAGTTCGAGTTTTTCCCTTCCCTCCATTTAGGCTATACGTTCCCGAAGGAGCATAAGCTATTGGCGTCCTATTCGCGCCGTATCACTCGTCCGGAACTCTTTTTCATGGAGCCGTATATCACCTATCGGGATTTTTATTCGGCCGAGATCGGTAATCCGGATATCCGTTCGGAATATATCAATTCGTTCGAGTTGAACTATAAGAAGAATATCGGCGAGCATACGGTTTCAGCTACGGTGTTCCATCGGAGCCGCAAAGATAAGATCGAACGTTTGCGTGTCCCTTACGAGGCCGGTGTGACACTGGATTCGATGGCGAATGTCGGACACGACTATTCGACCGGCATCGAACTGAGCGGACAGGTACAGCTTACCCGCTGGTGGAATGTGAACCTGAACGGCAGCCTGTATCATTATAAGGTAAAGAACCAGTATAAAACCGGCGGTGAAAATGAGACAAGTACGAACTACGATGTTATGTGGAACAACTCTTTCGATGTCTTTAAATATACCCGCATCCAGGTGGACGGCAACTTTGTCGGACCGTCTGTCACGACCCAGGGGCGTACGGATGCTTTCTGGTACGTGAATCTCGCTGTTCGCCAGCAGTTGATGAACCGCAAGTTGGCGGCAACGCTTTCGTTCCGGGATGTCTTCAATTCGGCCCGTTATGTAAGTAAGATCATCACATCCGACTTGCAATCCATCACGCGGATTCGCCCCAGCTATCCGCTCATTACGCTTACGCTCAGTTATACGTTCAATAACTTCAAGGTCAAGAGCTCCCAGAAAAAGGAAGATCATGATTTGTTTGAAGGAACGAACCACTAAATGAATGGAAAATTGAGAATTGAAAATGAAAAAATAAGAAAAATTTGTTACGTTTGTATCCTATTTAAAGGAATATGGAAGAACGGGAACTGATATTACTATTGAAGCAGAGCAGTAAAGACGCGTTTACTGCTCTGTATAAGCAATACTGGAAACAGGTCTATAATTTCAGTCGCCTCTATCTGACCGGTGCCGATGCAGCCGAAGAAGTAGTGCAGGAGGTCTTTATCAAAATATGGGAAACGCGTGAATTTCTTCGTGAAGACGACCATTTTAAAGGCTTGCTGTTCATTATTACCCGGAATCTGATCTTTAACCGGCACCGTAAAAATGTGAATGAAGATTTCTACAAAGTCACGGTTCTTGCTGCATTGGAAGAACCGTATGACGTGGAAGAAGAGATTGACGCCCACAATCTCCAGGAGTACATAGACCGTCTGATCGACGAATTACCGCCGCGCCGCCGTGAAATTTTCAATTTAAGTCGTAAGGAACAAAAGAGCTACAAAGAAATAGCCCTCCTGTTGAATATTTCAGAAAAAACAGTCGAAAACCAAATCAGCGAAGCTCTCAAATACTTGAAGAAGAATATAACATTGCTACTTTTCTTTATCTGATTTAATGTATTCCATTTCCTATCCCTTATTGTCATTTATCTAAAAAAGTGATTGGTCCGAATCGAAACTACTACCGCATCTAATTCGATTTTCTACCCCTTCTAACTCAAATTACCCGCAAGGGTAATATTTTTTAACAAACTACCGGTTTTTATATTTTGCTAAAAACCAGTTTGTTATTCGAAATATCCGTTTCATGGGGGGATATTGTCATATTTTTTATGAAATTTGTACGGTCAGGTGCTAAAAATAATCTGTTTTTTCCGGGATCGGATAGGGGAAAGGAGGTAACTTGTGTGTATTTATAAATATAAGTTGTTCTTTAGTTTAGAACTGATAATTTAATATTCTCATTATGGAAAAATATAGTTTTGCTGGATTTGAATATTGTGGATTGAGTAATTTGGGAGATAATATTCAATCGATAGCGACAGAGTGCTTGTTGCTGGAAAAGATTGGGATAGTGTAGAATGGAATCCGAAACCGATTCGATTTAACATGAAAAATAAAATTATAGAAAATTTCCAATCAAGAAATTTTGATAAATAATATACATATGTTTAATATTTAAATTGGTAGGGTATGAAGCGATTAAAAGAAATTAAAGTAAAGAAGCGGAATTGTGTATTATCTGCTGAAGAAATGAAACTTATTATAGGTGGTAGAAAAAATGTTTGTTGGTTTGAATGTTATTGTACAGATAGAAGTAATTCTTTTGCGATAGAAACAGAACCTCCCTGTGAGGGAAATGCTCCTTGGGATCGTCAATATGAAAAATGTCCAAATACAGGGCTGGCAAATTGTCGTTTGATGGGTGAATATTATTCCCTTAGATAATGTCTATGAGAATAGAATGGTGCATAATTCTACTATTATCTCTTGTCATTTCTTGTGGGAAAACAAGAAATGACAAGATTAAATTAGTTTGTATAGATCTTTTTTCGAGTGAGCAAAAAGAAATGAAATTGGAGGATATAGCTGATAGTGTCAGTTTTGTTCGATTGGAGACTAACGATTCTTGCTTAATCAAAGATGGTCTGAGTTTGTATGTGACAGATACTTATATATTAAAAGTAAATCCTTTCGTTGGAGCATATCTGTTTGATCGGAAAACGGGGGAATTTTTACGAGAAATAGGAAGGTGCGGTCAAGGCCCGGATGAATATTTGGCAATTCCATTTAACTCTTTTGATGAGAATGATAATGTTTTATATGCAGATAAAGGATTATCGTTTTGGATAGGATATGATTTGCATACAGGGAAAAAGGTCTGTGAGGTGAAAAGACCTTCTTTGGATATGTTCCATACATTAACTTATAAAGATGGTATTCCGCGTTTCTTTAGAATTGATTCAGCATATTATATTGCTTATGTAAATAATATGTTAGGACAGGAACCATTACGGTTAGTTGTCTTTGATAAAAATGGAAATGTGATAAAAATTTATCCTAACGATAGAAGTTTAGAGAAAAAAATTAGAGGACCTTATTTATTTACGGGAACATATTATTTTCGGAATGAGGAATTATACTTTTTTGAAGATAATTTTGATACTATATATAAGATAAAAGAAAATCTAATTCCTTATGTTGCTTTTAATAGAGGAGGAGATGTGGTGAGTTATGAGGAAAGGTTGATGTTTTATAAATATCCTGATATTTTGTTTGTAGATTGTGTTTTTGAGACAAATAAATTTATATTGTTTAATTATGAATTTAAGCGAAAAGCGGGAGTCGGTTATTTTGATAAAAATAGTGAGAAAACATATTTAAAGAATTTGAATTTATCAAAAGGCACTCCATATTTTCAAGGTTTTAGATATAAAGGATTAAATTTGTATCCACGTTATTTGAATTTGAAACAAGAACTTTGTGGATTTATTTATACTCAAGATTTGTTATCTGAAGAAATATTGGAGTTGAATCCTGAATTTCAAGGTGTAAAAGAGGATGATAATCCTGTGATTTTTATTATTCATCTTAAAAAATAAAAAAATGTAATAGGTGACATAGAGCATATAATCAACCATTTGGTCATAGCGTTGAGTTTTTGGGTAGGTATGGCATCTGCCCGGAATCTTCCTCAAAAGATCCAAAAATATATTGAGGGGTTGGAGATGCAACAGGATAGTGTTTGTGAAAGTCGTATAGGGAAAGAAAATAATCTGTTTTTTTCGAGACCGGATAGGGGGAAGGTGTAACTTGTGTGTATTTATAGATATAAGCTATTTTTTAGTTTGAGACTGATAATTTAATATTCTCATTATGGAAAAATATAGTTTTGCTGGATTTGAATATTGTGGATTGAATAATTTGGGAGATAATATTCAATCGATAGCGACAGAGCGCTTGTTACCAGAAAAGGTTATTCAGCGTTTTGACAGGGATAAATTGGCGTATGCAAATCCGTCAGAACCTATGAAAATTGTAATGAATGGATGGTTTTCTCATCGACCTCCAACATGTTTGCCATTCAATTCAAAATTAGAACCAGTGTTTTGGGGATTTCATATTACAGATTATAATGATAGTTGGGAATATTTCTCCCGTAGAGAAGTGGTTTCCTATTTGAAACGGTATGAGCCGATCGGGTGTCGTGATCCTTATACGGCGGATCGTCTGTCACAGTTAGGGGTGGAAACATTTGTTAGTTATTGTTTGACATTGACGTTACCTAAGCGGGAATGTCAACCTGAAAATGGTTATATTTTTGTTGTTGATGGAGATCGTATTCCATTACCTTTAGAATTTAATGAACGGGTAATATCTGTGTCACACTGTTCTCTATGCTGGAATCGGGAAACTTTAAAGCGCTTGTTGGCAAAACAATTATTGAGACAATATAGAACAGAAGCAACATTGGTAGTTACTACCCGTTTGCATTGTCTTTTACCTTGTATAGCAATGGGTATACCTGTTATCTTTTTTAATAATCCCGAAGATTATAGGGTTTCTTGGGTAAAAGATTTAGGGGTACATATCTATACCGGAAAAGATTGGGATAGTGTAGAATGGAATCCGAAACCGATTACTTTCCCAGAGAAATATTATTTGTTAAAGAGGTTTCGTTCATTAGCGGAAATATAATAATACAAAAATATAAACAAATAAATAGCAAAAATATCATGAAGAGATTAGCGGAAATTAAAATTGGAAAAAGACTGTCAGAAAAAGAAATGAAACAGATCAAAGCTGGCAGCATAATTTGTGGAAGAACGATGGATGGTAGTACTATTTACACATTCCAAGTGGATAGTTCAAGTTCAGCTGTTGGATATGCTTGGTGTGATGCTTGGATCGCATTTGGTTATCGTTGTTGTTGTCAAGAAACTACATCTCCTTATATCCTGTGTTGAATATGTTCTATAAAGGGTGTTTATTATTGTTATTATTACCATTCTTTCTGCAGGCGCAAATGCGAGTGGTAATACCTGATTTGAGAAAGACAGATAGGGGAATGTTTGATTGTGAAATCGAATGTATCCCATTGGCGACGACTGCCGATTGTTTATTGACTCCTGGCACGAATGTATATGTAACAGAGTCCAATATTGTCGTGGCAGAGTATTTTGGGAAAGCATATTTATTTGCTCGAAAAGATGGACATTTCATACATGAAATAGGTCGTAGGGGACAAGGGCCGGGAGAATATACGGGATGGTGGGCTGCTGCCGGTTTTGACGAGAAAGAACAGATTCTTTATAACTGGGAGATGGGACGTTGGAAAGGATATGATGTAAAGAGCGGAAAATTGAAGTGTTCTCTGAAAATGCCGGAAAATATGGCAATCTTGAATCCGTTTGGTTATAAACCGGGATTGTTTTTGGGGCATACTACAAATGTCACAGGAAAGACTCCTACCAAGCTGGCCGTGTTTGATAAAAATGGGGTCGTTTCTAAAGTTTATCCTAATTATGAGCAAAAGATCCTGAATTTTAGAGAGAATGAGTCTTGGTTATGTAGTGGTCTGTTTTATAATCATGAGGGAAAAACTTATTTTCAGGAAATAAAAGCTGATACGGTTTTTCAAGTATCGGAAGATCGGTTGACCCCTATTTTCTTTTTTCACCATTCACCCGATGTTTTCCCCTATGTCTTAGGTGAAACAAAACGATATGTCGTTTTTAAATTGGAAAAAGGAAAAGAGTGGCATATTGTATTTTTTGATAAGGCAAGAGCGGAATGTTATATTGATTTTGAATCAGCGGATGTGCCCAAAGAATGGTATATGGGAAAAACGAACTGCAACTTCATGAACCGGCAGGGGGAATTGACCTTCCTTTTGCAACCGGCGGATATGATTGATTATATGGAAAAACATCCGGAAAGCCGGCAGAAATTAGACAAGCGTCTGCTTGACTTGCAGGAAGACGACAATCCGGTGGTGATGATATTGAAGGTGAAAGACTGACATAAAAAAATACATTATGGATATAACCGAACGTATAATCAATCATTTGGTCATGGCATCGAGTCTTACTCCGGACATCGGGCTGTATCATGGGAAGATGGGGATCGTTATCGCCCTCTGCCGGTATGCCCGTTTTACGCAAAAGCCGATATATGACGACTTTGCCGGCGAACTGTTGGATGAAGTTTGTTCAAGCATCCATGCGGGGACAAGTTATGATTTTGAAAACGGGTTGGCCGGCATCGGGTGGGGAATCGAATATCTGTTGCAAAACCGTTTTATGGAAGGCGATTCCAACGTGGTCTTGCGCAATATAAACGAACATATCATGAAATATGATGTGAGGAGGATGGCGGACGAAAGCGTGGAAGAGGGGTTGACAGGCATTTATTATTATGTGCAAAAGCATTTGGGCTCTCCTTGTCGCGACCATGCCTTGTCGACATTGGACGGCTTGTTTGTGCAGGAACTGATCGGGAGGATAAGAAACAAGGCTGTCCCCGAAGACAAAGATTTGCTGTCGTCCGTCATCGGGGATGTGCCCTCCGGCCCGAATCCGTTGGAATGGGACTTGGGGTTGGCAAAAGGATGTGCCGGTTATATTTTGAAAAAGACATTGTTATGAAACATCTATATCTGTTCAATGAAGGAAGCCGTGCCGCCATCTATGGGATCGGTACTTATATACGGCAAATGATTACTCTTTTCTCCGGCCGGCAGGACATGGAGTTGAATGTGGTGGTCTTGAATTCCGATAAAAATGAGTTTGAGATAGAAGAGAAGGACGGATATAGGAGTTTCTACTTTCCACGTGTTTCTCTGCCCTCGGATAAACTGGAAATCTATATCCGGAATTCCTGGTATGTGCTCTATTCTTATATCGAAGAAATCGGTGAAGAAGACCGGTTGCTCTTTCATTTCAACTACGGGCAGGAACTGCCATTGTTGAAGTTGGCCAAACAGTATTTCCCTGAATGTACGACCCTGTTCACCATTCATTACCAAATGTGGTGTTTTGAATTGAACGGGAATACGACGCTTTTCAGGAAGATCATGCAGGATAGCCGTGATGGGAAAACGCAAGGGCGTTTCAAGAATATTGTGGATAGCATAGAGAAGGAGTTGGCGGTTTATTCGGAAGCGGATTCGATTATTTGTTTGTCCCGCTATACCTATGAATTGTTGCTTGAAGAGTATGGTGTGGATGCAAGGAAAATATCGTTGGCCTATAATGGTTTGCCTGACGAGTGCCCTGCTTATGAAGAAAAAGAGGTCATGCGGATCAAACGGGATTTGTGTTTTGAAGAATCCGGCAAGTTGGTCTTGTTTGTGGGGAGGCTTGATGACATAAAAGGAGTCGGCCTTTTGGTGGAGGCTTTCAAAATCGTGTCGGACGCGTTTCCGGATTCGCGGTTGTTGATCGTAGGAGAAGGCAATTATACTTCTTGTCTGGAAAAGGCAAGAGACATCTGGGGCCGTATTACTTTTACCGGACGTTTGACGAAGGGCGAACTATACCGATTGTACCGGATTGCCGATGTCGGGGTGATGCCGTCCAAGCACGAGCAATGCAGCTATGTTGCCATAGAGATGATGATGTTCGGCATTCCGTTGGTGAGTTCGACAAGTACCGGACTTGGGGAAATGGGAAATGGTCTTTATAAATTGCCTGTTGAAGAGACGGAAGAGGATGTGCGCGTCTCTCCGGAAGATTTGGCGCGATTGGTCATAGAGGCTTTGCAGGATTCCGAAGCAGGTAAACGATTCCGGGATGAATATGAGCAGAAGTTTACTTCGGAACGGATGGGGGAGAATATGGAAAAGGTTTATGGCTTGGTTTAGACGGGGTATGAAAAACGTATTTACACGATTTCTTCAGTTATTGGAGGTTCCGCATACATCGGAGTATTCGGACCGGTTCTACCGGGAATATCCGTACAAGAACAGTTTATTCGGATTGTCTCGGATGCTTTCGGATTACAGAGTGGACAATTTGGCATTGCGACTAAATCGGAATGTTTCGGAGTTGTTGGAATTGGAAGCTCCTTTTATCGCGTTTGCCAATAATGAGTTTGTATTGGTGGAAAAACTATCTTCTGCCCGTGTCTCTTATTATTGGCGCGGCAAATCAATCGAATTGCCAATTGAAGACTTCTTGAAGACTTGGTCCGGTGTAGTCCTTTTGGCCGAGAAGACGGAGCATTCGAAGGAACCGGGATATAGGGAGCATCTGAAAAGGGAATGGTTCGATAGAGGCGAGAAGATGATCTTTTTTGCGGTCTTGTTGTTTCTGTTGTTTGTCTCTTTTTTCTCGAATGAACAGTTTCCGGCTGTTTATTTGGTTTTGTCGTCCGTTTTCAATTTGGCCGGTTTGTATGTCTCTTGGTCGCTTTTGCTGAAGCAAATAGGGATGCAGACCGAGTTTGGGGATAAGGTTTGCTCTTTATTCAAGAAAAGCAGCTGCAACGATGTCCTGAGTACTCCCGCCGCCAAATTGTTCGGCATTATCGGGTTGAGTGAAATCGGGGTGTCGTATTTCATTTCTAATTTGTTGATTTTGCATTGTGCAGGTTCATTGGCAGGCTATTACGTCTTGGCATCGGTCATGGCCTTGCCTTTTACGGTGTGGAGTTTTTGTTACCAGAAGTTCAAAATCCGTATTTGGTGTCCTTTATGTCTGGTGGTGTTGGGGATATTGTGGGTAAACTTTTCTGTGAATGTCTTATGTGATATCCGAATGGCAGATATAACGGGAATACCTCTGCTACTTGCCGGATGTGTTTATTTGCTTCCGTTATTTGCTGTCGATATATTGTGCAGAATGTTTTACCGGAATTCGAGTATGGAGGATGCACAATATAAATTGAATAGCTTGAAAGCAAACAAGGACGTTTTTAATGCTTTACTGCAAAAGAATGAAAAATATCCGGTGGATCAATCCGTCTCTTCCGTTAGCTGGGGCAACAAGGAGTCGAGCGATACGATTACGGTTATAACCAATCCGCATTGTGATCCATGTGCTGCCTTGCACCGGAAGTTGGAGCAGCTATTGGAAAAGGGAAGAGACAAGTTTTGCATACGGTATGTGTTCACTTCGTTCAATGAGCCGTTGAGCATTAGTGCCAAGTTTTTGATATATTCCTATTTGAAACATGATGAAGTCACCTTTCTGGCTATTCTGGACAAATGGTATAAAGAAGGTAAATATAGAAAGGAATCATTTTTTCAGGAATATGGTTTTGTACCGGATCAGCGAGTAGATGAAGAATATGCCCGGCATTATGATTTTGTCATGAAAAATAAAATACGATCGACACCCACGATATTATTCAATGGGCATAAAAAGCCGGATGAGTATATGTTGGAGGATTTGTTACATATTGTTTAACGAACTATTAAAATTGTAAAATTATGAAGCGATTATCTGAAATCAAAATTGGAAGAAAATTGTCGGAATATGAAATGAAATGTATTCATGGAAAATTAGGATGGGAGTTGGCTGGTGTACGTTGTTATAGCGGTCAATGTTATTGTGATTTTTATGTGACAGATGGTAGTTATTTTGTTTGTGACAAACCTTGTGATTCTATGGTTTGTTCTTCAAAGGGAATAACCTGTTAGAAAAGTGAGTGTATGAAATCTTTTTTATTATTTATTTTATTTTGGGCGGGTATAGTATCTGCCCAAAATATCCCTCAAAATATTCAAAAATATATTGAGCGATTGGAGATGCAACAGGATAGTGTTCATGAAAGTCGTATCGGGAAAGGATATCCTTTTGAATTTCAGTTTACGACTGAAGATGGAAATTATTTTAGTGATAAGAAGCTAAGGGGAAAGGTCACCTTATTGAATTTTTGGTTTGAAGCTTGTGCTCCTTGTGTTGCAGAATTTCAGGTATTGGAAGATTTATATCAAAAATATAGAAGTAATCCGGATTTTCAGATTGTCACTTTTTCAACCGATCGCCCGGAACATATAAAAAAGACTCTTCTTCGATATGGCCTTCATTTTCCGGTCTGTCCTGTTTCCAGATCAGATGCTGCAAAGTTGAATTTCAATCAAGGTTTTCCTACAAATATTGTAATTGATAAAAATAAGATTGTGCTATATTTATCATTTGGAGGACCTGTAGAAGAAAAGCAAGTCAGAGAAATAATGAGAAATATAGAGACTATTATAAAAAATAACTTATGAAGTTTGCTACTTTCTTTTCTTTAATAATTATTATTGGATATTTCTTATCTTCTTGTAATGATAGTGGACAAAAAGATGAAAATACTTATGTCCATGTCGATTTTATGGGTGCGGAACGAAAAAAACTCTATGTAGAAGATATTTTTGATTCTGTAGAAATTATTCCTTTGGAAACTTCATATTCCTGTTTGTTGGCAGATGAACCGTCGGTTTTAGCTGTTACGGATAGTTTTATCGTTTTGTCTAATATGATGCGGGAGGCTTTCTTGTTTAATCGGAAAGATGGACGATTTGTTCAACAAGTAGGGAAGCGAGGAAACGGTCCGGATGAGTATTATTTTTTGGTCTTTGATGCTTGTTTTGATCAGTATAATAATTTACTTTATGCAAATAGAGGAGATAGGTGGATTGGAATAAATATTAGGAATAATAAAGTTGAAGATTGGGTATTTAGACCTAAAATAAGTGACAAGGAGGGCATTCTGAGTGTTGTGAATCCATACCGTATGAATGATTCGCTTTATATAGGATATGTTAATAATTTGACAGGCAAGGAGAATTTGAAATTGGTTGTTTTTAATCGGAATGGAGAAGTGGTACAAACTTATTCAAATACACTTTTTTATCAGATGGAAAAAGAAGAACCGATACTTTTTTGTCCGGGATATTTTTATCATTATGGAGCAGATTTACATTTTTATGGAGGTTTGTATAAAGATACTCTGTATACGGTGAAGGAAGAAGGATTATATCCGAAATATGCCATCGCTTTAAATGAAAAATCACCTTATGAAACATGGGGAACATCTGAGTATGATTCTCATGATTTTCATTATCTGCTTCATATGATGGAGTATGAACCTTATTTGTTATTTTCTTATTTTGAGAAAGATAGACTTGGACCGGGAGTCGGTTTGTATGATAAAAAACGTAATAGGACATTACGAAGTGAAAGTAAGGATGGAGGTTTTGTGTTTCGAGAAGGTAAAGTTCCCTCTTTTTTCCCTCGATACATGGATGATAATGGATATGTTGTTGGCTATTGGATCTCTACTCAATGGATGGATTTTTTGGAAAAGCAAAAAGATTTAATAAAAATTCCAGATACTTTATTTTCAGTAAAAGAGGATGATAATCCAGTTATCATAATAGCAACCTTAAAATAAAATAGATATAAAAACGTCCTTTTCCGGCGGATAAGATGTAAAAACAGGGCATAAAAATGTCCCCGACATATCAGGTAAACATTCCCGCATCCCCGGAAAGGTTTCGCACAGACCCGGATCTGTACCTTTTCCATATCCGGATGTCCGTGGCTATTACACCCGGGTATCAAGCGGTTATCCAAGTTGTTTTTGCTAAAACATCTATATAAATATCGGTTCGTATCGGTTGCAAAAACAGATGAACGCTTTATGATTTTGATACGGTTGTTTTAAATTTAAGTAAAAAAAAGCTGAAGAATAGCATCTGAATATTTTTTTGTTATATTTATACTTTCAATAATTTGTGGTGAAAGCAGTGGCTTAATTTGTAAATAGAATCTTTTATCCTAAATATAGAATGTTATGAGAAAAATCAAGTTGTTTGCTTTATTTGTATCATTTCTTGTTGGCGGAATGGGGTGCTCGGAAGAAAGCGATTTACTGAATGAAAATGTTGAAGCTTTATTGGAGACTCGTTCGGTTCCGGTAATGGTGACGTATTGTTGGGACGCTTTTGTAGAAGTAGGCGAAGTGAGTGTTTATAAGGGTACAACCTGCCGGACCTATATGGAAGGAGGTGGTGGTGCTCCGGGAGGTGGAATTACCGGTGGATACGAGGCTGGGGGCTTCCCATCGTATGGAACTGCAAAAGATGAAGGGGTTGGAGGAAATGGACCTGTTTTTTATGTCGGTGATAAATGGAATTTCTTTTTTCCGGAATTGTCAACGATTTATCATCCGCTGTCGACTTTGAATGTCGCAGAAAAGTCTCAATTCGAGCATGTAATGGAACTATTTGACATAATGCCTTCCGATTATAAGAAGTTACGTCAGAAATTAGTGGACAAGAAGATTCAGATAATTTTTAAAGTGAATCCGAATAGTCCATATCCAGCTTTATTCAAAACGGTTACTAATACAATTGAGTTTCAAGACAAATCATATATAAGCTGGGTTTATTTTATAGAAGAATTTGTACATGCAGTTCAGTATGAGTGTTATGGCGATGCAATGATCAGCGCATTGAAGAATTTTGAGTTTGAGGCGAAAGCTTTTATTGATATAGTGAATGTCATATCTGACAGATTTGATGAAAATTCGGATGGGGTAAGATACATTCCTACTCAGAGTGATCCCAATCCTGTTTTTTGTGGAAAATATAAAAGTTGGATTGAATCTCTGAGAGATAAGGGTTATCTTACCAGTAGTGATTACAATACCTATTACGAATTATGTGATTTATGGTCTGGTGCTCCCGGTGTTTGTAATCCGGGATTAGAACCTAAGTTGCTCCGGGAATTTTTCGGGAAGCCACGTCCACCTAAATTTCAAAGAAAGTAACTATTAATTATTTATTAAAATCGAAGAAATCATGAAAACGAAATTATCCATACTTCTATTATTTGTCGTTGCCATCGTTTCGGCAGTTTCCGCACAGGGAGTTCGTCCGGCAGGTTATGAGTCTGTCTACTTTGACCGTGAAGACTATATACCGGCAGAAGGTGACACGGTTGTTTACCTTTTTGAAAAAGGGGGAAAGTTTATTCCGGAGCAGAGAGATCTGGGGGAATTGTTTGGATTTAGAAAAATGGGCAAAGACCTATTCCTTTTTTTCAAAAGAGAATTTCCGGATTTGATTTATCCGGAGGATTTATTAAAGTTTATAGATATCGGTTTATCTATGTGGGTCGATCATGACGGGAATATCGTTAATTTCTATTATAGGTTCAAGTCCGAGAATTTATATCTTTATCCCGATATGGAAAAGCATCTGTACAATTTTGCCATGTCCGTTAAGAAAGAAGGAGTAAAAAAATATGATATACACGCTTTATATCCGAACTCTTATTGTGAATTGCATTACTTTTTTTCCTATATATATAAGGCATTGGTGATGCCACAAAAGTATTGACTGCCAGTAGCTCTCTTTATAAGTACCGGGAAGGGTAGCTCGGTGCTAATTATCAGCGAACTGGAATTGCCGGATAGTTAGGGGATGAGTTGCCGGAATTTGCTCATTGAATGTCTGTCGTTTGCCATTGAAATGAAAAAAGTGACCGGTCGAATAGGGGGGAAGCGTGATTCAGGTGTATTTATATCTGTAAAGCGATTGAAAATGGAATACGAGGACAAGAAATATATAGTAAGAAAGCTGATGCAGGACACGCTGACCGAAGAGGAGCGCACGGCCTTGCAGGCCTCTCGGCAGGTGACGAGAAAAATGGAGCATCAGTGGGACAATGCACCGGATGCGGTGAGGAGCGACTGTCCGGATGAGCCGTCTATCTGGCAGAATATATGCAGGGAGGTTTGGTCGCATGGCGAAGGGCGGAAAGTTGTGTTTTATAAGATATATAGTATGGTCGCCTCTATCTTATTGGTATTGGGGGTGGGCGGAACCGCTTATTTCGCGTTGCAGGGCAAGGCGAATGTTCCGATGTATGTCGTAAGTTCCGGCATCCGGAATATGGAATCCGTCTCTTTGCCGGATGGAACGAAAGTGCAGATGGGACCGGGCAGCCGTTTGACCTATCCTGCCAGTTTCTCCGGTAAGACGCGTGAGATAACATTGGATGGACAAGCTTTTTTCGATGTGGCGAAGAATCGCGAAAAACCTTTTATCGTCCATACGGAGGATATGAGCGTGGAGGCGTTGGGGACTGCGTTCGAATTATTCAGCTACGATATGGAGAATAAGATAGAAGCGATCCTTCTGAAT
The DNA here is from genome assembly GCF_902493135.1 of uncultured Parabacteroides sp. Taxonomy (GTDB): domain Bacteria; phylum Bacteroidota; class Bacteroidia; order Bacteroidales; family Tannerellaceae; genus Parabacteroides. The sequence continues at coordinate 107,077 of NZ_CABUOD010000008.1, forward strand.
GGCAAGATCAAAGTAAGTGTGGCGGACAAGGAAACAAACAGATTGGAAGAATACCTCGTCTCTCCCGACGAAAAGATCTTGGTGGACCGGCAAACCGGCAAGATCACCAAGCAGATTGTGGATGCCGACAAATATACCGCCTGGCGCAAACAAAAGATGCTGAGTTTCGAAAACGAAAAACTCTCCATGATCATCCCGCGTCTCGAACAGTGGTACGGCAGAAAGGTGATGTGCCAAAAGGATCTGGCAGATAAATACCGGTTCACTTTCAAGGTGAGGGATGAGTCGCTGGAACGGATACTTTTTATGATAAAAGCATCTTCTCCATTGCAGTATAAAGAGGAGAAGAATGGCGATTATATATTGACTTTAAAATGACTTATTATAAACAACTTAATTCTAATGCCTATGGGATAAAAAGAGTTAACCTTCAAAAAAATTGGAAGATGCCGGCAAGCACCTTCCAATCAGAGAGTTTTTTAAAATGCTTGTCGTAAGGAGTCCAAGCCGAAGACTTGCATTTATTATTCATTAAAACGATAACAAAGTTATGAAAAAAAACAGTGAGAGGGATTATTGTATCCCGTTATTTAGAAAAACTAAACGTATCATGAAGATCACAACCTTATTTTCGTTGGGAGTTGCATGTTGTATTTCTGCCTCTACATACGCGCAGAGCTATAAGGTATCAATCAACAAGCAGAACAGTAGTATTATTGAAATCCTCAGAGAAATTGAAAAAAGCAGTGAGTTTACATTCTTTTTTAACGATAATCGTGTGAATGTCAACAAAACAGCGAGTGTTAATGCTAAAAATGCGACATTGGAAGATGTACTGGATCAAGTGTTGAGGAACACTGGCTACAAGTATCAGATTATCGATCGACAGGTATTGATCAAGGCTTCGGACAACCTTTTATTGACCGGCGTCCAACAGAATCAGAAAACCGTTACGGGTGTAATCCTCGATGAATCCGGCCTGCCGGTTATTGGTGCCAATGTGGTGGAGAAGGGAACAACCAACGGTACGATAACGGATGCAGAAGGGAGGTTCTCCCTTAATGTTGCATCTGATGCAACATTAAGGGAGGTTCTCCCTTAATGTTGCATCTGATGCAACATTAATAGTTTCCTATATCGGATATATTCAGAGTGAAATATCTGTAAAAAATAAGACATCCGTGTCTATAACGATGAAAGAGGATGCGGAATTGTTGGATGAAGTAGTAGTAATTGGTTATGGTTCGGCTCGTAAGGGAGATTTGACAGGTCCGATATCCAGTGTCAAAGGGGCTTCTTTGACGGAACGTTCCACTCAAATGTTGTCTACGGCTATGCAGGGGCAGATTTCGGGTGTGGAGGTCACACGTTCTTCCGGCGGTCCGGGGAGTTCGGCAACAATACGTGTTCGTGGTGTGACGACACTTTCCAATAATGATCCTCTTGTCATTATTGACGGTGTACCCGGTTCGTTGAATGATGTCGTAGCTTCGGATGTTGAGACCATGAGTGTTTTGAAAGATGCTGCATCGGCTTCTATTTATGGCTCTCGTGCCGCGGCAGGTGTCATTTTGATCACGACCAAAAGGGCTAAGGAGAATAAATTCAATTTGGATTACAATTATGAATATTCCATTGACAAACCGACTACACGGCCGACTAATGGAAATGTGATCGATTGGATGAATGTTCAAAATGAGATAAAGTGGAACGATGGTGCGTCTAATCCTTATTCGCAATATTCGCAAGAAACCATTAATTCTTGGATGGCTAACAATGCAACGGATCCTTACCATTATCCGAATACGGATTGGGTCGATTTATTGTTGAAGAATACGACTTCTCATCAGCAGCATAACTTCAACGTTTCGGGTGGTACGGATAAGTTGCAGTCCAAATTCTCGTTCAATTATCAGACGGCAGACGGGTATTATGCGAATAAATCGTATGAACGGTATGCTGGCCGTGTCAACAACGATTATAAAATCAATTCTTGGATTCGGGCCAATATTGATATTGATTTTTCAACTTCGAAAAGTATTAATCCATTCTCTACTAATTTTTCCAAGAGTGAAACTTTTAACCCGATTTATTGGGCATATTTAGCAACTCCTTATTATAATCCGTATTGGGAAGATGGTAGTTATGCTGATGTGAAATCGGGTGCTAACCCGTTGGCTATGTTGAACGAGGGAGGAACGACCAATGCCAATAATTATAAATTCGGAGGGAAAGCACAGTTGAGTTTGACTCCTGTGAAAGGATTGACTTTGACGGCGGTTTTCGCTCCTCGTTACACTTTCGAGAACAAAAAGGCATTTAATAAGAAAGTGAATGTTTATTATGAAGATGGATCGGTCATTGCTGCACAACTTAGTAAGACAACCCAGTTGAACGAAGCACGTAATAACACGCAAAGCCGTACTTATCAGTTTTATGCCAACTACGAAAACAAATGGAATGATCATTCCTTGAATGCAATGGCAGGTTATGAAGGCTATAAATATAAATGGGAAAATTTGGGTGCATCAAGAAATAATTATGAATTGGATTCTTATCCCTATCTGAATCTTGGACCGGAAGATTACCAGTATAATTCAGGTAAAGCAGGACACAATGCGTATCAATCAGTTTTTGGACGTGCCATGTATTCATACAAAAATCGTTATATGTTACAAGCGAATGTCCGTGCAGATGCCTCTTCTCGTTTTGCTTCCGATTATCGTTGGGGTGTGTTCCCTTCCGTATCGGCAGGTTGGGCTGTTTCGAGTGAACCTTGGTTCCCTAAAGACAAACAGATCGATTATTTGAAAGTACGTGCTTCTATTGGGTCATTGGGCAATGAGCGTATTAGTGATGCGGAATTCCCATATCAAGCAGCTATCAATTTCGGAAACAGTTATATGTATGATAAGGGTTCTCACTCGGTGACCGCTGTACAAAATGCGGCGCAATATTATTATGCATTCAACAATATTACATGGGAAACAACGACGACTTATGATATTGGTGTCGATATTACTTTGTTGAATAATCGTTTGAGTTTGACAGGAGACTATTATTATAAGAAAACATCCGATATGTTGTTGACGTTGGGCTTCCCCTCTTATGCTGGTTTTTCCGCTCCGAAACAAAATGCAGGTGATATGTATACGCACGGTTGGGAGTTTGAAGCAAGTTGGCGTGATCAGATTGGTGAGGTTTCTTACGGCGTATCCTTCAACCTGTCTGATTATCGTTCGAAAATGGGATATTTAGGAGACAGGAGGACGATAGATGGTAATAAGATTTATGAAGAAGATTCTTATTATTATGAGTGGTTTATGTATAAGACTGATGGCCTTTTTGTTACTGATGCAGACTTGTATGATTCGAAAGGAAACAAGTATCCGACACTCACTGCTAACGATAAGGCTGGTAATATCAAATATGTCGATGTGAATGGGGATGGTGTTATCAATGCGGATGATAAAGTTCGTTTAGGTAATTCCTTGCCGGAGTTTCAGTTTGGTGGTAATCTTTTCTTAGGTTGGAAGGATTGGGATTTCTCTCTTTCTTTCCAAGGCGTGGGGCACCAGAATGTTCTCTTCAATTCTGCTTGGATACAACCGTTGAAAGAACAATGGGGAGCTGTGCCTTCTCTTGTATTAGGTAATTATTGGAGTCAGCATAATACGGAAGATCAAAACCGGAATGTCAAATATCCTCGTCTTACATATACCAATACTACCAATACTTATACTGGATCTGATTATTGGCTGTTTAACGGAGCATATTTCCGTGTCAAGAACATTACATTGGGGTATTCATTGCCGCAAAAACTTATGGATAAGTGTTTCATCAGAGGACTTCGGATATATGCTACAATAAATGATCTTCCTGCTATCAGCCACTATCCTAAGGGATGGGATCCGGAAATAGGTGCAAGTTCCGACTTTATATCCACATCTTTTACATTTGGCGCGAATGTTAAATTTTAAATTTATAGTGATATGAAACAGATAAAATTTTCTATATGTACCGCATCTCTATTCATGCTTATGTCGTGTGTCGATCTTAATTTAAATCCTCTTTCTGAAGGATCAAGCGAGAATTGGTATTCTTCTCAAGCAGAAATAGAAATGTCTTTGAATGATTTCTATCGTACGGATTTTTTCCCGATTGACGATATGAAATGGGGAGATGATGTGACGGCTCGAAATGAATCATCAGAGGTGAATAATGGTACATTGACTTCTGAAACTAAAAAGATTTCCGATCGTTGGGAGAATTATTATAAAGGTATCGCTCGTGCTTTGCGTTTGATCAATAATATGGATCGTGCACGTGCTATGGGTGTGTCGGAAACAAACATCGCACAATATGAAGGTGAAGCTTATTTCTATATGGGATATGCTTACGGTATGTTGGCTTTTCATTGGGGAGATGCGATCTTGGATAAGGTGGGTATGAGCTTGGATGAAGCCTATACCGCTTCCCGATCTCCGAAAGCCGATGTATTGGCTTACAGCTACGAATGTTTGGACAAAGCTGCCGAACGTTTACCGAACAGTTATTCAGGTATTCAACGTGCCACGAAAGGGGCTGCTTATGCTTTTAAAGCAAGGATTGCTATTTATAATGAAGATTATGCTACTGCTGCCACTGCTGCCAAGAGTTGTATGGATTTGAATGTGTATAAATTGCATGGCAACTATCAGGACTTGTTTACGGCTTCCTGGTCTGACGAATGGATTTTCTTCTTCCGTGGAGATGTGACGTTGAAAAAATATTATTGGGCTGCGGGTGATGTGTTGAATAGCATATCTCGCCTTTCAGGAGGATGGGGTGGACAAAAAGCTCCATCTTATGAATTGGTTTGTGCTTATCCTTGTATTGACGGTAAACCGATCGATGAATCTCCGCTTTATAACCCGAAAGATTTTTTTGAAAATCGGGATCCGCGTATGGCCATGACGATTGTTCCGTTTGCAACAGCATATAACAAGAGTGTGTTGGATGGGACGTATGATCCGAATGATTATAAGTGGTTAGGGTATGAATATTCTCCTTCTCCTATTAAAACAACCGTTCAGAGAATTTCTGACGGTGCACAGGTGGGAAATAATGATTCTAAAGCAAGAGCGGAACATGCTTCCTATACTGGTTTATTATTTAAGAAATATGTCGATGATTCATTTTTGGAAAATGGTAAAGCAGGTGCACCGACTACTTATCCGATGCTGCGTTATGGCGATGTCTTGTTGATGTATGCCGAAGCGATGAATGAGATGAACCAGTGCAACCAAGAGGTTTTGGATGCTACGATTAATAAATTGCGTGAAAGAGCTTATAATGGAACAGGGCTTGAATATCCGAGAGTAATGGAAGGAACGCAGTCGCAGTTGCGTACGATTATCCGTACCGAGCGTTTCATTGAAATGGCTTGGGAAGGTCATCGTTATAGCGATTTGATCCGTTGGAAGATTGCCGGTAAAGTATTGAATCGTCCGATTTATTTCTTGAATCGTGCATGGTCCGGCAATACCTCTTGGGACGGTAATGAAAGTACCGTTTCTGCTGAATATAAGCAGTTGATTCAGAATTGGAAAGACGGTAACTATCCGATAGGTGGTGTTCCGCAGATCGATGAAGACGGTATTGCCGATTTGAGCGAAATGGCGAAAAAGGGATATATTACCGTGGCAACCGAACGTGTGTTTGATGAAAGTCGTGACTACTTGTGGCCGGTACCTGCTGCAGACAGACTTATCAATGAAAATCTGTCGCAAAATCCGAAATGGTAATGGTTGTGGAGTTAAAATAAATTCCGGTTAGTAGGGATCGGTGTTTAAATAGTTAATATCTTGGGGCTTCTCTGTTTATATCGTCATATAGAATATGAGGAGCCCTTTTTATGACATTTTACCTAAAATAGTAGATAATATGAAATTGAATGTAGTTGGATTATTGGCCGCCTTTTCTTTGTTGGGTTGTACGGCGCAGAAAGATGTCAAAAAAGTGCCGGATTCCATATCCGGTATTTATCCTCGTTTGGCTTATTATAATAATGAAGGCGAATGCGGTACGGGGGCGGTCGTGCCTTGGGCGGATCGTTTGTGGGTGATTACTTATGGACCTCATCTGCCGAATGGCTCTTCTGATAAATTGTATGAAGTAACATCAGATTATCAACAGATTATACGTGATGAAAGCATTGGAGGTACACCCGCAAACAGAATGATTCATAAAGAAAGCAATCAACTTTTTATAGGTCCTTATGCGATTGATAAAACAGGTAAAGTTCGTGTTATTCCATATACTGTCATGTCCGGCCGTCATACAGGTAATGCCCGTCATTTGACAGATCCGTCAAATAAGATTTATTACGGGACAATGGAAGAAGGATTCTATGAAGTGGATGTGAATACATTGGAAGTAAAAGAATTGTATCAGGATGGCAATAAGAAACAACAGAAAAAGAATGATACGGATGCCGGGCCGATAAATGCGTTGTTACCGGGAGTACATGGTAAAGGGTTATATTCCGGGCAAGGCTGTATGTATTTTACCAACAATGGAGAAGGGACACAAGAAGCATTGAAGAAGTTTGATGTGGAGGCTGGCGTTTTGGCTGAGTGGAATGGAAAAGAGTGGAAAGTGGTTCGTCGTAATCAATTTGTCGAAGTGACGGGGCCGGGTGGCATTTATGGAAATACAAATCCGGAATCAGATCCGATTTGGGCAACCGGTTGGGATTATAAATCGGTTATTTTAGGTGTACGGGATGCTCAAAAAGGATGGTCCTTTTATCGTTTGCCCAAAGCCAGCCATAGCTATGACGGTGCGCATGGATGGAATACGGAATGGCCGCGCATTCGGAATGTCGGGACAGAGTCTCAACCTGATTATCTGATGACGATGCATGGAATGTTCTGGCATTTTCCGGGAATGTTTACAGCTGATAATTCAGCCGGTATCCGTCCGCGTTCCGCTTATTTGAAAGTGATTGGTGATTTTACCCGTTGGAACGATCAATTGGTTTTCGGTTGTGATGATTCGGCTCAGAAAGAATTTTTGAACAAACGAAAAGCAAAAGGAAGTATAGAGGGACCTGGTCAATCGAACTCAAATCTGTGGTTTACCTCTTTGACAAGACCGGACGAATTGGGACCGGCAACCGCCGAAGGTGCTGTTTGGGCAAAGGAAAGCGTGAAGGCGGGTGAAGCCTCTGAACCGTTCCTTTTCGGTGGTTGGGCACATCGTTTCGGTTGGGTGAAGAATGAAGGAAAACAACCGGTGATCTTTACTTTTGAAATAGACGAAGCCGGCAAAAATGAATGGAAGACTTTGAAGAGTATAACGGTAAATGCAGGAAAGTCGGTCTCCGTTCCTTTTACTTCAGCCGAAAAAGGAGAATGGATTCGTGTAAAAACGGATAAGAATACGTTGGCAACCGTTAGTTTCAACTATACGACTGCCGATAATCGTGTGGCCTCTTCTGACCCGATTTATCAGGGTCTGGCGCCTGTCGACCAGAATACGGTTACCGGTGGCCTGCTCTATGGACTGGGGGACAACCGCCGTGCTTTGGGGCTGTTGGCGAATGTTACGGAAAACGGAAAGACATCGGAAGTCGGTTATTATGAAATGGGTGAAGAATTGAGTTTGACCCGTAAGGAAGATCAGAAGACGGCTGATTTTATTCGTACGAAGTTTGCCATACCGCAACAGGTTGTTTCGATAGAAGAGGGTTCAGTATTGATTGTAGATGATTTGAATCGGCGTTGGCGTCTTCCTTTGGGAAATGAAATGTATAAGGATTTGACCAACCAAGGTGTACTGCGTGTTTGTCGGGAAGTGGCAACGGAGCGTGATATGTTTTCTTGTATGGGTACTTTTTATGAACTTCCTGCGGAGAATGCGGATGGATATGCAAAAATTCGTCCAATATCAACTCATAATTACCGCATCAATGATTATGCTTCTTACCGAGGTATGCTTGTTTTGACAGGTGTGACACCTGAAGAGGGTAAAGAAAATCCGCATATTATAGTTTCGGACGATGGAAAAGCAGCTGTTTGGGTAGGGGTTATCGATGACTTGTGGACATTGGGAAAACCGGTAGGCCAAGGTGGCCCGTGGAAGAATACAGATGTAAAAGCAGGTGTTGCTTCTGATCCGTATCTGATTGGATTCTACGACAAGAAAGAGCTTTCGTTGTCGCACCAGTCTGATAAGAAAGCCGTCATTACGGTTGAAGTGGATCCTACCGGCAATGGTGATTGGATGGAATATGCCACTTATACAGTACAGCCGGGAGAAAGGTTCGTCCAGCAACTCCCTGAAGCATTTCAAGCAAGATGGATTCGTTTTGTATCGGACACGGATACGAAAGCAACAGCTTGGTTGAATTATAAATAACATGTATATTTGTCTTTCTAAATATTAATATCATGAAGACTCGTGTAATTTTATCATTATTATTTTTGTTGAGTTTGGGAACTGTCCGAGCGGCAGACCTTTTTGTCGAAGCCGAAAGTTTTAGTAACAAGGGAGGTTGGAAGGTCGACCAGCAGTTTATGGATTTGATGGGGTCTCCTTACCTTTTGGCGCATGGGATGGGTGTACCTGTCGATGATGCCTATACCGAGGTGACTTTTCCTGAAAAAGGAGAATATTATGTATATGTTCGTACCTATAATTGGACATCCCCGTGGAAAAAAGGCGAGGGACCCGGAAAATTCAGTCTGTCAGTCGGAGGAAAGAAGATGACCTCCCCGTTGGGAGCGGAAGGTTCTTCCTGGATGTGGCAGATAGCCGGAAAGGTGTCGGTCAAGAATCTGAAAACCGTGATAAAACTACATGACTTGACCGGTTTTGACGGCCGTTGTGATGCGATCTATTTTACAACGGAAGAAGGGAAGATGCCTCCAACGGGACTGAAGGAGTTGGAAGTTTTTCGCCGTAAAGCCCTGGGATTGCCGGATGAAGCCCCGCTTGCCGGAGAGTATGACCTGGTTGTAGTCGGAGCCGGTATAGCAGGAATGAGTGCGGCCGTATCTGCCTCCCGCCTGGGGTGTAAGGTCGCTCTGATCAATGACCGCCCTGTGGTTGGTGGAAATAACAGTTCGGAGATACGTGTCCATTTGGGAGGCCGTATCGAAGAAGGGACTTATAAGGAACTTGGCGGTCTGCAGAAAGAATTCGGTCCGGAAAAGGGAGGAAATGCACAACCTGCGGAATATTATGAAGATCAGAAGAAAATGGATTGGCTGGCAGGTGAAAAGAATGTATCTCTTTTCCTGAACTATCGTGCAATAGGGGTGACAAAGGAAGGCGATAAGATCACATCCGTTGTAGTCAAACACATCGAAAGCGGCGAAGAACTTGAATTTAAAGCACCTCTTTTCTCAGATTGCACGGGAGACGGTACAATCGGTTATTTGTCCGGTGCAGATTATCGTATGGGGCGTGAAGGCCGGGATGAATATGGTGAAAGCATAGCCCCAGAGAAAGCGGATAAGATGACGATGGGTTCTTCCGTCCAGTGGTACTCGGTCGATAATAAGAAATCGAGTCCTTTTCCAGAGTTCAGCTATGGAGTGGAGTTCAACGAAAAGAATTGTGAAAAGGTGATGATGGGAGAGTGGACTTGGGAAACAGGTATGAACTTCGACCAGATCAAGGACTTCGAACGCATCCGTGATTATGGCATGTTGGTCGTCTATTCAAACTGGAGCTATTTGAAAAACCGTATGAAGGAAAACGACCAGTATAAGAATCGTAAGTTGGGTTGGGTAGCTTATGTAGCCGGCAAACGTGAATCTCGTCGTCTGCTGGGTGATTATATCTTAAAGGAAGACGATGTCACGAAAAACGTGTTCCATGAAGATGCCTCCTTCGCCACGACTTGGAGTATCGATTTGCATTGGCAGGATCCGAAAAACAGTGAACATTTTCCGGGCAATGAGTTCAAAGCTGTTACGAAGCATATCCTGATCCATCCGTATGCCGTCCCGTATCGTTGTTTGTATTCTCGTAATGTGGATAATCTTTTTATGGCGGGTCGTAATATCAGTGTGACTCACGTAGCCTTGGGGACAGTGCGTGTGATGCGTACGACGGGAATGATGGGAGAGGTAGTCGGCATGGCGGCATCATTGTGTAAGAAATACGGAGTGGAACCGCGTGGTGTTTACCGTTCTCATCTGGAAGATTTGAAGACATTGATGAAGGAAGGTGTGAACAAGAAAGGACTGCCGAATAACCAGCGTTATAATGAAGGCGGCATGTTGAAAGACAAACCGGTTGTCCAATAATATTTCAATGCCAAGAAGGTGTGTCAAAAGAAAATCCTGCTTACAATAGACATAATTTAGGCACGGATTTCACGGATTTACACGGATAAATTTATTATCATTCCGTGTAATCCGCGTAATCCGTGCCTAAAGATCGTGATAAAGGAATTTTGACATACCTCCTTGCTTCATATATAATCTTGCAAACCTGAAAATCATGAAACATAGGTCTCTTTATTTATATCTGTTATTTTTTTCTTTACTGTGCGGTACCGTTGCTGCTACCGAACAGGAGAAAAAACAGGAACGCTTTACCCTGATGGGATTAGGTGATTCCATTACGGAGGGAGCGGATTTTTTCACTTGCTATTTGTATCCGCTTTGGGAGAAATTGTTTACAGCCGGGTATCAGTTTGACTTTATCGGTCCCCGTGAGAGCAAATGCCGGATCGGGACGCTTAGTCATTGTGGTTTCAGCGGCAAGAATGTAGAGTTTTTAGAGTCTAAGATCGACAGCCTCTACCGGCTTTATCCGGCAGATGTCGTATTGCTCCATGCCGGTCACAACCATTTTGCGGAAGAGAAACCTGTTCCCGGAATGATTGCTTCTTACAAGTCTATTATCAACAAAATACAGGCGATCAACCCGAATGTCCGTATTTTGATTGCCCAGGTAATACCAAGCGGCAAACTGCCTAAATATTCGTATATACCGGAATTGAACGAGAAGATAGCGGAAATGGTTGCCGGATTAAACTCCGGACAAGTCTTTTTGGTCAATCAGGCCCAGGACTTTAACTGGCAAGACTATACCGTACATGATAAAGTACATCCTAATAAAGCTGGTGCGGAGAAGATGGCGACTGTCTGGTTCGAAGCTCTGAAGAACGTACTGGCTTCATCGGAGACGGTGTTCTCTCCTGAAATCGTCCGCTATAAAGCATTAGCAGATGGGGATTCCCTAACACTTCACATCTTCAAGCCCCGGAATAGGCAGGCAGGGGAAAAAAGGCCGGCCATTGTGTATTTCTTCGGAGGAGGTTGGAAGTTAGGTACCCCGATTCAGTTTTATCGTGAATGTGCTTATTATGCTTCGAAAGGAATGGTGGCCGTATCGGTTGACTATCGTATCGGATATCTGCATCATTCTACTCCGTTCGAGAGTTTCGAGGATGCCAAAGATGCGATATGCTGGTTGCGTAGCCATGCTTCTGACTACCGGCTTGATCCGGATAAGATTGCCGTAGCCGGTGGTTCTGCCGGAGGTCATTTAGCTGCCGCACTCGGGACGGTCGGGAGTGACGAGGCTGTTCCGGCTGGTTACAGGCCGAACCTCTCCGTGTTATATTATCCGGTTGTAGACATGGTTTCGCGCGGTAATGGTTTTCCGGAAATCAAGAGGAATTTTGAAAAAATTTCACCGATCCATCATGTGTCGGAAACAACTCCCTCCACTCTGATATTGCTTGGCACGAAAGATCCGATCGTATCGGTCGAAACAATCGAGACTTATCAGGATAAACTTTTGCAGAAGGGAGTGGATTGCGAACTCCATCTCTTTGAAGGTGCCGGTCATCCGATCTTCCTATACAGAAAGCCGCTTACGGAAGACTACTATAAGGTTCGGAAGTTGACGGATGGTTTTTTGAAAAGACAGGGGTTCCTGTAGTTTTGTTTTTTCTAATTAAGATATTGATAAACTTGGGGTTATTGTGAATTATGAGATATAGTTAAAAAATAGTAGGAATGGAAGATAGTCTTTCAATTCTTTTTTCAGAATGTCAAGTGCTTTGTTCCGATAGCGTTCTACCGTACGAACGGAAACTCCCATTGTTTCAGCGATTTCATCCATGCTTTTTCCTTCCATCCGGCTCATTTCGAAAGCTATTCTATATTCCGTAGGCAGTTTGGCCAAAGTCTGTTCTAACAACGTTTCCAGTTCATTTAACATATATAGGTCTTCTTCCCCGTTTGAATAGATCGGGGGATTATTAATAATCTTTTTTTGATAGTCCTGTATGTATCCTTGTTTTCTTAGATAGTTCAAACTTAAATTTTTTACACAGGTGACCAGGTAGTTTCGAGCGGAAATATTAGTTGATATATACTTCCTCTTCTCCCAGATATTGAAAAAAACATCTTGCACAATATCTTCCCGTACATCCCGATCCTCTATGTAGCGTTTGGCAAACAGACAAAGAGCTGCATAATAATGTTCAAACAAAGAACGATATGCAGCTTCGTCATCATTTACGGAAATACTCCATAGGAGATGATCTATATCGGGTATATTGGTGTTTTTCATTTTAAATAGAAGTATTTTATATTTTTTGTGATGTTGGCAAAAATAGCGAAATATAAGAAACGTAAAAATATTTTTAAAAGAAAAAGATAAAAAGTCTGTCGGGTTTGTCATCCCTGTGTGTCTATTAATAAAAGAGGATAGAAAAATGACAGAACATACAGATAATATAAAAGAAACGATTCGAATAGCTAAAGCGATTGAGAATGATATTCGTGAATATAAATCTTTCGATGTACAGGCGGCATATCAAAAAAACAGGAAGAGATTGGATATTGAACGGAGAAAATATCCTTTGACTTTCTATATATCGCGGATTGCAGCCATTTTGTTGTTACCCTTAATCATATCGACAGGGGTATTATCTTACTTATATACCCGGCAGTTGAAACAGGCCGATGCTGTTTCTTATTTGGAAGCTTTTTCTGCTCCGGGAATTGTTACCCAAGTCTTGCTACCGGATAGTTCAAAAGTTTGGTTGAACGCAGGGAGTTCGCTTCGGTATCCATCCCGTTTTACAAAAAAGGAAAGAAATGTCCAATTGAATGGTGAAGGATATTTTGAGGTGCAGTCGGATAAGGAACACCCTTTTTATGTCTCTTTGGACAATGGAGTAAAAGTCAAAGCACATGGTACTAAATTTAATATAAATGCATATAAAGAGGAGCGGGTTATGGAAACGACATTGGAGACCGGACTGGTGGATGTCATATCTGCTTCCCGTACTGTATGGTTAAAACCGAGCGAGCAGGTCTGTTATGATAAGGAAGATAGACGTTTTACGATTAGTGTCGTCAATATTGAAGAGAAGACAGCTTGGAAAGAAGGTAAACTGGTTTTTCGTAATGCGACCCTTGAAGAAGTCGTGAAAAAACTATCCAGAAGATATAACGTCGATATCGTGTTACATCGGGAAAGCCGGAAAGACTATAAATTCAGAGCTACTTTCTCATCGGAAAATATTACCCAAATATTGGATTATCTGCGTATGGCAGCTCCGATAAGTTGGTCGTTTGCAGATATGAAACAACAGCAAGATTATACTTATCCGCGCCAACGGATAGATGTTTGGCTGAAATAGAAATATGTCGAATTTTTTAAAGAAAGGAGAAATGATTATGAAATAGAGCTTAAATCGATATAAAGAAAAAACAAGGCAAGTATAAGCGCCAACTCATACTTGCCTAAAAAGAGAAATAACTAATTAGGTACGACGCCAATCGTACAAAAGTTTTTAAATCCAAATACAAAGTTATGAATTTTTCAAGATCAGTAAGGGGAAATATCCCATATTATTTACTTAAATTGATGCATATTATGAGAGCAAGTTTGCTTTTACTATTTATTGTGATTGCTCAGCTACATGCCGAAAATTTGTATTCGCAAAATACAGTTATCAATTTATCACTTCAAAATGTGACAGTCGAACAAGTTCTGGACCAGATTGAGAAAGATACGGAATTCTCGTTTTTGTTTACAGACAAATCTGTTGACACGGACAGAATAGTCAATATGAATATTCGCTCGAAGAGTCTTGACGAGATATTACATGTTTTGTTTGATGGCACAGATGTGAATTATCGTATTGTAGACAAGCAAGTTATTTTATCAAAGAAGGAAATTGATACTGACGGTGTAAATCAATCCAAGCACTTGGTTGGCGTGATAAAAAGTGTCAATGGTGAGCCTGTTATTGGTGCCAATGTCATAGAAAAAGGAACGACCAATGGCACGATATCTGATATGGATGGGAAATTCTCACTTAATGTAGCATCTGGTGCTACATTAATAATAACCTATATAGGTTATGTTTCGCAAGAAATAAAAGTAGACGGTAGCAATTCTTTATCGATCGTATTGAAAGAAGATTCGGAAATGCTGGATGAAGTCGTTGTTGTCGGTTATGGAACAATGAAGAAGAAAGACTTGACCGGAGCGGTTGGTTCCATTGGTGGTGATTTGATAGCAGATAGAAAAACAATGCAGTTGTCTTCCGCATTACAAGGGTCTGTTTCCGGAATGATGGTGACTCGTAATAATGGCGCTCCCGGTGCTTCTTCGGCTATTAAAATCAGGGGAATTACGACAATTGGAGATAGTAACCCGTTAGTAATAGTGGACGGAGTTCCTGTTGACGGTATTGATATGATCAATCCGAATGACGTTGAAAATATATCTGTGTTGAAAGATGCTGCGTCTGCATCGATCTACGGATCCCGAGCTGCGGCCGGAGTCATACTGATTACTACAAAAAGAGCTAAAGATAACCAGCTGTCGTTAAGCTATTCATTCGAATATGGATTTGAAAAACCGACAGAACTTCCGAAGTACGTCAGTCCGACAAGATTTATGCAGATGGAAAATGAGTTACGTTGGAATGATGCAGGTAATGGAAATAACGAGTATCCGGTTTATTCCAAAGAGTTGATCGATAACTACTATGACCTGCATGCACAAGATCCGGATGCTTATCCGATCACAGATTGGGTCGATTTGGTATTGAAAAATACAGCTCCTCGCCAAAGTCATGTGTTCAATGTCGCAGGAGGTACGAAAGTGGTTAAGACAAAAGCTTCTTTTGCTTATGACAAGGTAGATGGATTGTATGCTAATCGTTATAACGAACGTTTTACGTTTCGGGTAAATAATGACTTCTCGATAAATAAATATATTAAGGCTTCTTTAGATTTTAACTATAGAAGAGCGAAGTCGGAAAAGCCTATAGAAGATCCGTTCAATTCGGCGGATGCGATCAGTGTCATTCCTTCTATTTTTGCCGGTTTGTGGAGTGATGGCCGCTATGGGGCAGCTCGGACAGGTGGTAATATTTATGCAATGGTCAAAGAAGGAGGAACCAGTGAATGGTGGGCCAATCAATTGGGAGGTAAGGCCTCTATTGATGTTACTCCATTTGATGGTTTTAAGATATCGGCTGTATTTTCTCCGACTTTTAATTTTGATAAGGGGAAAGAGTTTAGGAAATCGATTCGATACTACGATGCGAAAGACCCGTCATTGGCTTTAGGATATATTGTCCGTTACAATACTACAAATTTGAAAGAGACTCGTAATGATTCACATCGTTTATTGGGGCAACTGATAGCTTCTTATGAGAAATCATTGGGCAGGCATAATCTGAATCTGATGGCCGGTTATGAAGTGTTTTATTCTTTTACGGAAGGACTGACTGCTGGTAGAGACAATTATTTGTTGAACACTTATCCGTATTTGAATCTGGGGCCGTTGGATTACCGTAACAATGCAGGGAATGCTTATGAAAATGGTTACCAGTCTTGGTTCGGACGTCTGATGTACAATTATTCTGAAAAGTATCTGCTTCAATTTAATATCCGTCGTGACGGTTCTTCTCGTTTTCATTCGGATTACCGTTGGGGAACTTTTCCTTCTGTATCAGCCGGTTGGGTTGTTAGTGAAGAACCGTTTATGAAAAAAGCGAATATAGATTGGCTTTCATTTTTGAAATTGCGTGCTTCTTGGGGTATGTTGGGTAATGAGCGTATAACGGATAGTAATGGAAATCAGATTTATTATCCCTATCAATCTTCAATAGGATTTAACAATATCCTGTTTAATCAAGGAGGAAAGATTGTTTCCTCACAAGGTGCCGCTCAAAGTAAATATGCGATCAGGGATATTTCTTGGGAAACGACTGAGTCGGTCGATTTTGGATTGGATGCAAATTTCTTGGATAATCGTTTGCGTCTTAGTGGAGATTATTTCAAGAAAACAACGAAAGATATGTTATTAGCATTGGAAATCCCCAGTTATGTCGGGTATAGCAATCCTGAAAAGAATACAGGAAAGATGTTCACGAAAGGATATGAAATAGAAGTAAGATGGAGTGATCAGATAGGAGATTTGTATTATTCCGTTTCAGCCAATTTGTCTGATTTCGTTTCTAAAATGGGGGATTTGGGCGGTACGGAATTTCTTGGAGATCAAGTGAAAAAGAAAGACAGCCAATTTAATGAATGGTATGGCTATTTGTCGGATGGTATCTATCAGACGCAAGCGGATGTGGATAATTCTCCTAAATTGAATAATAGCGTGAGGCCGGGTGATGTAAAATATAAGGACATAAGTGGACCGGATGGTGTGCCGGATGGAAAGATTTCACCGGAGTACGATCGTGTCTTGTTGGGTGGTTCTTTGCCCCGTTATATGTTCGGAGGTAATGTACAGATGGGGTATAAGGATTTTGATTTTTCGCTTGCGTTCCAAGGTGTCGGTAGCCAGAATGTCCGTATGACGACCAACATGATACAACCTCTGCCTGCTAATTGGGGAAATGTCCCTCTGATACTGGATGGTAATTATTGGAGTGCTTATAATACGGAAACTCAAAACTTGCAAGCCAAATATCCGCGTTTGACTACGACGAATGCGGGTGGCAATTATGCAATGTCAGATTTTTGGTTGTTCAATGGTAGATATGTTCGTCTGAAAAATATAACATTGGGATATACGTTACCGGGTAGTTTGACTTCCAAAGTAAAGATCAGCAGAATCAGATTTTATATAAGCGCAAATGATCTGTTCTCTATCAATAAGTATCCTCATGGATGGGATCCTGAAACCGGAGCTTCAGCTTATCCGATAACGTCCTCTTATCTTTTAGGTGTTTCAGTTAATTTTTAAACGATGGTTGATATGAAAAAAATAGTGTATAGCCTGTTGGTGGCGTGTTTGTTTGCCTGTAATGATTTAGATATGAATCCTCTTTCGCAGGGATCTAGTGAGAATTGGTACTCGGATGAAATTGAATTGACTATGTCTGTCCGAAGTTTATATGCTACTAACTATTGGACTTTGGATGACGATTCTTATACTGATGACTGGACAAACCGTACTGACTTGTCTCCGATTCTATCAGCAACAATTAATGGACAGTCCGGTCAAGTGACTTCTCTTTGGACCAATTCGTATCGCGCAATAGCTCAAGCAAATACGATTTTAGACAATTTGCCGAAAGCCGAACAGAGCGGGGTCTCTGCAAAAGTGGTGGAACAAAGTAAGGCCGAAGCTCTATTTGTTCGTGCAGCCCAGTATGCAAGATTGGTATCTCATTTTGGTGATGTCGTTTATGTCACGACTTCTATTGCGGATCTGAACGAGGCTTTTAAAATGGGAAGAACTGATAAGGCGACTATCATAAAAGGTGTTTATGATGACTTTGACCAGGCGGCAGCCCACCTGCCTCTCGAATATTCCGGTGAAGAACACGCGACTAAGGGGGCAGCTTATGCGATGAAAGCACGTTTTGCTTTGTATAACGGCGATTATGAGATAGCTGAGGAGGCGGCAAAAAATTGTATGGCTTTAGGAATATATGAGTTGAATCCAGATTTTTCGGAACTGTTTTATTGTGGAACGAAAAATTCGAAGGAATTTATTTTTGTAAGGCCTCGATCTGTCGAATTAAACTCGGTTATAGGTACGCAGCCTTATCTGTCGAGAAACGGAGGCGGCTACGCTCAATATGATCCGTCTTGGGATTTGTTTTGTTCTTTTTTGTGCATAGATGGCAAGCCGATAGATGAATCTCCTTTGTTTGATTCGCATAATCCTTTTAAGAATAGAGATCCGCGTTGCTGTGCTACGATTGTGGAATTTGGAACGGCTCATGTCGGTTTTATTTACGAACCTCATCCCGATTCGTTGTATGTGATGAATTTCAATACAGGTATGTTGGAATTGAATAAAGATACCCGTACAAATGGTCAATATGCCTCTTACAATGGTCTGATATGGAAGAAGTGGGTAGACGATAGTTATACTCAGAACGGTTATACGGCCGATAAAAATGAGATAATCATGCGCTATGCGGATGTTCTGTTAATGTATGCAGAAGCTTGTATCGAACAGGGAAAAGTTGATCAGTCCGTATTGGATGCGATCAATGCCGTCAGGGCGAGGGCGTATGGAGTCAATAAATCCGCAGTGGATAAATACCCATCTGTAACGACTTTGAGTATCCCGGAACTCCGCAAGACTATCCGTTTTGAAAGACGTATGGAGTTCGCTTTTGAAGGGTTGCGCTATATGGACCTGATTCGTTGGAAGTTGGCGGAAAAAGCGTTGAACACGAATATATACGGAATGCTGGATCCGGCACCTTTACGGGAGAATGTGGTAAATAGAGGTCTGTGGTTTTTCCCGGAAACCCCGGAGGTCGATGAAAACGGTTTGGTCGATTTTACGAAAATGTACAACCAGGGACAGATAAAATTGTTGATTGAACGTAAATTTGATGCAACCAAACAATATCTGTGGCCGATCCCGACTAAAGAGATCTTGATAAATGATAACCTTAAGCAAAATGCCGGTTATTGATAATGATGACAAGAGCTGTGTCGAAATAAGGATCAGAATATGAATTTCGACACAGCCCTTAAATAATAATAAAGAAATATCAGATGAACCGATTATATAGTGGATTAGTATTGCTTTTGTCCTGTATGTCCGTTTTGCATGCAGGGGAAAGAAAGAGTGGAAACTCTTTTGAGGAATTAAAAAAAGAATTCGAGATCGTTTCCTCACGATATCGTTCCGTCCCGTTTTGGGTGTGGAATTATAAAGTTACCAAATCGGAAATAGACAGGATGTTGTCTGATTTTAAGGAAAAAGGATGTGGAGGTGTATTTGTCCATCCTCGTTACGGTATGGTGACGGAATATTTGTCGGACGAATGGTTCGATTTGTATAGCTATACGATCGAACAAGGGGAGAAGTTGGGACTTGATATTTGGCTGTACGATGAAAATGCCTATCCGAGTGGTTTTGCTGGAGGTTTACTGCCAAGCCGGATGCCGGAGTCGTATACGCAGGGGCATGGTCTGATGCCTTACAAGATGACCCGGTTGCCAGAAGATTATCGCTCTTATTTTATTATATTGGAAGAACGACAGGGCGAGTTTTTTGATATTTCTGACTCCGCATCGGCTTATGTTGGCAAAAAAAGCAATTTTATCCTTTACCGGAAAACGTATGCGATAGATAATACGCAACCTTCAAGGGCTTGGTATGCAGGGTTTACTTTCACTGATTTATTATTGCCGGGAGTAACGGACAAATTTATAGAGATAACGATGTCTGGTTATGAAAAAAACTATCGCTCTAAATTCGGGAAAAGCATTAAAGGTATTTTTTCTGATGAGATTAATATACGTTCTTCCGGTGGAATTCGTTGGACACCTGACCTGTTCGAAGTTTTCCAACAACGATATGGATATGATTTGCGGCTACATTTGCCCTCTTTACATTTGCAGATCGGCGATTGGAAAAGAGTGCGTTATGAATATGCCAAACTGTTATCGGATCTTTTTATAGAAAGATGGGCGAAACCTTGGTATGAATATTGTTCGAAACATGATTTGATTTGGACCGGGCATTATTGGGAACAGACTTGGCCACGCATTGAACAGGTACCCGATAATATGGCGATGAATGCGTGGCAACAAATGCCTGGTGTCGATATGTTGTCTAATTCATTTGATGAGAAAAGTACTTCCGGTATGTTTGGTAATGTCCGCGTTTTGAAGGAGGCTAAGAGTGCTGCTAATCAGATGGGGCGTGAACGATTTTTGTGTGAGGCCTATGGTGGCGGCGGTTGGGATATGAGTCTGAAAGATTTTAAACGACATAGCGATTGGCTCAACGTGATGGGAGTGAATTTTATGAATCAACATCTTTCACACATGAGTTTTGTAGGTGTTCGTAAGTATGATTGGCCTCCTATGTTTTGTTCGATTGCTCCTTGGTGGAATGATTATAAGGTGCTGAATGAATATACGGCGAGAATGTCTGCCGCGTTGACTTTGGGAAAACAAAAAAACAATATATTGGTATTGGAACCGACCACGACAACTTGGATGTATGCTCAACATACCGGTAATGAGGGAAATGAAATGGCTCAGAAGATTGCAGATTCATTTCAGTTTTTTGTGACGACACTGTCAAAAAAACAGGTCGAATATGATTTGGGTTGTGAGCATATTATCGAAAGCAAAGGGAGAGTGAATGATGGCAAATTTATAGTTGGAGAGTGTGCGTATGAGACGGTGGTCATCCCCCGGTCGGTGGAAAATATGAGTCGGACATGTTTCGGATTGCTACAGTCTTTTGTCAGACAGGGAGGGAAAGTCATCACCTGTTCCCGACCGGACCGTATAGAAGGGATACGCTCGGAAAAGATAACGAATTTTTTTCGGGATGAACCGGTTATCTATTTTGAAAACCAAACGGATGAACGTCTTTTTGCCCTTCTTGATAGCCCTTCCATCCGTTTTAAAAAAACAGAAGGGGGCAATTTCTACCATTTGAGAAAAGAATATGAGGATGGAGAGCTTCTGCTGGTAACCAATTCCTCTTTGTCGGAAACATCTTCTTTCTCTATTGAAATGAAGGGGAGATCAATCGTTGAGCTGGATGCGTTTTCCGGAGATATGTTTTTGTACCCGATTGAAATGAAAGGAGGCAATGTGTCGTTCTCCGGTTGTTTGGAACCTGCCGGAAGTCGGTTGTTCTTTATTTCTCCGGAAGAAAGGAAAGGATTGAAAACAAGGAAGATATTTATTGGCAAAGGGGCTGAATTGGAGGCTTCTTGCAAGATGAAAACCAAACGGCTTCGGGATAATGCGTTGATTATTGATTATCTGGATCTGAAACAGAACGGGACAGTACGTCAGGCTCACTATTTTATGGATGCGAATTTCGATGTTTTCCGGGCGGCCGGTTTCAAAGATGGGAATCCGTGGTTTCGGGCTGTTCAGTTCAAGCAGGATATCGTGAATAAGGATGTTTCGGGAGCTCCGGTATTTTCAACTGTTTATTCGTTTGAAATTACGGAAAGCTTGAACGACTTGTCTTCGTGTAAATTATTGTGTGAAAGGGCTTATTTGTACGATATAACGGTCAATGGGCAACCGGTCGACAAGGTGGGGGCCTCTTTTCTGGACGAGGATTTTAGTTTGATACCTATTGCTTCTTGGCTACATACCGGAATAAATACAATCGAGATGACGGCGAAAAAGTTCTCGGTCGATGCAGAGATCGAACCGATCTATATTTTGGGTGATTTTTCTGTCGTCTCTAAAGACAATAAATGGGTGATAGCGGATGAGTGTCCGGTCGATTATCCTGCATCCAACCAAGAGATCGGCGCTCCGTTTTATCCTTGGGAAATATGTTATGTGAAGTCTTATCATTTGAAAGAAGTAAAAGATTCGTATTTGCTATCTGTTCCGAAATGGAAAGGCAGTGTTCTTCAAGTATGGATCAATGGAGAAAAATCCGGAATCCTGTTTACGGAACCTTACAGATTGGACGTTACGGATTTTATGAAACAGGGCGATAATGTGATTGAATTGAGGGTTGTCGGTTCAATGGATAATTTTTTTGGTCCGCACCATAGCCGGAGCAAAGGTTCGACTCCTCCTTGGGATTGGCAGAAGCATAATGGAAACAACGATGCTGATGGATATATCTTGACGGATTATGGTTTATTGGATGATTTCGACTTGCTGAACATCAAATGTGAGTAATTTTTATATAGTGTAGTATATTGATCATGAAAACGTTTTTATCATTATTATTTTTGTTGAGTTTGGGAACAGTCCGAGCGGCAGACCTTTTTGTCGAAGCTGAAAGTTTTAGTAACAAGGGAGGATGGAAGGTCGACCAGCAGTTTATGGATTTGATGGGGTCTCCTTACCTTTTGGCGCATGGGATGAGTGTACCTGTCGATGATGCCTCGACCGAAGTGACGTTTCCTGAAAAGGGCAAGTATTATGTGTATGTCCGTACTTATAACTGGACTTCTCCGTGGACAAAAGGGGAAGGTCCGGGCAAATTCAGTTTATATGTCAGAGGAAAGAAGATCGCCTCTTCCTTGGGAACGGAAGGTTCTGGTTGGATGTGGCAGGCAGCCGGAAAAGTATCGGTAAAGAAATTAAAGACCGTAATCAAACTACATGATTTGACGGGATTTGACGGTCGTTGCGATGCAATATATTTTACGACGGAAGAGGGTAAGATGCCACCATCGGATTTGAAAGAGTTGGAAGCATTCCGTCGTCAAGCATTGGGATTGCCGGATGAAGTACCGGTTGCCGGCAAATATGATTTGGTAGTCGTGGGAGCCGGTATAGCCGGAATGAGTGCGGCAGTATCGGCCGGTCGTTTGGGATGCAAAGTGGCCTTGATCAACGACCGTCCTGTGGTAGGGGGTAATAACAGTTCGGAGATACGTGTCCATTTGGGTGGTCGTATCGAAGAAGGGACTTATAAGGAACTTGGCGGTCTGCAGAAAGAATTCGGTCCGGAAAAGGGAGGAAATGCACAACCTGCGGAATATTATGAAGATCAGAAGAAAATGGATTGGCTGGCAGGTGAAAAGAATGTATCTCTTTTCCTGAACTATCGTGCAATAGGGGTGACAAAGGAAGGCGATAAGATCACATCCGTTGTAGCCAAACACATCGAAAGCGGTAAAGAACTGAAATTCGAGGCACCTCTGTTTTCTGATTGTACGGGAGACGGGACGATCGGTCATCTGGCGGGGGCCGACTACCGTATGGGGCGTGAAAGTCGTGACGAATATGGTGAGAGCATCGCTCCTGAGAAAGCAGACAAGTTGACAATGGGTTCTTCCGTCCAATGGTATTCAGTGGATGACAAGAAACCGAGTCCTTTTCCGGATTTCAGTTATGGAGTTGAGTTCAACGATAAGAATTGCGAAAAGGTGATGATGGGAGAATGGACGTGGGAAACCGGCATGAACTTCGACCAGATCAAGGACTTCGAACGCATCCGTGATTATGGCATGTTGGTCGTCTATTCAAACTGGAGCTATTTGAAAAACCGTATGAAGGAAAACGACCAGTATAAGAATCGTAAGTTGGGTTGGGTAGCTTATGTAGCCGGCAAACGTGAATCTCGTCGTCTGCTGGGTGATTATATCTTAAAGGAAGACGATGTCACGAAAAACGTGTTCCATGAAGATGCCTCCTTCGCCACGACTTGGAGTATCGATTTGCATTGGCAGGATCCGAAAAACAGTGAACATTTTCCGGGCAATGAGTTCAAAGCTGTTACGAAGCATATCCTGATCCATCCGTATGCCGTCCCGTATCGTTGTTTGTATTCTCGTAATGTGGATAATCTTTTTATGGCGGGTCGTAATATCAGTGTGACTCACGTAGCCTTGGGGACAGTGCGTGTGATGCGTACGACGGGAATGATGGGAGAGGTAGTCGGCATGGCGGCATCATTGTGTAAGAAATACGGAGTGGAACCGCGTGGTGTTTACCGTTCTCATCTGGAAGATTTAAAGACGTTGATGAAGGAGGGTGTGAATAAGAAAGGGTTACCGAATAACCAGCGTTATAATGAAGGCGGCATGTTGAAAGACAAACCGGTTGTTCAATAATATCAGTGTGCGTTATCCACTTCATCTCCTAAAAATCATGAAACCATAGATATCTTCATTTATTCGGGGTTCTTGTATAATATTGCTTATTTTACAATATTATACATCCTTTATAGATAGCACTGAAATCCCGCTTTTGAGCCAGAAAAAGTAGTTTTTCGGTATGAGGTGCGCAGTTTATTGTGACGACGACCGTCTTTGTTTCCATGATGACCGTCTTTGTTTCATATGAAGATGGACTTCGTCACGATGAAGACGGTCTTTATCATAACGAAGACGGTCGTCGTTGCAATAAAGACCCGAAAATCGTTTTGGATATTCGGATTCGTCCCCTGACTTTTTTGCTACAAGCCATTCTCCGATAGTTCAGGTTTTTCGGAATGTCGGTTTTCCTCTCTTTTACTTGTCATAAAAACTGCATATATCCATTATCTGCCGACTCCGTATTTTCGATTGCCACCAAAACTGGATTAGCCGTGTAAAAATGTCAAGCCAAAATGATCGGTGTTTTGGATCGAAATAGAAAAAGTTCCAAATTGGGGTTATTGTAAATTACGGGATACAGTTAAACAATTATTCTATCCGCTTGTGAAGGAAATGAATATGGATAACGAAGGATAAAAAATATGTTGAACTCGGTATGCCGTATGACGGTACTCAACGGACAATTTCTAAAAAGGCCTGTTTTCCCAGAGTAAGGGACAGGCCTCTTTTTTTTTGGTCTTTCTTAAAATATCGTTGGAATATTTTTGTGCTTGGGATTAAATGAGTACTTTCGAGCTATGTATATAATTTTTTGAGAGTAATTAATGGAGTAATAATCTTATTTTTAATATTATAACTATGATGAGTGATGTAACTGTCCTTGAAAAAGAAGCGCCGACAACAGAAAAAAAATTATCTGATAGTATTGTGGAAAAATTCGCTTCTGTATTTCAATCCTGTAATATTGATATGAACTTGTTGGAGGAGAATAAAGTCTCACATTATCCAGCTTCCGATGTATTGTTGAAAAAAGCCCGCTTCCTGTATCGGAATCAGGAGATTGGATGGGTCGAGGCTTTGGCTGCTTTTCAAGAAAAACATGGAGATTGTTTGGCCCAGGATGGAAAGGATGCCGCTAAAGCTTTGGAGAAGGCCTTCGAAGTTTGCCGGTGGATGGGAGAAGGATCGGACTATCTGCAGACGGCTTACCAGAAGAGGGCGGATGAAAAAAGAACCGAACTGTTTGCCAAAATGGATCGTCTTTCCTTGCAACTAAAAGCTTGCCGTTGCCTGTCGGATGGAAAGGCGAATGAATATATGAAAGCTGTTTTGCATAAGTTGGAACAGAGCGGTAATTTATGGCATGTGCATGATGAGATCCAAAAGATATATTATCTGCTGTCATACGATCTGACCGGTTTTTCCCAGAATCTTCCGGTACTGATCGATATCGTGTACAGGCTGATTACCAATGGTCTGATGACAGAAGAGGAATGCGATGATTTTTCCGGCGTATTGAAACGGAAAGCGAAGGAGATGGATGATAAGGTATCTGAATATTGGTTCTCCGATGATTGGGAAACGCTCCATCCTCTGATAACCGAGTCGGTCCGTTTACATACTTTTGTCTTCTTGATCTGCGGACAATGCCGGCAAAAGGGGGATGACCTTTCACTAATTGCTGCCCGTATATGCCGTTATCTTTCCCGTATACCGTCGCCGTATAGTGAACTGTTGAAAAATAAATCCTATACTTTGCTCACAGGTGAGAATACACTGGGTGACCGTATCCGGTGGGAGCATCTCCGGCATTTTGACGAGATAAAGATTCTGGAACGCCTCATCATGATACAGGCAGACGACAAGGCTTGTCTTTTCCCGGAAGATAGCAAAAAGTGGAGGCAATGTCGGAATGAAAAAAATATGATTACGCTCGATAACGACGGATTTACGTTGAGTCCGCTGGTCGAACTGGAATGCAACTCATGGAAAGGACGTAAAGACCGGGCTGCTGTGTTGAACAACCGTCTATTTGTCGCCTCTTTTAGCCGGTTATCATTGAATTTTGATGCTTGTAAGAATATCCGTGACTTCCGTTCCTATTGGAATCTGGTTGCGGAAGATTATCCTTTGTCGCAACCCATGTCTTCTCCGGTTTTTGTGGATACCGTATCAGAGGAGAAAGAGATCGAGATTCCGGAGATCGAGATGGAGGCGGAAGAAGCCGAGACAGACTATTTCCTGCGTCCGGATCAACGGGTCAAGGTCCGGATCCTGCATATCGACAAGGAAGACATGTCTTTGAAGATGGAAATTATAGATGCCCCATATCGGGGAATGAGAGCTTGTCTGCCGTTCGCTTATATAAATTCATGCTATTATATCATTCCTGGTTTTATGGATATGTTTGCTGTCAACGAAATATTCCGTGCGAAAGTAAAGAGCGTGGAAGGAAGTGAAATCAAGCTTTCCCTGATACAGGATTTCAATGAGTATATGTATCCGGATTGTGTCAGGAAAAAAATCTGATAGGCAAAGTGATCGATATAGCAGAAGGCAAAGTCTGGTGGTTGCTTTCTACCGGCACGACGGCGACAACAGCCAATTCACATAAGAAATATAAGGCCGGTAACTTCTATAAGGTGGAATATGGAGGTTTATCGACGGATAAATTGAAGAATACGATCAAAGTGTTGTCTCATATCCCCTGTCCGGACGAAAAAAGCTTTTACAATAATGTATTGGAAAATTTGCGCAGTTTCTTTTTCTTTATGACAAAAGAAGTGTTGAAAGTCAATAAAGAGCAGGAAGAATTACAACGTTTGAAAGAAAAAAACAATCCTTTCTTTGTCGCTTTTCAAAGTCTGAACCTTGAAATTCCGGAAAGCGCTCCTGACGAATCGGCCCGGACTGATGAAATGCCTGAAAGTGAGAATGAGAATAAGACGGTAACTTCCGATATATATGAGGAACCGGATAGGATAACGGTAAGCCAGTTGAAGGAACTTATTTATTGTGTAGATGCGTTGATAAGCGATGATGAAGATATATGTGGACGTTTCAATGCTTATAATGCCCTGATATTTCTGTGCCGTTTTGTGGGGAACAGAGAATTGGCTGATTATTACGGCCTTTGTTCCGACTATATATATTGGGTCAATTCTCTGGACTCCGAATTGTTGAAAAACAGGGGAGGAGTTGAATGCCGGCAAACTTTTAAGGGGTTATCGGACCGTATGGGAGCGTTGGATATGGATCGGTACAGCCTGCGTTTGCGTAATAACAAACAGGTTATACGGTTGTTACAGACTTGGTTCGACTCCCGTTCCCTGACTTCCGTCCAGTCCGATTTGCAATCGTTTATGCAAAATCAAAACCGTACGGTAGCCGAGTTGGCACGCTATTTTAATATCATGTCCTATCTGAAAGAAAAGGATTGTGAGCTGCAGGAGCTGATTTGCGGGAATATTAATGCTTTGCTTGGTTGTAAAGTCCGGGAGAAAAATCCTAAAGTCTACATTCCTGTATTTTTCGGCCATGAAGGAGTCGAAAAAGAATTCAAGACATCTGCATTTATCCATGCCGACAAAAACGCGACTGAAGAACAGAGCCTTGTCCTGGCTCGTGTGATTGCTTCGTTCATGAACACGGAAGGGGGAACGCTTTATATCGGAGTCAATGATAAGGGATATCTGACCGGACTGGACCAGGAGCTGAGGTTTGCCCATAATGACAGCGATGTTTACCTCCGTTCTGTCAATCAGAATGTGATCAGGCTATTAGGGAAAAAAGAAGATCGGGATCGTTATCAGGCGTACATACGTTGCCGTTTGTATGAATATGAAGACGGACGTCTGGTTTTGGCGTTTCGAGTAGCGCCTATCAATGAAGTGGTAGAGGTGAAAGGTGAAGTATATACGCGTTCAGCCAGTTCCAATCTGATCAAACCGGTTGGCAATGTAGCGGATTTTATCAAGTTGCGCCATCGGCAAAAGCTGGATTCTGTTCCTAAGATGCCGGAGTTTCCTGCGTATTTTAGTGCGGAACGGAATGAATATATTTTTGATAAACGTTCTGTGGTCCCTGAAATGACAGCGGTTCAAGAGGTGGAAGCGGTTGCTCCGGTTTTGCCCGTAAACGAAGATAATGTCCAGGAAAAGGCTTTGCGCACTAAAAATGCAAACACTCAAATTAATTTAGGAATCCGGACATCAGCTCTGCGTTGCAATCCTTTGCAAAAGAAGCATGACCTGGGATACACGCCCAACCATGTCTTTGTCTCCTTGTTTAAAAATGGCAAAATAGCCTGTTCCGTAAGTCCCAAGATCGGAAAGTGGGGAGGAGAAGGGGGAAGTGTTATTTTCTCTTATAATCCGGAAGACAAGGAAGATTTGCTGGTTACGGTTTTTAAGAATGGCGAAGTTGGCCTGTCCAATCTGAAAAAGGGAATGTCACAACCGAATACACTTTTTGCTTTTGCCGGTTCGATCGATGATATCCTGTTTATTTCTCCGGCTCGCAATACGGATTTTCTGCTATTGATTTCGGATAAGGACGGTGAAAAGCGTTACCGCATTGTCCCACTCGATACGCTTGAGAAATCAATGTCTATACAACCCAAGAACAATCTTGTCCTTGTACCGGAAAAAGGCATTTTTGTTTTTGCCGAGATCTTGATACCGGAACTGGTGAACAGCCTTGACGATGAGAAAGCATATCAGGACACTTTCGATCAGTATTGTGCCGGACGTCTTTGGGAGCATAATTCCTATATCAAGAATGTAGACAAGATAAGCGCTTTGTGCAATGTCCCCTTTTAACTTGTTTCTTTTCTGAATTGCAACCCTAAAAACACCCCTCCCGGCAGCAATATGATCCCGGCTGAAACGAGCAGGGCTATCCGGAGGGAATACATGTCATTCAGCCAACCGATAAAGGGGGCGATAGCGGCGAACATCAGGCGGATAATGAAGTTGCGGATGGAAAGCACTGTCGCCCTCATGTCGGAAAAGGTCATCTGGTTGATGTAGCCTTTGAGGATAGGGGTGGCAAAACCGCGGAAAATATAAAAGACAAGCAGGATGGCAAGTCCGGCATAGGTAAGGTTGAAAGCGAGCGCGACATATCCGCCGACGATCACCGCGAGGATAAGGATTCCCATCTTACGCGGGCCGAAATAGCTGTCCACACGGTCTGACCAGAGAGCCGCAAAACCGACGGTCAGATTCAATACGGTCCAGATGATGCCATACCAGGACACGGGAGTTTTCAGATACATCAGCACCGGCTGCACAAACCAGGCCATCGTGAGGGTTGCCGCCCCGATGATCCCGGAAAACATGATGTTATAGCAAAGTTTTTTGTTGGTGACTAATGAATATTTGATGATTCGCACGATCTCATCGACCGGATTCTGTATCTTGTTGGAACGGTTGACCTCCTTCAGCGCGAATGCCGCCGGGATGCCGGTAAAAGCGATGATTGCCTGGCCATAAAAAGGCAGACGAAGGGAATAAGCCGCCAATAAACCGCCGAATATACCCGCCAGCGCTTCGGCGAAATTACCGATCATCGTGATCCGTCCCTCGTATCGTAAGTATAAATTTTCTTTTTTGTATTGGACGGTAGTGTCGTATAATAGTGCGGAATCCGCCCCGTTCACCAGCGTTTGTCCTGTGCCCAACAAGATTTCGGCGAAAAGAAAAGCCGTGAATGTCGAGGTGAACGAATAGCACAGATATCCGAAGAAGAAAAGGATACATCCCAATATCAGACATTTGCGGCGTCCCCAGACATCAGCCAGATAACCCGAAGGAATTTCCAAAGCCACTGCCGCTACCGAATAAACGCTTTTCAGGATGAAAACATCCTGTAGTCCCAGTCCGTGCTTTTCATAGAACAGCACGATGATCGGCATGACTAAAGTGAACCATTTGGACAGTTTGATCAGATAGAGAGCAAGTATATTTCGTTTCATGGTGCAAAAATACAAAATATATGAGAGAGTGGACTAAACTCTGGCCGGGGTTGTTGTTATTGTCTAATTTTCAAAAATACCCGTTGGTTTAAATCGAAACGGTACTGCATGAAAATTGGATTACTAACCCATATTTTTGAAATGGGTCTTGTTCACTTTTGCTGCCTTATACACAAATCATCATTCTTTTGAGTAGTTCTATGCTTCCTCGTCCATAACACATTCTTTTAATCATCTTTAATTTGTTGACA
>NZ_CABUOD010000009.1 GCF_902493135.1 uncultured Parabacteroides sp.
TGTCAACAAATTAAAGATGATTAAAAGAATGTGTTATGGACGAGGAAGCATAGAACTACTCAAAAGAATGATGATTTGTGTATAAGGCAGCAAAAGTGAACAAGACCCATTTGAAATAGATGGGGTATAAAATCAAAATAAACGCGATGGTGTTTCGATTTAGACTAATGGGGGTTGGGGGGAATGATACAATAAGGGGGAGGATAGGGATTCGTTCCGGCAGATTCGTCGGCTGTGTATATAAAGATTTGCAAATTCCATTGAACGGACTATTAGTTGTAATATGTTAAATATAGTAAATAATCGGTTGATCATATACAAAGGACTTGTAAACCCGTAAAAAATTTTATATATTTGAACAAAATCAAGAAATATTATTGAGGGCTATTCCAACTATCTTCTGAATTAAATCCTATGTCTAAATATTATTTGTTTTTATATGTCATCATAGTTTTCCTTTCTTGCTCGAAAGATGGAGATGAATATGACACACGTAGCTGTCGGGTAGAAATAAAAGAGGGATCATCTTTTCTATTATATACTAAATTGGGAAATCCCGTTGAAGAATTGGTTTTTGAAAAAAATACAATTTTGTTTGGAAAGAAAATAGCTTTTTCAGATAAAAATCAATGCTTATATCAGATTGATCATATAAATAAATATTTTAAAAAAAGTAAGGTTGATTTCGATGATCTTAATATTACGATCGTGAATGATAGCATAAGATGGATTAACAATAGTTCTGAAGCGAATTTTTATTTTGATAATATTGATTATTTCACAGTCAATGATTCTATTTGCCATTTCAGATGTTATGGTGAAAAACGAAGCCATATCTTTTTTTATAGCGGGTATGATACAGTAATTAGAATTAAAGCAGATATAAGTATAAACCTAATTAACAATTAATCTTTTAAATTGGGTAGCATCCGGCGTGCTGATGTACAACTTGAAAATAATCATGGGAGTCTTAACTGTCTAAATGTAATTTTGAATAATGCTGGATAGAAATATATGAAACAGGCTCTCCGAAAAGTAAGCCGTTACCTGCTCTTTAAAATATCGTTCGTTTTATTGCATCCGAAATAATCCAATACATAAAGAGGAAATGCACTCAATATAGCAACTTCAGGGCATTTATGAGAAATATGTTTCTCTAATTGTTTTGAGAAAATTTTTTCTTGTGATAATAAAGAAGTTGGTAAGGTAAAGACGTCATTTAAAAGGTAATTGGCCTTACACAAATGAGCTGTGATTAATTCTTTCCAAACAGTTTTTGTATATGAATTTACATTTGATAGTTGTGGTTTGCTATCGGTGGCTACAAATCGTTTGTAATGAGGTTCTTTTAAACAATTTTCCTTGTCAGGACATTCGTCAGTATATGGACAATTCTTTCGTTTGCATTTTACAGTTAGTGTCTTGAAACTTTCCATATCCTTATAGTGGCGTATGGCTTCTACCATGGGGTAACTAATATAAAGCATTCCTTCATTTGTTTCATTATCGAAAAATGAAAGCATTTCTTTTATCTTTTCATCGCTTGCTAATGTTGAATGGGCATCGTAGTCGAAAAACAGATAGATATATGCAAAACTATCTCGACTGTAATCTTTTAGGATCTCTGCGTTTTCGACTTTCCGTTCTTTTAATAAAGAAACAATATCTATTAAACCGTCCTCCTCTTTTATAGTACGATAAAGTTGGTATATTTCAGCATCAAATATACATTTTATGGCATGCCTGTCTCCTAAAAAATTACACTCTAATTTTTCTACAAGCTTGTCTTCTGTTTTAGCACCCTCAAATATGAATAGTGTTTTTTCTTTATTCTTCATAGAATATACCTGTACGATAAATTTTTTCGATGTTATGACCAAAACGCAGCTCCTTGTCCGTACAATCAGATAAACATTTAATTTTATTGTTGTTTAAAATGAAGTTGCAATCAGGACGTAATAAGTCGTTTGTCATCAGATATGTATTATGTGAAGATGTAAATATCTGGCAATCCATATCAAACAATTGTTTGCAGACTTCAAAAGCCAAACGGAAATGATAGAAAGCATCAAATTCGTCGATAAAAACAAATGATGCCTCGCACATACGCTTCATCCAAAAATATAATAATTGCAGGGATTGCGTGCCGGTTGATGCTATTAACCGAAATGGAACTTCGCTTTCATCTACTTTACAAAGAACTTGTTTATCTGTAGAATTATGTACGATAAATTGAAATTTCTGACCACTTACTTTATGTAAAAAATCAGAGAAATCTTCCAACAGATTATTTGTGATGATAAACTCATCAAGCATTGTTATATTCGTTTCAAGTCCTATAAATTCTCGAATATCAAGATTTCGGAACCAAAGCATGGAATTAACAAAACTATTGAGTTGTATTAAATAATGTTCTGCATTCAAAGGATAGGAGGTAAGCAGGAAATTAATTATAGATACATTGTTCGCATTATTCCCTAAATTTTTTTCTATATTTTCATCCATAGGAAATTGCTGCTTGTCGATACTGAATTTTCCTTTCTTTCGCTCGAACACATTGATATTGTTGACAAATAGGCTTTCTTCAACCAAAACTCCAACGGCATTTTTTGCATATATGTATGCCACTATGTTTTCTTCAAATTTGAATGTGTATTCAAATGTGACAAGTTTATCTCGGTTTCCGGCATAAACGAAATTTGTATAGTAATCTATTTTTTTCCATTTGGGAGATAAATGATTTTCAATATCGAAGAGTGCTAAACTGAAATTCGTTTTTCCTGATCCGTTTGGACCATATATAATGCCGTTTTTGATAATGCCGTTTTTGATTACGGCTTTATTAAATTCGTAATTGGCAGGATTAGACAAATCCCACTCGATACGATTGGCAAATCCTCTATAATTTGTTACTGCAAATTTTGTTAGCATATGACATTGCTGCTTGATTAGGTTACAAAGATAATGATAACTCTTCAATGATCCGTAATTTTTTTCCGGCATTTCTGATCTGAAATCGATTGCTTTTTGCCGACATCCGCCCACACATCCCCACAAATGCCGACCGATACCGACAGATGGCGACAGGGCTGTTTTTCCGGGGAGTATCTTTGTCATGTTTTCGAGAACAAAGCATTTCAAGTTATTCACGATTAAAAAAATTAAACAGTTATGTCAGTAAAGTATCGTTTGGTAAAAAAGAAGAATTTGGGTAAGGATCAGGCAGCGGTTCCTGAAAAGGTGTATGCACAGCCGGTCTATATGGAACTGGTCAGCTTCGAATCCCTTTTGGATGAGATTGTGGAAGCGGGTATCCCGACCAACCAGGTGAAAGGGGTGATCGATCGTATGAATTACCTGATCCGTAAACATTTGTCTGCCGGACGGCGTGTGCAGTTCGGAGAGTTCGGGAATTTCCGCTACGGTGTCGGTTCGACCGGAAGCGAGACAGACGAAAAGTTCGATCCGGAGATGATCAAGACTCCGCGCATCGTGTTCAGTCCGGGTTCGTTGCTTCGTAAGGCGAAACAGGATGCCCAGTTCGAACGGATCACTCTCGTTGTCAACGGTTCCGCATCAACCGGCGGGGGCGAAGAAGAGCGGCCCGGTGAATTGTAAGGGAAGCATCATACGGGGATGAGAAAGGAGAGCGCAGGTCACGAAAGAGGTCTGCGCTCTTTGTTTGGAAATGGCTGCCTTGATTTCCTCCGTATCCACCTTTTCCGTTTGTGTCAGGATAATCGTACCGTCCTTTCCGGCGAGGAATACGCGGGGGATAGTACTGTCGGCAAAGAGGGAGTAGACTTTCCGATCCGGATCGGCGAAAAACTTCATATCGTACTGATGCTCCCGGAAGTAGGCCGTTACTTGTTCTTCGGTTTCATCGCGTGCGATCAGGAGCACACAGACGGATGGATCGTCTTTATATACATCATATAAAGTGGAAATATCAGGGAAGGCTTTCCGGCAGTCGGAACAGGTCGTGCTGAAGAAGATAATCAGCGTGGACTTATTTTCTAAATCCTTATTCGAGACCGTGCCATACGGATTGGAAATGCTGAATTCGGGAAGCACGCCGCCTTCTTCCAAAGCAAAACTACCCGCAGGCAAGTCTTCGCGGATGCAGGCAGTGAGGGATAACAGGCTGATTATGTAAAATAATAAATATTTCATGACAGCAAAGATACGGGTTGGTCGCCATACTTTGTGACTTTTTGTATGGCTATTTGCATATTATCCTGTATATTTGTCCCGGGATTTTAAATATCAAAGAACAAAACAGCAAGAAGCAGACTTGGCCTTACAATCGAAAAATATGGTACGCGTAATCCGGTTTATACTGATCGGCACGTTGAATGCGTTGATTACAGTCTTGATTGTCTGGCTGATGATGGACAAGCTCGATTGCAACTATATCGCTACCAATATCACCGCCTATGTGATTGCGCAGATCAATAACTTCTTCTGGAGCAAATATTGGATATTTTCTTCCCGCACCGGTAAGTTCCGCCGCGAGATCCCCCTTTTCCTGATCGCTTTCGGGTGTGCCTATTGCGCCCAATTCCTCGCTCTGCTTATCATGGTGGAAATTTTCGACTTGAACGAATACCTCGCCCAGTTCCTCGGACTCTTCATCTATGGCGCAGTCAACTATCTGATGAACAAGAAAATCACGTTTCAATTGACATATGATTGAAGGTTTTCAAATCACAGATGAACCGGCCGGTCACGGTCTGATCAGAGACTCTGGGACAGATGAATGGGGCAACCGGATGATAGATTTACACAGAAAAAATATGTAACTTTGGAGGGTGGTTTGCAATTAGTTTACAGTTAATATGTAAATAGTTAGAAATTAATAGATTAATTATATGTCAGACAGTATTGTTATTATTCCCACGTATAACGAGAAGGAGAATATAGAAAACATTATTCGGGTTGTATTTGGGTTGGAGAAAGAATTTCATATTTTGATTATAGATGATGGATCGCCCGATGGCACGGCAGATATCGTAAAACGGCTGCAAAAAGAGTTCCCCGAACGCCTTTTCATGGTGGAACGTAAAGGCAAGTTAGGATTGGGTACGGCTTATATCTGCGGATTCAAATGGGCTATAGAGCATAAGTATGATTTCATATTCGAAATGGATGCGGACTTCAGCCATAATCCGAATGATCTTCCCAAATTATATGCTGCTTGTACGGAACAGGGTGGGGATGTCGCAGTCGGCTCCCGCTACTGTAACGGTGTGAATGTCGTGAACTGGCCGTTAGGACGTGTGCTAATGTCTTATTATGCTTCCGTATATGTCCGTTTTGTTACCGGAATGAAAGTACAGGATACGACAGCCGGCTTCAAATGCTACCGTCGCGAGGTGCTTGAGACGATCGATTTGGACCGCATCCATTTCAAAGGGTATGCGTTCCAGATAGAAATGAAGTTTACGGCATATAAGTGTGGTTATAAAATCGTGGAAGTCCCCATTATCTTTATCAACCGCGTATTAGGCACTTCCAAGATGAACTCCTCTATCTTCGGGGAAGCGCTGTTTGGCGTATTGAAATTGAAATGGTGGAGCCTGTTCCGTAAATATCCTCAAAAAGGAAGCCGGAAAGCAATTGCCGGATAATACCATTATAAATAAAGGCAATAAAAAAGCTGCATCTTTCAAAGGTGCAGCTTTTTTATTGCCTTTATATAAATGGTATTTGTTATTCTTGATTCAAGGCTTTTAAGGAGAAATGGAAAGTAGTGCCTTTCCCTTCTTCGGAATCGAACCACAATTTGCCACCGAGTTGTTCGACAAAGTCTTTGCACAGCATTAATCCCAAGCCGGATCCCTTTTCGTTATTCGTCCCATAAGACGTAAAATGGGTGTTTTGCTTCAGCAGCTTACCCTGGTCTTCCTTTTTGATTCCTTTACCTGAATCTTTCACACTGACAATGACAAAATCTCCGTCTGTTTTGGTCGATACCGTAATCACGCCTTTCTCGTAGCTGAATTTAACAGCATTGGAAACAAGATTGCGGACGATTGTCTTTACCATATCGATGTCTATCGATCCCATCAACTCTTTATCCAAACCTTCAAGCGCGATGGATATGCCTTTCTGGGTAGCCATCGGAATAAATATTTCGGCAGTGCTGTTGACTATGCTGTTGATGTCGACTTGTTGCCTGTAAATATTCTGTTTGTTCAGGCGGTTCTTTGCCCATTTCAGGAGGTTGTCGAGAAGCTGGAATATTTCTTCCGATGTCTTGTTCATCATCTGAAGCATTTCGTACACCTCGTCGCTGACCTGATTCTTGTCGACCATCATCAGGATGGCGTTATTCATCATCTTCAAGGAACCGAGCGGAGAGCGCAAATCGTGTGCAATAACGGAATAGAGCGTGTCACGGGATTCGATCGTGTTTTCAAGTTCCTGCTTGATGCGTTTAATGCTGAACAGTTCGTAACGGTGGGCGACGCGTTTTACCAATTCTTCCCGTTGGAAAGGTTTTGTTACATATTCCGTTGCCCCCAACTGGTAACCTTTGACGATACTTTGCATATCACTCAAGGCTGACATGATAATGACGGGGATGTTGTTGGTTTCCGGATTACTTTTCAGATGCTGCAGTACCTCGTATCCGTCCATCTCCGGCATCATGATATCGAGCAGAATAAGATTGGGATGCCTTTCCTGGGCGATACGTAATGCTTTAGCTCCGCCGTCTGTCGTCAGTAGCGTATAACCTTCTTTTTTCAGTATCGCTTGCACAAGCATAACATTAGTTGGCACGTCGTCTACCACTAATACTGTATATTGTGATGCTAAGTTTTCCATTTGATTCTGTACTTTTCTTGATATTCAAATACTATCAATGATACAAATGTATTTAATTCTATTGATATAATCGCGTTTTTCCGAAAAATAAATTCTATTTCGGAAAAATATTTCTTTTGCACATTAATTATGCACGGCTAAAACCGCTTGATATAGGATGAGATAAGGCTTTTTATTGAAATTATTCTTTAAGTTTGCACCATGAAATCGAATTTAGTTCTTTTAGCGCTTATATTAGTCAGCTGCCAGCCGGAAATGCCTGTCACCTCTTCTATTCTGGTGGATAGGGATGGGTTGACAATTCCTGTAAACAAGGAACTGTATGGTTTGACCATTGAGGAAATCAATCATGCGGTGGATGGCGGTATCTATGCGGAACTGATACAAAACCGGAGTTTTGAAGATGGGGTGCCTCCCTTGAACTGCCCGTACGACCCTGTCCGCCGGGTCCTGACTACCCCGAATGGATGGAGCATTCCCTTCTTGCGACCTGATTCGGTGCCGGGATGGCGTCGGTTTTCTGCCACATCTTATCTGTATCCCGACACAAAAGAGCTGATTAATGACAAAAACCGGCGTTCCCTGCTGGTTTCCGTGTCCGCTTCAGCCGAGTCGGGAAAAGGAGGTGTCGTTGCCGAAGGGTATGGAGGAATACCGCTTCGAAAAGGAGAGAAATATGATTTGTCTTTCTACATGAAAGGAGCCTCTATGGTTCCGAAGACCGTAAGCCTGACTTTGGCCGATTCTACCGGAGAGACGGCCTTCAGCGAAGTTTACCGTATGTCACCGGACTATGAATGGAGGAAGTACAAGCATACTTTTACCGCAACCTCGAATACGAATAAAGCCGTGTTGACGATAACGACTGACAGTTCGGCTGTTTTCTGGCTGGATGTCGTTTCCCTGCTTCCGCAAAAGACATGGAAAGGCCGTCCGAACGGATTGCGTCCGGAACTGATGGAGCTCATTGCCGCATTGAAGCCTGCGTTCATTCGTTTCCCCGGCGGCAGTTTTGTAGAAGGATATACGGCCGGGACCTATCCGGTCTGGCGTGAAACCGTAGGGGACATTGCCGAACGCAAACATTTCTGGAATGTATGGGCATACGGTACGACGAACGGCATCGGCTATCATGAATATCTCCAAATGTGTGAGGACTTGGACGCCGAACCTATCTATGTGATGAATAGCGGTGTGACCAGTCAAAGCCGCCGTCCGCGTTATGAAGACATAACGGCGATGGGGAAGTTGGTACAGGACGCCTTGGATGCCATCGCCTATGCCAATGAACCGGCCGATTCCGTCATGGGCGCCTTGCGGGCCGGTCACGGACATCCGGAACCTTTCGGATTGAAATATGTGGAGATCGGCAGTGAAAATTACGGGCTGGAATATACCAAGCGTTTCGAGTTGTTGAAGAAAGCGATCCGGGAGGCTTATCCGGACGTTACGGTGATAAGCAGTTCCGACATAAGAGGAAAAAACAGGAATGAATGGTCGGATACCCATTTTTATTCGAGCGAGTCGTTTCTGATCTCCAATCACAACCGTTTTGTTGCCGGACGACATACGCGCCGGATGCCTCCTGCCTTTATCGGAGAATTCGGCTTGTCCGGCGGGGCTGCCCCCGGAAGTTTGCGGGCGGCCATCGGGGAGGCTTGTTTCCTTGCAGGAGCAGAGAACGGGCAGGACATCGTGAAGCGCCTGGCTTATGCCCCGGTTCTGGGAAATACGAAATACAAGATAGAACGTCATCCGGCCATCTCTTTTGACGGTGAACAGACCGTCCTTTCTCCCTCTTACCACCTGCTGCAAATGTTCGGCAGCAACAGAGGAGACGAAGTGCTGAAGACCGAAGTCCGCACCTATCAGAAACCCCAGGTGACCTTCGGACGCGCCGGTATCGAAATGTTCGATAACAGCTATGAATTCAAGGAGGTAAAAATAGACAATTCGCCGGTTACGGAAGGAACTGTCATGACCGGAGGCTGGACGGTCGGACAGGGTACGTTGACGCCGGTTGCAAACAGGTGGAACTATATCCTTTTAGGCGATCCGTCTGCCTATGACTATACGTTCTCGGCGGATATCAGGCGGACGAAGGGGAGCGGACAAATCCAATTCCGTGTGCGTGACAACGGGCTTCCCGGAGAGCGGAATGACTATATCGGGTTGACGATCGGTACCGGTGTCGTCGAGTTCTATCGCCAGGCGGGAGGAGTGAGGGACACGTTGCGTGCGCCTGCCCTTTATCCGTTCCAGAGCAATCGCTGGTATAACGTGAAGATCGCTTGCAAAGGCGAACAAATCGGTTGTTTCGTGAATGACACGCTGGTTCATGAGGCGATACTTCCCGGCATACCTTCATTGGTTTCTACCGCGGCGTTGGATAAGGAGACTCATTCGATTATACTGAAGGTGATCAACACGACCCGTCACGAAGAGAAGACGGAGTTGGACCTGCAAGGTGTCAGTGTCAAAAATACGGCGGAAATTATTCAGCTCACAGGAGATCCCGAAGCGCGTAACACTTACGACCACCCCGGCGTGGTCGTACCGGAGACAAAAGAAATATCCTTCTCGCTGAGCGGTCCCAAAGTGTACAATTTCCCTCCTAACTCGATTACGATAATGAAACTGAAGATCGACTGACAGGGCGACCGGCATCGGATTCAAAACCGATGCCGGTCGCGTATTCAACCGATGCCAGTCGGGCGTCCAACCGATGCCGGTCCATTGACTGCCGGATGCCTGCCGGATGAAATAAAAAAGGCTGCCTCGGTATGAAGCAGCCTTTTTCCGTTTAGTATCGCATTGATTAATGGACTAACATTTCAGGAGTGATCTTGACAAACTTGTCGGAGTCGGCTTTGCGGAGCTTCACGCTTCCGTCGTTCCAGTTGGAAGGCCAGCCGCCGATGATATGTCCCAAGAATACCACCTTGATCTCGTGCAAGCCCTTCGACAATGCAGCCGAACTGTCGTGGCGGGAGAAGCGTTTCACTTCACCGCCGTTGTTCACTAACAATTTGCCGTCGATCCATACCTCTTCGTTGTCGGAAGAAATATAGTAAACACCGTCTTCAGGGATGTTGACGTAACCGGTTGCTATGGCAGCATATTGCTTGACACCGCGCATGGATTCGCTTGTTTTCACTACGCTGGTGATTTCACGCAGGTCTTTGATCACCGATTTCTTCCATTCTTTCACATCTCCTAATTTGGAAGAATTCAGGAACATGCCGTCGGTCACCTGCATTTCCAATCCCGGAGCAGTCTGTGCTACTTCCTTGGCAGGCGCCAATGCTTGTTTTTCAACCGTGATCGTACGAGTCTTGCTCATCTTGCCGGAAGGCAATACGGAACGGATCTTCAAGACGCCCGATTCCGTGAATTCGATAGGAGCCGTATAGACCGTCGATTCCGGAGTCGGTTCGGTTCCGTCGATCGTATAAACTACCTTGACCGGACGGGTGGTCTTGAATTCCAAAGAAGCCTTGTCGGTGAATGCAACGAAATTGCATGAGCCGTTCGGTTGCTCCGGTTGCGGGATATGGTAGTTGATGTTCAGTTCGTCCAGACGGACCAAGGCATTATCCAGGCGACGTTCGAAGTCTTTATAATCCTTGCGTGCCAATGGAGTCCAGCCGATTTCAGCCAATGCCAGCACACGCGGGTAGGCGCGGTATTCCAGCAGGTCCGTGTTGTACATATATTCGGACCACAGGTTTGTTTGTACCCCCTTGATCAAGTTCGCCTTTCCGGTAGCGACCAAAGTGTCGGGCGTCGGATTGTAAGCATACACTCTCGACAGCGGATCGTAACCGCCGATAGAAACCGGTTCGATCTTCGGATCGCCCTGGAACTGGTCGATGTACATGCCGCCGCTTCCCGGAGTCATGATCGCTTCATGGCCCATGTTGGCAGCAGCGATACCGCCTTCTTCACCACGCCAAGACATGACGGTTGCGGAAGGAGCGAGGCCGCCTTCGAGGATCTCATCCCATCCGATGATCTTTTTACCATGCTTTTCGGACAGGTATTTCTCCATGCGCTGAACGAAATAGCTCTGCAGCTTTTCTTCGGCAGAATGGTTCTTGTCGGCTTTCAGACCTTCCTCGCGGATGCGCTTCTGGCAGAGCGGGCATTCTTTCCAGCTCGATTTCGGGCATTCGTCACCACCGATATGGATATATTCGCCGGGGAAAAGAGGCGCGACTTCGTCGAAAACGTCCTGCAGGAACTCGAACGGTTTTTCCTTTCCGGCACACAATACGATGTCTTCTACCCCCCAGATGATACGCGGGGTGGTCGGTTCGCCCTTGCAAGACAATTCGGGATATGCGGAGATTGCAGCCAACTCGTGTCCCGGAAGTTCGATTTCAGGAACGATCGTGATAAAACGGTCTGCTGCATATTTTACCACTTCCTTGATCTGGTCTTGCGTATAAAAACCGCCATATTCCGTTCCTTCGCCATCTATGCGTTTGGAACCGACTTCTGTCAGTTTCGGGTATTTCTTGATTTCGATACGCCAGCCCTGGTCGTCCGTCAGATGCCAATGCATGCGGTTGATCTTGAACAAAGCCAGTACGTCGAGATGTTTCTTTACGTTCTCTACCGGGATGAAATGACGGCACGGGTCGAGCATGATGCCGCGGTATTCGAAACGCGGTTCGTCCTTCACCGTCACGCAGGGTGCAGTCCAGGCGATACCGTTCACGACTGCCGGGCTCTGGATCTCGGCCGGAAGCAACTGCATGAACGTTTGCATGCCGTAGAACAAGCCTTGCGGGGTCTTAGCCTTAACCGTCACGCCTTGCGGAGTGACATCCAGCGTGTAGCCTTCGTCGTTTACATCCAGCGTCCCGTCGATCGCCAGTGCAATGCCGTTTGAGGCGGCCTTGTCACTGACCGTTATCTGGTAGCCGGTGGCAAGATTCATCTGGGCGGCAAAATATTCGGCAACTGTTTTAGCTTCCGGAGTGGAGGCGGAGAAGGCTGTGTTTTTGCTTAGTTTAAAACTACCCTCGTTCTGTACGAGGCTTACCGGCGTCGGGATTACATTGATGCCCTGGTTGTAAGGCATCTGTTTGGCAGGCCCGTCGCTGCACGACGCAAGGATACAAAATGCTGCGCCGGCACACATCGAAATGAGTTTCATCATGTTTATTTAGGTGTTTTTTGTATGAATGAAGGGGCGACCGTAAAGGCCGCCCTTTTTTATTTACCAAGCGAAGATCGGATATTCCTTCATGATGCCGTTCACTTTTTCGCGAACAGCCGTGATAGTCTTGTCGCATTCGGGTGCTGCCAGTACGGTGTCGATCAGTTCGACGATCTCGGCCATCAGCGGTTCTTTAGCGCCGCGGGTCGTGATAGCCGGAGTTCCGACACGGATGCCGGAAGTCTGGAATGCCGAACGGCTGTCGAACGGAACCATATTCTTGTTTACGGTGATATCGGCGGCTACCAATGCCTTTTCTGCCACCTTGCCGGTCAGTTCGGGGAACTTCTTGCGCAGGTCGATCAACATGCTGTGGTTGTCCGTACCGTCGGAGATGATCTTGTAACCTTTGTCCATGAATGCTTTTGCCATAGCAGCCGCATTGGCTTTTACCTGAGCCTGGTAGGTCTTGTATTCCGGTTCCAGCGCTTCGCCGAAGGCTACGGCTTTGGCGGCGATCACGTGTTCCAGCGGACCGCCCTGTATGCCTGGGAATACGGCGGAATCCAGCAGTTGGGACATCTTCTTGATCTCTCCCTTCGGTGTCTTCTTGCCCCAGGGATTCTCGAAATCCTTACCTAACAGGATGATGCCGCCACGCGGACCGCGCAAGGTCTTGTGGGTCGTGGAAGTTACGATATGAGCATATTCCAGCGGGTTGTTCAGCAGTCCGGCTGCGATCAGTCCGGCAGGGTGAGCCATGTCGATCATCAAAAGGGCGCCGACCTTGTCGGCAATCTCACGCATCCGCTTGTAGTCCCACTCGCGGGAATAAGCGGAACCGCCGCCTACGATCAATTTCGGCTTTTCACGTAAAGCGACTTCTTCCATCTGGTCGTAGTCTACACGGCCGGTATCTTCTTTTACGTTATATTCTGTCGCGCGGTATAAGATACCGGAACTGTTTACAGGAGAACCGTGGGAAAGGTGGCCGCCGTGTGCCAGGTTCAGGCCGAGGAATGTATCGCCGGGATTCAGGACTGCCAGAAATACGGCTGCATTGGCCTGTGCTCCTGAATGGGGTTGCACGTTGGCCCATTCTGCATTGAAAATCTGTTTCAACCGTTCGATAGCGATGGTTTCGCTCTGGTCCACTACTTCGCAACCTCCATAATAACGCTTGCCGGGATATCCTTCAGCGTATTTGTTGGTCAGACAGCTCCCCATGGCTTGCATCACCTGGTCGCTTACAAAGTTTTCGGAAGCGATCAGCTCGATGCCTTTCAGTTGGCGCTGATGTTCCTTCTCAATGATGTCGAAAATGATATTGTCTCTTTTCATTACATGTAAAATTGGTTATTGCAATGAGTCCCCTTTTCTTTTGTGAGGATCGCTGGCAAATTTACGATAAAAAATCGTAAGGGGGATAAAATCATATCGAAATATCCTTATAACTTCAACATTGTATATAGGTTGGACGGATTTTGGCGACAATCGAAAATGGCCGCTATTTTAATAATATCTTTTCGTATATAGTAGATGATCTTATAGTCGCCGACAACAAAACTCCGGAAAACCTGACCATTTTTTTGGTCTACTATTTCAATTTTGCCCATAAACGGCTGATGAACTAAGCTGTTTGCAGCCTCTATGATCGGATCGATTCTTTTTCGAACAACTTTCCCATTTGACATGGGCTTGTAAAAAGTGTAAATTTCTTTCAGTTGTTTTTTGGCTTGGGGTAACCATGTCGGGTTTAGAGGTTTTACCATGTTTTCATTTCTTCTTCGAGTTCTTCTGTCGAGATTCCTAAACCATTTTTATCATCTTCCAATGACTGACGAAGTATCTCCATCTGTTCTTCATGCGTGTAAACGCAAGGACGTTTTATCGGGATGACATTCATGTCCTTGAATTTATCCAAGGCCTTTCTCAGGTAATCGATCAGTCTCGGATTGTCTGTTTTCAGGATCTCTTCGATCAGAAGCTGTTTTTGTGCATTTAATTCCATAGTTGTCATAATATATAATGTATTTATCTGTCGATGCAGTTGCAAATATAG
Source organism: uncultured Parabacteroides sp. (assembly GCF_902493135.1). Taxonomy (GTDB): domain Bacteria; phylum Bacteroidota; class Bacteroidia; order Bacteroidales; family Tannerellaceae; genus Parabacteroides. Next base: position 14,061 of record NZ_CABUOD010000009.1, read on the forward strand.
GCATATCCCATTAAAAAGCCCGCATCGAACCGGGCTTTTTAACGGGACTGTCTTATTTTTTCAATTTCACCGTTTCCCACATTTCACTGCTATCGCAGGCCGCCTCGATCAGGCGGATGACAGGCAGTACGTCGGCGGCATCCGTCAGGAGCGGTTCGCCGAAGCGGAGGTGGCGGTGGATGTTGTCGTAGAAAGCGGCATAGTTTCCGGCGAGGCTGGGATATTTGCGGCGGACGACATGGCCGTCCTTTTCCGTGTGGAGGAGGCCCCAGGTGCTCTCGTCTTCCACTCCCCATCCCGGCGTGCCGGGGAGCAGGCCGTCGTTGAGGTCGGCTTCCTGCCGGTCCAGGCCGTATTTGACAAACGAGCCTTCCGTGCCGTGCAGGACAAAACGGGGCTCCGGTTCGCACATCAGGTAGCTGGATTTGAGGGTCACCTTGATACGCGGCGCTTTTGAGGGGCGGAGCAGGTGGATCACGAAATAATCATCTACACTGCTGCCCTTACGAAGGACGTCGACATCGGCAAAAACGGCTTCCGGCATGCCGAACAGTTGAACCGCCTGGTCGATCAGGTGCGATCCCAGGTTATAGATCAGGCCGCCGCCCAGCTTTCCGGTTTCTTTCCATGTATCCGGTTTTATGAAGTTACGATAGCGGGGAAAAGTCGACTCGAACTCGACAAGACGTCCCAGCAGTCCTTTGTCCAGTATCTCCCGGACCGTCAGGAAATCCGAATCCCAGCGCCTGTTCTGATATACGCTTATGGCCAGTCCTTTGGACCGGGCGAGGTCGACCAGTTCCTGCCCCTGTTCTACTGTTGTCGTGAAAGGTTTCTCGACAATCACGTTCTTTCCGGCCTCCAGTGCCTTGCGTGCGTACTCGTAGTGCGTACTGTCCGGCGTATTGACAACGACCAGTTCCAACTCGTCCAAGGCGATGAGTTCCTCGAAACTGCGCACAATCCGGGCTGAAGGATAACGTTCTTTCGACAGTTCCTTGCTGCGTTCCGTGATTGCCGCCAGGCAGAAAGCCGGGTTCGTACTGATAAATGGGGCGTGGAATATTTGCCCTGACATGCCGAAGGCTGCCAATCCTGTTTTGATCTTCTCCATTTTTATGAAAGTTTGTTTTTGCGAAGATATGAATTTATCGGTTACAATGTCCATTAGACGCCTTTTTGATTCTTTGGACGGGAAGAAAGTTGTTGTTCCACATTATATTTCGTATATTTGATGCCAGTGTAATTTGTTTTCGACAATGCCGTGTATATATACGACAACGTCGAAGATATTCCCGACAATGCCGGAAATATGCATGACGACGTCGGAAACAAATTACACTGGCATCCGATACCGGATACATTGTCAGGAAACAGTAAGGACATCGGATGGCGACGAGCGATAGACGGGGTTTTATTATCAATCAAATTGGAAAGAGGAAATGAAACGGGTGCAATTCGGCATTTACGAAGTGCCGGCAAAAAATGAGCGGGGAGCAAGCGGGAAGCGTGCGTATGCCCGGTTGATCAGTAAAGAGACGAAGAAGATGGAGGAGATCTGCTCGTTTATCAATGAGTGCTGTTCGGTCAACTCGGCCGACATCAAAGGGGTTTTGGATGCCTTGTCAAAATATGTCGGGCGGGAACTGGCGTACGGTTCCTGCGTGGAACTGGACGGACTGGGATTCTTCTCGCCCGCATTGAAGACCTTTAAAGAAGGTGTGAACGAGAAAGGGAAGGAGGTGTATAACGTGAGGGTGGACGGCGTGAATTTCCGTTGCGCGAAGAAACTGAAAGAACAGGTATGCAAAAGCCAGCCTCAGAGGGTGAAGCGGACGAACGTGTCGAAGTTCGATTACGATGGACGTAAAGCCAAGTTGATGGCTTACCTGGAAATGCATCGGTTTATCAACCTGACCGATTACCAAAGGTTTGTGGGGTGCACGTATTATGTGGCGAAAAGCGATTTCAAGAAGTTTGAGGAGGAAAAGCTTGTACAGCGGCAAGGATATAAGACACATCGTGTGTATATCCTCGCCACGGTACAGGAGGAGTGAGCTTTATTTATCGCAGTTTTCCTTATGCAAATCCTTGCTCAACCGCATGGCACAGAAGTTCGGGCCGCACATCGTGCAATATTCGCCGTCCATCACGGCGCTGTCCAGGTAGTATTGCAGGGCGCGTTCCGGATCGAGAGACAGGTTGAACTGGTCTTTCCAGCGGAATTCGAAGCGGGCTTTGCTCAGGGCATTGTCGCGGACTTGTGCTCCGGGATGTCCCTTTGCCAGGTCGGCGGCGTGGGCGGCGATCTTATAAGCGATGACACCTGTGCGGACGTCTTCCTTGTCCGGCAAGCCGAGATGTTCTTTCGGGGTGACGTAGCAGATCATCGCCGTGCCCTGCCAGGCGATCTGGGCGGCTCCGATCGCCGATGTGATGTGGTCGTAGCCCGGAGCGATATCCGTTGTCAGCGGGCCTAAGGTGTAGAACGGGGCGTTATGGCAAGCATATTGCTGTTCCTTCATGTTCTCCTGAATCTTATTCATCGGGACATGCCCCGGACCTTCGATGATGACCTGCACGAACTGCCCCCAGGCCACCTGGGCCAGCTCGCCCATCGTATGCAGTTCGGCAAACTGGGCGGCGTCGTTCGCATCGTAGATGGAACCCGGACGAAGTCCGTCGCCGATCGAAACGGCGACATCATACATTTTCAATATCTTGCAGATCTCGGTGAAATGCGTGTACAGGAAATTCTCTTCATTATGGATCTGCATCCACTTGGCCATGATTGACCCCCCGCGTGAGACGATACCGGTCAGGCGCGTCTGCGTCAGTTCGATATGCTTTTTAAGCAGGGCGGCGTGGATGGTGAAATAGTCGACTCCCTGTTCGGCCTGTTCGATCAGCGTGTCACGGTAGATCTCCCAACTCAGGTCCTCGATCTTTCCGTCCACTTTTTCCAGAGCCTGGTAGATGGGGACCGTCCCCACCGGAACCGGGCAGTTCCGGATGATCCACTCGCGGGTTTCATGGATATTGTCTCCCGTCGAAAGGTCCATCAAGGTGTCGCCTCCCCATTTGCAGCTCCATACGGCCTTTTCGATCTCTTCGTTGATGCTGGACGAGAGGGCGGAGTTGCCGATGTTGGTATTGATCTTCACCAGGAATTTGCGGCCGATGATCATCGGTTCGGCTTCGGGGTGGTTGATGTTTGCCGGAATGATGGCACGCCCGGCAGCGATTTCTTTGCGGACAAATTCGGGAGTGATATAGGATTTCAACCCCAACGCCTCGATCTGCTGGTTTTCGCGGATGGCGACATACTCCATTTCCGGAGTGATGATGCGCCGTTTCGCATAATACAACTGTGTGATGTTTTTCCCGGCTTTGGCCCGATAGGGCAGGTAATGTTGCGGGAAACGGATGCGCTTCAGCGAAGGGTCGTCCAGGCGTTGACGGCTATACTCGGAAGTCGGTTCCTTCAGGCGGATCAGGTCCTTGCGTCCTGCGTACCAGGATTCGCGGATACGGGAAATGCCTCTTTGCGTACTGATCGGGATTCTCGGGTCCGAATAGGGGCCGCTGGTATCATACACGATGACGGGATTGTTCCTCTTGTAAACCAAATTTTCGTTCTCATCGCGTGTGACGGTATCCAGTATTTTGATCTTTCGCATACCTACGTTTATATCATGTATTTTGCCGTGTATGTAGATCTTTTCCGATGATGGATACGTGATGCGCATCTTGTTTTTTCTTGCCATAGTTATATCATTTATTTTTACATATCTGAATCATCTCTGCAAGGGTCCGGTTTATGCTTGTTGATCTCCCGGATGAAACGGCGCGTCTCTTCGACCGGATCTTCGGCGTTGATGATCGCACTCGAAACGGCGATCCCTTCTATTCCTGTTTCCATCAACGGGGCGATGTCTTCAAATTCGATCCCTCCGATGGCAAAGATAGGAATTTCGAGGCCTGCTTCCCGGTATTGTTCCATGATTTTTCGATATCCTTCCAGACCCAGCACCGGGCTCAGGTTCTTTTTGGTCTCGGTATGGCGATAAGGGCCCAGGCCGATGTAGGAAGCTCCTTCCCGGTCTGCATTCAGGATATCTTCGAACGTGTTGGCTGTTGCTCCCACAAGGAAGAGATCTTCTTTCCTTTTCTCGATGATGCGGCGCCAGGCTTCGGAGACCGGCATGTCGTTTTTACCTAAGTGGACGCAGTGGATGCCGGCTTTGAATGCCATTTCCAGATCGTCGTTCAGGCAGCAGGCGCAATCCGTGTCGCAGTTGAACAGTGTAAAATGCGAGACTGCCTTGGCTACTTCCAGGTTCAAATTCTCTTTCATGCGGAGCTGCACCCAGGTGCAACCGCCTTTGGTCACCATTTTGACCTCATCCAGTTCTGTGTATTTGTCCGTACGCTGTGTGATGAACATCAACCGGTTTGTACCGGTAAAACAGGCATACCTGCCGCAGCCTGCATTTCTATATAAGAAATCGTCTAATTCCATGCTTGTAATTTTTTATATTGATTAATAATAGAATTCTCTTTATCCGCCGAAGGGTGGTTTCCCCAAAGTGCTCCCAGCACGGCTGCTCCCCCGAAGCGGAAAGGACGTAGAAGGGGAAGGGTCGTCAGGTCTATGCCCCCTAAGGCTATGACTTTATCATGGATGATCCCGGCGTCGGAAGCCTGCCTGAGTGTTTCCGGCTCGAAGCCGTTCCCGTAGCCTTCTTTGGATATGCTTTGAAAAATCGGACTTAGAAACAGATAATCGAGTTGTCCGAACTGTCCGAGTTCCCCGATCGAATGGCACGAACGGCTGATGGCGCCTGTAAAACCGTCCGGAGCCTGCCGGTTGCGTCTGTTCAGGTGTACGCCGCCCAGGCCATACTCCACCGCCAGCCCGAAACAGTCGTGAAGCACGACTTTCGGATAGTGAACATCCGGAATCCGGTCCAGCAGCTTGCGCAATTCATTTGCATCGCTGTCCGGTTTGCGCAGATGAAGACGTTGCATCCCTTCATCAAACAGATGTGAAAGGATGGTACTTTCTCCTTGGAAAAGGCGGGGGGATGTAATGACGATCAGCTTTTTCATATTCCTATTTTTATGAGGGGGACCGGATCGAAGAAATGATTGAGAGGCCCGTGTCCATGCCCGGTCCTTACATCGGCCCCGGCATGAAGGGCTGTCGTTATGTAATCTTTTGCCGCACGTACGGCATCCGGCAGCTCTTTCCCTAAGGCCATATAGGCGGCAATGGCGGACGAGAGCGTGCAACCTGTCCCATGTGTGTTTTGAGTATGGATGGCCGGTACGGCCAACCGGAGCGGGGCTTCACCGCGTGTGAACAGGACATCGGCCATCTCTTTACCTTCCAGGTGGCCGCCCTTCATCAACACGGACCGGCATCCCGAAGCCAATAGTTGTTGTGCGGCCATTTCCATTTCTTCCTCGTTGCGTATCGGCATGCCGGAAAGAAAAGCCGCTTCGTCGATATTCGGGGTAATCAGCGTGACGCGTTGAAAAAGTTCTTTCACGATGACTTCGATGGTTTCATCTTCTATCAGCTTGCTGCCGCTTGTCGAGATCATAACCGGATCGAGAATGATGTTCGCCGGGCAAAAACGGTCGATCGAGCGGGCGACGATCCGGGCTGCTTCCCGGTTATGCAGCATCCCGATCTTAACGGCATCGACAGCCAAGTCCTCGAATACGGCATGGATTTGTCCTTCGACGATCTCCGGGGAAATGGCTTGTATCCCTCTTACCCCTTGTGTGTTCTGGGCCGTGATCGATGTGATGGCAGAGGCTCCGAAGACGCCTAAAGCCGAAAATGTTTTCAGATCCGCTTGTATCCCGGCACCGCCGCCACTGTCTGAACCGGCAATAGTAAGCGCCACCGGATAGCGAAACATCGTGTTTATATTCATTTTTACATACAAAAGGAGGGAAAAAGCCTTCTCTGTTCTTTCCTACGGCGGCATTACCCGCATCAGGTTCGCGAGGGTATAATCTCAGCCCGTTAACAGTATGGCACCCCTTTCAGGACACAAAGGTAGGAAGATTTTTTGTAATTGGAATATAATGTGCGTGTTTTGGAACACTCTGTAAAAAGAATCTGTTATACTTTTGCAGCGTTTTATTAGGGATAAAGTAAAAATAAAAGGATAAGAAGTTGTGATGGGGAAGAAGATTGTTTTTTTGCTGGCATCCTTGTTTACGGTATGGATAGCAAACGGACAGAATACGATTATAAAGGGAATTGTAACCGATTCGATTACAGGGGAGGGATTACCCTACGTTTCTCTTATATTTAAAGGGACGACAATAGGAACAGCAACTGACGGGGATGGGAACTTTTCATTCTCCGCATCGACCGGTGTCAAGAATCTGGAAGTATCTTATTTGGGATACGACACGAAAGAAGTCAAGATCATTCCGGGTAAAACGAATAATCTGAAAATAAAATTGGCTCCGAACGGGATCGCTTTGAATGAAGTCGTCGTAAAGCCCAAGAAGGAGAAATACAGCAAGAAAGAGAATCCGGCCGTTAAGTTCGTAAAGCAGGTCATCGCCTCACGGGAAAGCAATGATCCGCGTAACCACGATTACTTCCAATACGACCAGTATGAGAAGATGGTCTTTGCGATGAACGATTATCATCCCAAACCCAAAAAGAACGGAAAACCGGGCAAATTCGATTTCCTGGTCGATTTTGTCGATACGCTGGATGTCGGCACGACTATCCTTCCGGTGTCGGAAAAAGAAAAGGTGGAATCTGTCTATTACCGTAAAGAGCCGAAGTCGGAGAAGCGTATTGTGAAAGGGAACAAATCATCCGGTGTGGATGAGATATTCTCGCGTGACGGTATCCAGCAGTTTTTGAATGAGGTCTTCCGGGAAGTCGATATTTTCAAGAATGATATTCCTTTGTTTTTACAACGGTTTGTCAGCCCGCTGTCCACCATCGGGCCGAATTATTACAAATATTACTTGCTCGACACGTTGAATGTGAACGGACAGAAGTGCGTGGATTTAGGGTTTGTCCCTTTCAACTCGGAAACATTCGGTTTCACCGGCCATCTGTTTGTCACGCTCGATTCCACATTCTTTGTACAGAAGGCAATTCTGAATGTCCCTAAAGACATCAACCTGAACTTCGTTTCCGGAATGACGATCGAACAGACCTTCGAACGCACGCCCGACAGTACCCGGATCATTACGAAGGACGACATCAATGTCAACTTCAAATTGAGCGAGAAATCGAAAGGCATGTATGCGCGGCGACTGAACATCTACAGCAACCATTCTTTCGATGAACCCGATGCCGAACGGGCGCTTGTGTTTAAGGAGAGCGCCCCCGTCATCACGCTGAAGGACGCCTATCAGCAATCGGAGGATTTCTGGACAAGCAACCGTCCGGAAGAGGCGATAAAGAAAAATCCGAACTCGGTCGAAAAGCTGATGGCTAAATTCCGTTCCGTTCCGATCTTCTATATAACGGAGAAAGTCGTTTCGATCCTTGTGTCCGGCTATATCCCGACCAATAAGGACCCGCTGAAAAGCAAGTTCGAGTTCGGCCCCATGAACACGGCGATCAGCGGCAATGCGATCGAAGGGGCGCGTTTCCGCGTGGGAGGGACGACGACGACGGCGTTTAGCAAGAACCTGTTCTTTGACGGATATATGGCGTATGGGACAAAAGACGAAAAGCTGAAATATGACGCGCTTGTCGAGTATTCGTTCAATGACCGCAAAGAATACCGCAAGGAGTTCCCGCTGAACTCGATCCGCCTCGAATATATGTACGATATCAACCAGTTAGGGCAGCAATATATGTATGCCAGCAAGGATAATATGTTCCTGGCCTGGAAACGCCAGAAAGATACGCGGGCCACTTATCTGCGGCAAGCCGAACTGACCTACTACCACGAACATTATAATGGTCTGGCTTATGGGGCTGTCGTCCGTAACCGTCGCGAATATGCGACCGAATATGCGGTGTTTGACCGGATCGGGCCGGATGGGACCATCAGCCCGGTCAAGAGCTATGATATGACGGAACTGGAATTGAAGTTCCGTTATGCTAAGGATGAAAAGTTCTACCAGACACGCAACCTTCGCTACCCGATTACTTTCGATGCGCTGATCTTCAATCTCAGCCATGTAATGGCAAAGAAGGATTTGCTGGGATCGTCGTATGATTATCACCGTACGGATATCGGTATCCAGAAACGTTTCTGGTTCTCGGCTTTCGGCTACATCGACCTGATCACGAAAGCGGGAAAAGTATGGAACAAGGTTCCCTATCCTTTGCTGATCCTGCCGAATGCCAATCTTTCTTATACGATCCAGCCGGAATCTTATACGAATATGAACGCGATGGAGTTCATCAGCGACGAATATGCCTCCTGGGATCTGACGTACTACATGAACGGAAATTTGCTGAACCGCCTGCCGCTTGTCAAGAAGTTGAAATGGAGAGAGGTCTTTTGTTTCCGTGGCATGTGGGGACATCTGACCGACAAGAACAACCCTGTGAACGGGGGAGACGGCCTGTATCTTTTCCCTGACGGTTCGTACACGTTTGGCAAAGCTCCTTATATGGAAGCCAGTGTCGGCATTGAAAACATCTTTAAGTTCCTTCGTCTTGATTATGTCTGGCGTTTGAACTATCGCGACCATCCGGGTATCCAGACGAAAGGGGTTCGGTTCATGATGCGAATGTCATTCTGACATCACGGCTTTTCAGGCACGGGTTTATCCTTAAAAAGCCTCGGTCATATTCATATAGACCTGCATGCCCGGCTGGCCGGGCTCTTTGCCTATGTCCAGCCTGAAGTTCTTTCCCGGCTGCATCTGAAAGCGGAGGCCGGCTCCGAAATTGAGTTTCCATTTGTTCCAGTCGAAAGGAGTTTCCCCGATCGTCCCGGTTCCGACCCATGCCACGAACCCGCATTTCGCCCAGAAGTTCCCGCTTTTGTATTTCGCCGGGGAACCGAACATATGGCGGTATTCTACGATTCCGTAAGCCATCGACTTGTCACGGTACTTGCCCATATAATAACCGCGAAGGTCGAAAGGAGAACCGAAAGTCGGGAGTTCCGTAAAAGGAACTTCCCCTAAACCGATCTGGCTCTTGGCAATCCAGGCAAGTGTACTGCGCGGGCGGAATACGTTTTTAAACTGCCGGTATTCAAGCTCGATAATCTCGTAGTTATAAGCGCCTCCCAAATATTTGCCGAACAGTTTGAAATTGGTTCCCAACAACATGCCGCGCGTAGGTGTCGCCACATCATCGCGGGTGTCATATTGGATAAGTCCGCCGATACCGACGTTGAAGTATCTGCATTCATCCGAATCCTTGCTTTTGAATTTCTGGTAATAGGGATCATTTTTCATTACCGGATTGACATCCGAAACCTTTGTGTAGTTCAGATCAAACAAGCCGCCTAAATAGAAATGCGGACGGACTTCCCATACGAATCGCGGATACAATTGAAAATAACTTCGATGAAAGCGGGTAGTGGAATCGCCCCTTTCGAGATTCTCCGCCTTTTCAAAACCTTTCCCGTAATAGTGTGAAGGCTCGTTCCGGTAACCATAATTCATATAGATACGGAAACGGTTCTCATTGAAGAAAAACGTTCCGGCGCCTGCGACAACAATGGTCCCGTTTATAGACAGGTTCAAACCGGCAGGCAGGAAAGAGCGTTGGGAAATCGTGTCCTGTTTATTCATCCGGAAACTGGCAAGGACGGCGCCGCCCACGCCGAACGAGGCTTCCGGCGTATAGGAGGGGCCACCCAGCACGGACCACCATATAGTTTTGTGAGCCCGGATGGAATCTTTACGCAATTGACGGTAGTAGCGTTTCAATTGCTTTTCGTTCAATTCCACTCCGTCTACGATGACAGCCTCCTTTCGAGGCACGGTATCTGAAGGAGCTGTTATTTCTTCAGAGGAGAGCGCAACGGTATCGCGTTGCTCCTGAGCCTTTGCCGGCAAAGAAATTGCAAGCAAAGAGGCTCCCGCAAATACAACAAAATATTTAAGCATTGACTAATCCTATTAATGAAGGCAAAAGTATAAAAAATAATCGGATTTATTTCAGAAGGGCAAACGGAACCAGAAGGTCGACCCTTCACCTTCCTGGGAATCAGCACCGATTGTTCCCCCGAATTTGTCGACAATCATGGCGCATATAGGCAGTCCAAGCCCTGTCCCCTGCACGAAAGTGTTCAATTTGACGAAGCGTTCGAAGATCCGGTCTTTCTTGTCTGACGGTATTCCGATTCCGGTATCTTTAACAAAAAAGTAGATGTCTTTTTCGGATTTTTCATAACCGAAGGTAATGCTGCCCCGTTCTGTAAATTTCATGGCATTCGTCATAAAATTGATCATGACTTGCATGATGCGGTTACCGTCCGTATTGATGATACATTCGGGCTGCCTTTGTGTGAATTCGATTTTAACGGTATCCGGCCTTGTGTTTTTCAGCTTCATCTGCTGGCAAAGGTCTTCCATCAGCTGATTGATATCCGTGTCGGAATAAGTAAAGTCGAGGGTTTCGGATTCTATTTTGGCCATATCGATAATATCGTTGATCAGTTGCAGCAACAGTTCGTTGTTAGAGGTGATGATATGGACAAATTCCTTTTTCTCTTCCGGATCGTCCGTTTCGGCCAATAGGTTGGAAAAGCCGATGATTGCATTCAAAGGCGTACGGATTTCATGGCTCATATTGGCCAGGAAAGCCGATTTCAAACGGTTGGCTTCGTCTGCCTTTTTTATTTCGTATTGCAGGCGTTCGATACGCTTTTTATCCGAGATATCTTCGATCTTCATTAGGCCGCCTTGTATTTCGCCGGTATTTGTACAGACCGGTATGGCACTGATCTCGATGACCGTGTCTGCTTCGGTGAACTCATGGCGTACAGGTTTCCCGGTTTCTATCGCTTCGCTCAAAGCGCACTTCATACAAGGTGCTCCACGCCCCATGGCTGTCTGATAACACACTTTTCCGGCGCTATAACGCCTGCCCTTGGCGATCTCGTGCAAGTTGGCTGTCGATTCCCATTGGACGACATAGTTTTTATCGACAAAAACGAGCCCGAAATTGATGCTGTTCAGTACCAGGTTTTGGGTCTTGATCGCATTTTCCAATTCTTCTTTAGCTTGGATCAATTCTTTCTCGTACTCTTTTATCTGCGTGATGTCCCAGCGGACTACCAAAAGCCAGTGATTGTTTCCCAGTGTTATAACAGATTTGTTTACGATCGTATTGTGCAATGTTCCGTCAGGCGTGATATAATCGTCCTCTGCCTGGTACTCGACTTTGTTTTTTACCAGTTGCTCGTCTATCTGGCGATACTTGCGGCCGCGTTCTTCACCGTATATTTCAAAATCGGAATGCCCCAAAATAGCATCCCGGCTTGTCCTTGATTCTTTTTCGGCTTCTTTGTTCCAAAGTTTATACTTGAAATCGTCGTTGATGTCCTTGACAAATACGGGAAAAGGGAGATTGTCCAATATGTTCAGGCAAAACTGCTGGGAGTCTATAATTTTAGCTTCCCTGGCTTTATATGAGGTCTGCTTCCTGTTACTTCTGACCAAAAGCAATAGAAGAAAGATACAGATTATCGTTTCTATGATTAGTATTAGTTCCATAAGCAAACATTATACTTTTACCCTGATACACAATATTTAATTATTATCCATCGCAAAGGTAATATTTAAAATCAAATTCCGATAGGCAGGCCATGAATAAAAAAACGATTGTTTTGTAAACAAATCACGTGCGTTTATTGTTACTAAATTAGACACATTATATTAATAACAGAACCTGGCAACCTTAAGAAGTCCTGACTGGCAGGCACACGAAGATGAAGATTCAGTTTGAAATTAAGGAAAAATTGCCTGAGATTATTGCTGAAATTATGCATTCAGACAAATGGCAAACGAAAATCCTGGAAAAGATGCATGGACTGGAACGGGTAACGATCAAGGATCCGAACTACGATTCGGAAGCCTGTATTGAAATCTGGCAACATGAAATCCACATCCGGACGGCATGGTCCAATTACACCTATCGTATTTTTACCCGCGGAAATTCCGTTTGGTGTGAATATATCGGGGCTTATCGCGGTTTACTCGAACAGAGACTTTTGCCGTCTCTCACTCCGAAAATGAATATTTTGGATTCGGAAGTAGTGGAAAGTTCCTTAACCGGGAATAAGAGGCAGACTTTGCGTACTTATAGTTCGGAAAATCTGAAATTGAAGAACTTCCGTCGCGATAACTTCAAAGAGGAGTATAATGTTGCTTCTCCACAAGACCATCCGACAGTTGTATATGACGAATATATAAAGGAAGGGATGCCGATGCCTTCGCCGTACGGTGATGGCGGGCAGGGGAAACGATAAAATAAGTCGGCTTGACACTACCTGCTTGGGCTTATCGACGGACGAGTATATGTGAAATAAGATTAACGATATGCTGCAAAACATACTATTTTCGTTCTATTGATGCAATAAAACATATAAAAAATCTTGCTTTTGGTCTGAAAAGTGTTATATCGTTTGGTTGAATAGGGCTTTTACCCGTATATTTGCAACCGTTAAGAACAAGAAAGCGATTCCTTAGCGAAGGTGAAGCCCTTGTTTACTTCCTGAAAATCAGGAGTCGGAGAGGAATTTTCAAAATAATGCTCCGATTAAGTTTAACATAAAAATGATGATATGAAAGTAAGAGCTTATGTTCTCTTTGTTGCGGTTGCGTTGCTTGCAATGTCTGCCGGAACTAAAAACGCAAAGCCGACAGTCGGTATTAACCCTGGCGACCTTGCTCCGAGAATAGAGTCTTTAGGAAACGAGAGCAATTTCAGTTTCCAAAATCATTCGGGACGTTACACATTGCTGAATTTCTGGGCAGCTTACGATGCTGAATCGCGGGCCCGTAACGTTCAATTATGGAATGAAGTCAACAAGTTGAGTTCAGACAAGATTGCGATGTATTCGATCTCCTTGGACGAGAAAGAATCCATTTTTACCGAAACGGTAAAAGCCGACAAACTGGAAGGCACCAAGCAATTTCATGAAGAACTCGGCAGAAAGTCAGAATTGTTTGGGAAGTTTAATCTGCAGAAGGGATTCCGCAACTTCCTGATCGACGACAAGGGAGTTATTATCGCCGCCAATGTAACCCCGGAAGATCTGACAAAGGTTTTGAAGAAGAGTTAATCAGAAGATTATTAGCAAAAAAGAGCTGCTCCTGTCAAAGGGGGCAGCTCTTTTTTTTGAGGGTTCTCAGCGTTCTATGGGATCTTTTATAATCTGTTTTATCATTTCCACCACTTCGGGAACAGCCGCTTCGACCGCAGGGGTCAGTTCCATCCCGACCTCGCTGATGTCTTCGGCCGAGACGACGATCAGTTGTATATCCGGCAGCTTCTCTGTTAAAATCATCGCTTCGATCATGTCGCGGAGGCCGATTTCATGCGCACTCATCAGAGGCGGAAAGTCTGTCGCATAGCGGGGGCGGATCAGGCGGATCGTCCCCGGAGGATTCCGATCGAGAGTGGCGTCGACCATGATGATCCGATTGTAATCCTGTATCCAGCTTATCAGATGCAGCCCGCCCGTGCCGCCGTCCATCAGGGAGACGTTAGGAGGGAGTTCTTCCTTTTCGAGTGCTTTTATGACATGGATGCCGACTCCTTCGTCTTTCAACAGCAGGTTGCCGACACCCAGTACCAAGATGTCCTTATTCATTCTTGCGGGCGGATTTGGTGATGACTTCTGCATTTTCCGTTACCTCTTCCTTGTCGGCAATCTCTTCTTCGATGAACTTCCAGCCGCCGATGATGGAGGAGGTCTCACCGCGCTGTTCGATATAGTCGTGGTAGAACACCAGGTAAACATGCACGATAGCGAAAAGGATGAAGAACCACATCAGGAAATGATGGATCTCGCGAGCCATCAGGTCGCCGCCCATCAGGGGAACCGTCCAGGCGAACAACTGCGGGAAAGCCGATTCGCTCATCTTGGCATACAAGCCGAACCCGGTAATGGATTGCAGCAGGAACGCCCAGAACGTACCGAAGTAGATGACGCTTGCCAGCGCATTGTGCCCGATGCTGTCCACCGGCTTGTTCTTGATCATCAGGATGTCCACCTTGATCACTTCGAGAATCTCCTTCCACTGCGACTTTTTCAGCGGGATGAAGTTGTTCCAGCGTGCATACCGGTTCCCGACGAACCCCCAGTACAGGCGGAACACGAAGTTGAAGAAGAACACGAACGCCGCCACGAAATGGATGAAGCGCACCGTGCCGAACCAGTAGCTGAAGTTCGCCTCCGTCTCCGTCATGATGGCAGGCGGGTCGGCTATGATAAAACCGGTGATGCAGAGTATCACGATACAAAGTGCATTCAGCCAGTGGTAGATACGCACGGGAAGCTCCCATACATATACTTCTCTTAAACGTTTCTTACGACTTTTCATTGAACTGTTTTTTTAGAACGTATCCATTTGATGCACATATTTCCCCTCTTCGTCATACAGGTGCACGGCACATGCCAGACAGGGGTCGAACGAGTGGATGGTACGGAGGATTTCCAACGGCTGCTTCGGATCATGTATCGGCGTGCCGATCAAAGACGATTCATAAGCGGACAGTTTGCCTACTTCGTCGCGGGGAGAAGCGTTCCAGGTGGTCGGCACGACCATCTGGTAGTTCTTCACCTTGTTGTTCTCGATCACGATAAAATGGGCCAAAGCACCGCGGGGCGCTTCCGTCAGGCCGACGCCCTGGGCATGTTTCGGCCATGCTTCGCTTTCCCACATGTAATGGTTGACCATGCGCGAGTCGCCGTTTTCGAGGTTCTTGATCAGGCGGTCGTAAAACTCAAGCGCCCAATCGGCCGTGAGCTTCGTTTCCAATCCGCGGGCAGCCGTGCGTCCGAGGGTGGAGAAAAGCGCTTCCGCCGGCAGGTCGAGTTGCTTCAACGTGTCGTCGATCAATGATTTCTGCGGTTCCTTGCCGGCGGCATAGGCAACGATCATGCGGGCGAGCGGACCTACTTCCATCGGTTCCTCCTTCCAGCGCGGCGTCTTGATCCAGCTGTATTTATCCTCGACGTTCAGGTGCGTGTAGGGGGGGCGGGGACCTGTATAGTTCAAGTTCGTTTCGCCGTCGTACGGGTGCAGGCCGGCTTTATCTCCCTGCGTGTAGTTATACCAGGAGTGGTAGATATACTCTTTTATTTCTTCCGGAGAGTTGGCATCGACCGGATGCACCTTCGACAGGTCGCGGTCGAGGACGATCCCGCGCGGCATCTTGTAGTTGTCCGTTTCCCCGTATTCGTACATCGGGAAATCCCCGTAGGCGAGGTAGTTCTTCACGCCGCCTCCCAACTTGCTCCATTCGTCCTTGTAGACATTGGCGATCATCAGCAGGTCGGGGATATACACCTGGTCGATGAAGGTCTTCGCCTCCTGCAACTTCTGCTTGACCAGGTCCAGGCGTTCGGTGTTGATCGCGTTGGCTTCGTTCAGGTCGATGCTGCACGGCATACCGCCTACCAGGTAGTTCGGATGCGGATTCTTACCGCCGAACACGGCATGCACCTTGACGATTTCCTTCTGCCATTCGAGGGCTTCGAGATAGTGGGCGACTGCGATCAGGTTCTGTTCGGGAGTCAGCTTATAGGCCGGATGCCCCCAATACCCGTTGGCGAAGATACCAAGCTGCCCGCTTCCCACGAACTTCGTGAGCCGTTCTTTCAGCGCCGTGAAATAGCCGGTGGAGCTTTTCGGCCAGGGAGATAATTTACGGGCGAGAGCCGAAGCCTCGGCCGGATCGGCTTTGAGGGCGGAAACGACATCCACCCAGTCGAGCGCGTGCAACTGGTAGAAATGGACGACATGGTCGTGCATGTACAGCACGGCAGTCATGATGTTGCGCACCATCTGTGCGTTAGGCGGGATGACGATATCGAACGCATTCTCCACCGCCCGTACGGAACAAAGCGAATGGATGGAGGTGCACACCCCGCAAACGCGCCCTACGAACACCCAGGCGTCACGCGGGTCACGGTCTTTCACGATCGTCTCGATTCCGCGCACCATCGTGCCGGAGCTATAGGCGTCTTTGATCTTTCCGTTCTCGATATCGGCCTCGATCCGGAGATGGCCTTCTATACGGGTAAGCGGATCTACTACTATTCTTTCTGACATGGCTTTTTTGAATTAATAAGTAAGAATTAATAATTAAGAAATGGGGATCAGATGGTCGACTTGCTTTCGGGCTCGTCGTTGTCGATCAACTCTTTCTTACGGATATTGGTGGCTACGGCATGTACGGCGATACCGGCAACCGTGGCGGCACCGACAGCCAGGCCGATCTGGTCGGCAGTCGCTTCGATACCGAAACCGTGCACATCAGGCAACCGCTTGTAGAAAGGGCTCATGTCCCAGAACCCCGCTTCGCTACAGCCCAGGCAGGGATGTCCGCTCTGGATCGGGTAACTGGTGCTTTCGTTCCATTTGATGATCCCGCAGGCATTATAGGTATTCGGCCCTTTGCAACCGACCTTGTACAGGCAGTATCCCTTTTTCGCATTCTCGTCGTCGAAACTTTCGACAAACAGGCCGGCATCGAAATTGGCGCGGCGGTAACAGGTATCGTGCACGCGGCGGCTATAGAACATCTTCGGGCGTCCGAGGGCGTCGAGCTGCGGCATCCGGTCGTAGGTCAGCATATAGACAATGACGCCCGTCATGACATCGGCGATGGGAGGGCAGCCCTGCACGTTCATCAGCGGTTTGCCTTTGATCAGCTTGTGGATGGCTTTTGCCCCGGTGGGGTTCGGATTGGCAGCCTGCACGCAACCGGCGGATGCGCAGTTGCCCCACGCAATGATGGCTTTGGCCCCTTCGGCACACTCCTCGACGATCTGCATGGCGCTCTTTCCGCCGACGCAGCAATACGCCTCGTCTTTGGTCGGAATGGAACCTTCGATCATCAGGATGTATTCACCCCAATACTTCTTCATGGTCTCCTCCTTGCAGGCTTCGGCCTGGAAGCCGGAGGCGGCCATCAGCGTTTCCGTGTAGTCGAGCGAGATATTATCGAACAGCAGGTTGCCTACCGTGGGATGATAAGAGCGGATGAACGATTCGCTACAGCAGGTGCATTCCTGCAAGTGAAGCCAGATGACAGGGAGCCGGGGCTTCGTTTCCAGTGCTTTTACTACTTGTGCCACACCGCTGGATTCGAGTCCGATCAGGGCGGCGACGGTGGTACAGAATTTCAGGAAATCCCGGCGGGAGATGCCTTTCTTCAGGCATTCTTCGTAGATAGACGGTCTTTTATTTTCCATATCTTAACTTGTTAATGTTTTAACATTTATTAGTCCACATGGTGTCAAAGCCTCGGTTGATACCTGTGTCGAAGCCTCGGTTGACACTGGTAGGAGTCCCTCGGTTGACACGGGTAGGGAAGCCTCGGTTGACACAGGTGCCGATCGCCCGTTCGCTTCAGGTGTCGAAGCCGGCGTCAGCATATCCTCGGCAACTGCTCTCCGCTGAGCATATCGACAATCCGGTAGTTCCCATACTGCGTTTTCATTTTAACCAAAGGATGGCCCTTTTCCTGAATACGGCCGATGATAGCGGCGTTCTTCCCTTCCGGGCAGTTTTGCATGATGGCAAGAGCCTGTTCGGCCTTTTCTTCCGGAAGGATCACCAGCACCAGCCCTTCGTTGGCGACATAGAGCGGATCGAGCCCTAAGATCTCCGAAGCGCCGCGCACGGCATCGGGGATGGGGAGAGAGGCTTCATCCAGGACGATTTCCACACCGGCAGCCTGGGCAATCTCGTTCAACGTGCCGCTTACGCCGCCGCGTGTCGGATCGCGCAGGACATGGATTTCCTCTATATATTTTAACAACTCGCCAATCATATTGTTTAACGAAGCTGTATCACTTTTCAGATTTGTTTCAAAACCCAGACTTTCACGGGCGGAAAGGATGGTGATGCCATGCACGCCGATCGGTCCGCTACAGATGACCGCATCGCCGGGCTGCGCCCTCTCAGGAGCAATGCGGATACCTTCGGGAACGATGCCGATGCCGCTTGTGTTGATGAAGAGCTTGTCGCATTTGCCCCTTTCCACCACTTTCGTGTCGCCGGCGACGATCTGCACGCCGGCATGTTCGGCAGCCGCTTTCATCGACAAGACGATTCGCCGCAGGTCGGCGAGAGGCAAACCCTCTTCGAGTATGAACCCGGCGGTCAGGTAGAGCGGACGGGCGCCGCAACAAGCCAGGTCGTTCACCGTGCCGTTGACAGCCAGGTCGCCTATGTCGCCGCCGGGAAAGAAGACGGGGTCTACCACGAACGAATCGGTCGAGCAGGCCATCCGTCCGGCTTCTACCCGGAAGACGCATCCGTCATGGTCTTGTTCCAACAAAGGATTGCGGAAAGCAGGATAGAAGATGCTGCTTATCAGCTGGTGTGTCATCCGTCCGCCACCGCCGTGCGCCAGCAGCACGCAATCGGTATCGGATAGAGGAATGGGGCAATTTGTCGTTATCATATTCTCTGATTCTATTTATATCTATAGTAAGCTGCACAAACCCCTTCCGATGAAACCATCGGCGCACCGACCGGATGATCCGGGGTACAGAGCGTTCCGAAGAAGGGGCAGTCTTTCGTTTGTTTCGTCCCTCGCATAATAGCACCGGCGATGCACTGCCTCTTTCCCGCGCCCGACGTTTTTTTGTCATGGCGGGCTTGATCCGCCCACTCATCTCCGGTTTTACCGACCGCGCCGGGCGCGGAGAGAAGGCGTGAGGCGTCTTGCCGTGCAAAGGTCTCTTTCAACCGTAATCCGCTTTGCGGGACAATTCCGATGCCCCGCCACTCCTGGTCGCAAAGTTCCAACATCTCTTCCATCAAGGCGCGGGCCGCCGGATTCCCTTCTTCGGGTACGGCGCGCTTATAAGCATTCTCTACCTTATAGCTGCCTGCTTCCAGTTGAAGCAGGCAACGGTAAATGCCTAAAAGCAGGTCGGCCGGTTCGAATCCCGTCACGACCATCGGTGTTTTATATTTTTCGGCGAGGAGATGATACGCCCCGTTTCCGGTGATGGCGCAGACATGTCCCGCCGTCAGGAAGCCGTCGACACGCGATTCGGGATCGGACAGGATCGCTTCTATAGCGGGCGGCACAGTGAACAGGGAGGTCAGCAGGTAGAAGTTTTCCAACTTCCTCCGCATGGCCTCCTTTAATGCCATCATATGCACGGGGGCCGTCGTTTCAAAACCGATCGCAAAGAATACGATTCTCTTCTCCGGATGATTAGCTGCCAGATCGACCGCATCCAACGGAGAATAGAGCATACGGATATCCGCCCCGCGGGCCTTGACCTGCAACAGGTCTTCCCGGCTCCCCGGTACGCGCATCATATCGCCGAAAGAAGCCAGTATGACATCCGGCTGTTTGGCCAGTTCCAGTGCCCGGTCGATGATTCCGACCGGAGTGACGCAGACCGGACAGCCCGGCCCGTGAAGCAGCTTGACTTCCTCCGGCAGCATCTCCTCCAAGCGGTAGCGGGCGATGGCATGCGTCTGTCCTCCGCATATCTCCATGATATGCCAGGGCCGCGTCACTACCTGCCGGATAGCCCGGACGAGCGATTGCACTTGCTCTTTATCTCTGTATTCGTCTATGTATTTCATGGCAATGGACAATTTGATTCGTATTTAACAGTCAATTGTCAATCTCTTCAAGTCTTCCAGCGTCCCTTCCGCTTCCTCCGCATTGACGACGGAGATAGCCATACCGGCATGGGCCAGCACATAGTCGCCGATGGATACGTCGACCCACTGGACACATATATTCTTCACGATTCCGCTAAAATCCACTCTGGCCATTTTAAGCTCAGGGACGGAGTCGTCGATGCTTACTATTCTTCCGGGTATTGCAAGACACATATTAGTAAAATCTTTGTTATATTTATCTAACTTCAAAAGTAGGCAATATGTTCTGAAGAAATGTACGATATCACACATTTATATTTATCTTTCGAATAGATATAATTTATAAAGGCTATAGAAAATTGCCATCCGGCATGTTTGTGTATTCCTCGGAAAGGGATTACATTTGTCAAAACGTAAATGAAGAAGATGAAAGAAGAGGAAGTTGCCATATCGGTCCTGACCGTCCAAGGTTTAGTGCAGGGAGTAGGCTTCCGCCCGTTTATCTATCGGATAGCCAGCGAAATGGGGATATGCGGGGAAGTGGACAACCGGAATAACGGAGTCTGCATCCGGGCCGTCCTGACTTCCGGACAGCGGGATCTTTTCATCGAACGCATCCGTCGTGAACATCCGGTGGTGGCATCTATCCACCGGATAACCGTTTCGGAAAGAATCGGAACAGAAAATCCCTATACCGGCTTTCGCATTACTCCCAGCCGTTCGGAATCGGACGAAGTGACGCAGGTCGCGCCCGATATTGCCGTCTGTCCCGAATGCCTGCGTGACCGGAAGACGCAACCGCACCGCCTGCAATATCCGTTTATCAATTGTACGCACTGCGGCCCGCGCTTTTCCATCATCCGCGACCTGCCTTATGACAGGAGCCAGACGACGATGTCGGCTTTCCCGATGTGCCCGGATTGCCGGAAAGAATACACGAGGGTCAGTGACCGGCGTTTCCATGCCGAACCTGTTGCCTGCAATCGTTGCGGGCCGTCCTACTATACATTATATAATAAGGTAAAGATTACGGACTATGCGGAACTGCTCGCCCTGTCTTCCCGCCTGCTCCGGGAAGGCGAGGTGATTGCCGCGAAAGGGATAGGCGGATATCACCTGATCTGCGACGCGGAAAACGGAAAGGCGGTCGCCCGTCTCCGGGAGATCAAGATGCGGGATGGCAAACCTTTTGCCGTCATGTTCCCGGATCCGGAGAGTGCCGGCCGCTACGCTTCCTTGAATGAGGCGGAAGAAGCGTCCTTGCTTTCCTGGCGCCGCCCGATCGTCCTGGTGAAACAAATCCGGCCGTTGGCTCCGGCTGTCAATCCCGGGATGGAGACGTTGGGCTGCATGCTCCCTTATATGCCGATCCATTCCGATTGGTTCGAACAATCGGGCATACCGGCATTGGTGGTGACGAGCGGCAATATCAGCGAATGCCCGATAGCCATTACCCCCGAAGAGGCAGAAAGGCAACTGGCCGGCAAAGTCCCCCTTTTGCTCCATCATAACCGGGATATCCATAACCGCGTGGACGACTCGGTGCTACAGGTCTGCGGCGGTCAGCCCTGTTTGATACGCCGCTCACGGGGATATGTGCCGGAACCGTTCTTTGCCGATGTTCCGGTTGAAGGGATCCTGGCTTTCGGGGCCGAAAAGGTAAATACGTTTGCCTTGGGAAAGGGAGAAACGATTCTGCAAAGCCAGTATATCGGCGACCTGAAGAATTGGGAGACGTACCGGTTCTATAAGGAGTCGCTCGAACGTTTTCAGCATCTTTTCCGTTTCCGGCCGTCCCTTTTGGCCTGCGATCTGCATCCTGACTATCTTTCTTCCCGTGAAGCGGAACGCTATGCGTCGGATCTGCATCTCCCGCTGTTGCATGTGCAGCATCATCATGCGCACGCTGCCGCCTGCATGTTGGAATACGGGTTGGACGAGCCGGTAATCGCGCTTGTCCTCGACGGAACGGGATTGGGAGATGACGGCAAAGCCTGGGGCGGCGAGATTTTCCTTTGTGACCGCCGGACCTATAAACGGCTTTCGCATCTGGAATATGTACCGCTTCCCGGCGGGGATAAGGCCTCGACCGAGCCTTGGCGCATGGCGGTCGCCTGCCTGTGGCACTATTACGGAAATGAGATCCCTTTTCCTGCCGGTTTCAAGGAACGGGTAGGGGAAGCGAAGATACAAATGCTTCTGAAGATGATGGAGAAAGGGGTTAATACGCCTTATACATCCAGTGCGGGCCGGCTGTTCGATGCCGTCTCGTCCTTACTGGGTGTCTGCGATATTTCCACGCATCAGGCGGAAGCTCCCGTCAAGCTGGAACAACTGGCTTCCGATGAACATCAAAGCCGTTATTCTGTTATAATGAAAGGGGAGTCTATTTCCATGCGTCCCGTATTGGATGGGATATTGGAGGATCTTGCAGCCGGAATCCCGGTTGCGGAACTATCCGCCCGTTTCCATAATACGTTGGCATGGCTCCTGGTGGAGCAGGCTGAAACGTTCAGAAAGCAGACCGGAGCGGACAAAGTCGTGGTCTCCGGCGGCTGTTTCCAGAACAGGCGTTTGACGGAACAATTGCAGCGCATGTTTGCCGACGCCGGTATCCCGCTGTTCGTGCCGGGACGTATTCCCTGCAACGACGGAGGCATATCGGTCGGGCAACTGGCAATTGCCGCATCGCAGCCATTGGACAATTGAAAATAAATTTCCACCTTTTCCATAGGCATGAAAATTTATTTTCACCAGCATGAAACAAAAGTTTCTCCCGCATGAAAATTTATTTTCACCGGTATGAAACGATAAAAAAAACAGGTATGCATGAATTATCGATCGCTCAAAGTATTGTTCAGCTATCCGAACAACAGGCCCGCGAACATCATTCTTCGCAGATAGAAGAAGTGGAACTCGAGATTGGCCGTCTTGCCGGAGTGGAGTTGCAGACATTGGAGTTTGCTATGGAAAGTGCAGTGAAAGGCACTTTGCTCGAAAAGGCAAAGATAACCCGCCGCTATATAGACGGGGAAGGACAGTGCAGCGATTGCGAAACGGTCTTTCCTGTCGGGAATTTGTTTTCTCCCTGCCCCAATTGTGGCTCTTATCTGATAAATATCACAAAGGGGCGGGAACTTCGGATCAAATCAATTGTTATAAAATAAAAAGACAAACGCTTATGTGTGGAACTTGCGGATGCGGAGAGCATCATCATCACGAACATCATCATGACCATGATCATGAACACGGACATGAACATCATCACCATCATCACGATGAAGGAAAAGTAATAACGCTGGAACAGGATATCCTCCAGCGCAACAATCTGCTGGCCGAACGTAACAGAGGCTATTTCGAGGCGAAACATATTTTCTGCCTGAACCTGATGAGTTCGCCGGGCTCCGGCAAGACGACCTTGCTGGAAGAGACGATACGCCGGTTGAACTCCGGTGCGGTTCGCGGATTGCCCTCGCAAATCTGCGTCATCGAAGGAGACCAGCAGACCTCGAACGATGCCGACCGCATTGCCGCCCTTGACGTCCCCGTTTTCCAGGTCAATACCGGAACCGGTTGCCATCTGGAGGCCGATATGGTGAATCATGCCGTCAAGCATCTGAATCCGTCCGACGGCTCTCTCCTGTTTGTGGAAAACGTGGGCAACCTCGTCTGCCCTGCCATGTTCGATCTGGGAGAAGCGAAGAAAGTCGTTATCGTCAGTACTACCGAAGGGGACGACAAACCGTTGAAATATCCCCATATCTTTCTGGAAGCGGATATCTGCGTGATCAACAAAGTCGATCTGGCGCCTTATCTGGACACGGATGTGCAGACGCTACGGAATAATGCCTTGAAGGTAAACCATCACTTGCAAATATTCGAAGTGTCTGCGACAAAAGGCACGGGAATGGATGCCTGGTGCGATTGGTTGGTGGAAGAATGTGCAAAATGTAAATAATTTACCCCGGATTTAATGGATAAACGGATAAATAAACTATATTTGTTCCCATTCATTGAACCAAATTAATCAAAATGTCATGATTAACCGAGAATTAATTAATCCTCAGAGCATCGTTGTGGTGGGAGGATCCAATAATGTGCATAAACCGGGTGGCCGTTTGGTCCGTAATCTGCTGGACGGGAAGTATAAAGGCGATCTGTATGTCGTAAACGCCAAAGAGGACGATGTGCAGGGCCTGAAATCCTATCATTCGGTGCACGATATCCCGGAGACGGAACTGGCAGTCATCTCCATTCCCGGTCCGGCCTGCCCGGAAGCGGTGGATGTGCTTGCCAAACAGAAAAACGTTAAGGCGTTCATCGTCATTTCGGCCGGTTTCGGAGAGGAAACGCCTGAAGGGGCGGTCCTGGAAGAACAGATGCTGAAGAGTATTAACGAAGCCGGTGCTTCATTGATCGGCCCGAACTGCATCGGTTTGATGAATATGCATTATCATGGCGTCTTTACCCAGCCGATTCCCGAATTTCATGCGGACGGAGTCGATTTCGTTTCCAGTTCCGGCGGTACGGCGCTTTTCATTATCGAATCGGCATTGACGAAAGGACTTCGTTTTTCTTCGGTATGGTCTGTCGGCAACTCCAAGCAGATCGGAGTGGAAGAGGTGATCGAATATATGGACCGCAACTTCGACCCGGTCCTTGACTCTAAAATAAAGATGCTCTATATCGAGCAGATCAAAAATCCGGACAAGCTCTTGTACCATGCTTCTTCCCTGATCCGCAAAGGCTGTCATATCGCAGCCATCAAAGCGGGCAGCACGGATGTCGGCAAACGTGCCGCATCTTCCCACACGGGAGCGATCGCCAGTTCGGATTCGGCAGTGGAAGCCCTGTTCCGCAAAGCCGGCATCGTGCGTTGTTTCAGCCGTGAAGAGTTGACGACCGTTGCCAGCATCTTTACATTGAAAGAAGTGAAAGGCAAGAACTGTGCGATCATCACGCATGCCGGAGGTCCTGCCGTCATGCTGGCGGATGCCTTGGAAAAGGGACGGCTGAACGTTCCCAAACTGGACGGCCCGCTTGCCGCGGAATTGAAATCCAAGCTTTATCCGGGAGCCGCCGTCGGCAATCCGATCGATATCATCGGTACAGGTACTCCCGAACATCTTGCCACCGCTATCGATTTCTGTGAAAACCGTTTTGAAGACATCGACCTGATGATGGTTATCTTCGGCAGTCCGGGATTGGTAAAACTATACGATACTTACGAAGTGCTTCATAAGAAAATGGAAGAGTGCAAGAAACCGATTTTCCCGGTATTGCCATCCATCGTAACGGCTGGCCCGGAAGTGAAAAGCTTCGTGAAGAAAGGGCATGTGAATTTTTCGGATGAAGTGACGCTTGGGACGGCCCTTTCACGTGTGATCAATACGCCGAAACCGATGAGCACGGATATTCAGTTGTATGGCGTCGATGTTCCCGAAGTCCGCCGTATTATCGACCGTTTGCCGGGCAGCGGCTATTTGAATCCCGAAGAAGTCCGTACCTTATTGAAAGCGGCTCACATTCCTTTGGTGGAAGAATTCACATCGACCGACCGCGACGAACTGGTTGCTTTCGCCAAGAGGGTGAAGTTCCCGGTTGTAGCCAAGGTTGTCGGCCCTATACATAAGAGCGATATGGGTGGCGTCGCCCTGAATATCCGCAGTGAAGAACATCTGATTTTCGAATATGAACGGATGATGCGTTTGCCGGATGTAAAGGCCGTCATGGTACAGCCGATGTTGAAAGGGCAGGAGTTGTTCTTAGGGGCCAAGTATGAAGATCGTTTCGGTCATGTCGTGCTTTGCGGTCTGGGAGGCATTTTTGTTGAAGTGCTGAAAGACGTGTCGTATGGCCTGTCGCCTTTGTCGTATGATGAAACTTATTCCATGATCCGTTCTTTGCGCGGTTATCCTATTATAAAAGGTACGCGCGGCCAGCAGGGAGTGGATGAACAGCAATATGCGGATATCATAGTCCGCCTGTCCACCTTGCTCCGCTTTGCATCCGAAATCAAGGAGATGGACATCAATCCGCTTGTTGCCACCCAGCGCGGGCTGTTTGCCGTTGATGCGCGTATTCGGATCGAGAAGTGACGAAAACGGTGTAATGCCCTGATATTAAACAGCCTGTATTCCGAAAGTCTGACAGAATGCTTTCGGAATACAGGCTGTTTCTTTTAGGCTTTAAAAATTCCCGCACGCAAATGTAGTAATTAACCGGATATGATGGTAAAAAAGAGTTGTAAAACATCTAAAATTAATTAACCATACATGCAAATGCGATCTTTAAATAGCATATATTTGCAGCATTGCAATCTGGAGATAGCAAAACTAAAATCTAAAATTAAATACTGTCGAATATGGAAAGAAAAAGAGTTTACACGTTCGGAAATGGAAAAGCCGAAGGTAGAGCGGATATGAGAAATCTGCTGGGGGGCAAAGGTGCTAACCTTGCCGAAATGAATCTGATTGGTGTTCCGGTTCCTCCGGGATTTACCATTACCACTGAAGTATGTTCCGAATACTATGATTTAGGAAAAGACAAAGTGGTTGAACTGTTGAAATCAGACGTTGAAAAGGCAATCGCCAATATCGAGACGTTGATGAATTCAAAGTTTGGAGATGTTGCCAATCCGTTGTTGGTATCCGTCCGTTCCGGTGCACGTGCGTCTATGCCGGGTATGATGGACACGATCCTGAACTTAGGTTTGAACGATGAAGTGGTGGAAGGATTGAGCCGTAAGACGAACAATCCTCGGTTTGCATGGGATTCATATCGCCGTTTCGTACAGATGTACGGAGACGTCGTGTTGGGTATGAAACCGACCAACAAGGAAGACATCGATCCGTTTGAAGCCATCATCGAAGAAGTCAAGGAAGCGAAAGGCGTTAAGCTGGACAATGAGCTGGATGTGGAAGACCTGAAGGTACTGGTCGCTAAATTCAAAGCGGCTGTCAAGACTCAGACCGGTAAAGATTTCCCGACTTCCGCCTATGAACAGCTTTGGGGCGCCATCTGCGCTGTGTTTGACAGTTGGATGAACGAACGTGCCATCCTCTATCGTAAGATGGAAGGGATTCCTGCCGAATGGGGTACGGCTGTCAGTGTGCAGGCTATGGTGTTCGGTAATATGGGCGATACTTCCGCCACCGGTGTATGTTTCTCTCGCGATGCCGGTAACGGAGAAGACCTCTTCAATGGCGAATACTTGATCAACGCACAAGGCGAAGACGTTGTGGCTGGTATCCGTACACCGCAGCAGATCACCAAGATCGGTTCGCAGCGTTGGGCGGAACGTGCCGGTATTTCAGAAGAAGACCGCGTAGCTAAATATCCTTCGATGGAAGAAGCCATGCCGGAAATCTACAAACAACTGGACGAACTGCAGACAAAGCTGGAAAACCATTATCATGATATGCAGGATATGGAATTCACCGTGCAGGAGGGAAAACTGTGGTTCCTGCAAACCCGTAACGGAAAACGTACCGGTGCTGCAATGGTGAAGATCGCAATCGACTTGTTGCATCAGGGCATGATTGACGAGAAAACCGCATTGAAACGTATCGAACCGAACAAGCTGGACGAACTGCTCCACCCGGTATTCGACAAGGTGGCCGAAAAACAGGCGAAAGTCTGGGTGAAAGGTCTGCCCGCTTCTCCGGGAGCCGCTACGGGACAGATCGTGTTCTTTGCCGAGGATGCGGCGAAATGGCACGCTGACGGCAAAAAAGTCGTAATGGTCCGTATCGAAACATCGCCTGAAGATTTGGCAGGTATGGCCGTTGCCGAAGGTATCCTGACTGCTCGCGGCGGTATGACTTCGCACGCAGCCGTTGTTGCTCGCGGTATGGGTAAATGCTGCGTGTCCGGTGCCGGAGCTTTGGAAATCGATTATAAGAATAAGACTGTCGAAGTCGATGGCGTTAAGCTGAAAGAAGGCGACTATATCTCTATCAACGGTACGACCGGTACGGTTTATGTCGGAAAAGTAGAGACGAAGGCCGCCGAACTGTCCGGCGATTTTGCCGAGTTGATGACGCTGGCTGATAAATATACGAAGTTGCAGGTACGCACGAATGCCGATACTCCGCACGATGCCACGATTGCACGCAAATTCGGAGCCGTAGGTATCGGTTTGTGCCGCACGGAACACATGTTCTTCGAAGGTGAAAAGATCAAGGCCATGCGTGAAATGATCCTGGCGGAAGATGCGAAAGGACGCAAAGAAGCATTGGAAAAGATATTGCCTTATCAGAAAGATGATTTCAAGGGCATCTTTAAAGCAATGGCAGGTTGTCCGGTAACCGTACGTCTGCTCGATCCTCCTTTGCACGAGTTCGTCCCTCATGATCTGAAAGGCCAGGAAGAAATGGCGGAAGCAATGGGCGTATCGGTCAAAGAAATTCAGAAACGCGTGGAATCGCTTTGCGAACATAACCCGATGTTGGGACACCGTGGTTGCCGTTTAGGTAATACATATCCTGAAATCACGGAAATGCAGACACGCGCTATTTTGGGAGCCGCCCTTGAACTGAAGAAAGAAGGCATCGAAGCCAAACCTGAAATCATGGTGCCGCTGACAGGTATCTTATACGAATTCAAGGAACAGGAAAAAGTGATCCGTAAAGCTGCCGCACAGCTGTTCGAAGAAATGGGAGACAGCATCGACTTCAAGGTCGGTACGATGATCGAAATTCCGCGTGCGGCATTGACTGCCGACCGTATTGCTTCTTCTGCCGAGTTCTTCTCGTTCGGTACAAACGACTTGACACAGATGACCTTCGGCTACTCTCGCGACGATATCGCTTCCTTCCTGCCTGTTTATCTGGAAAAGAAGATCCTGAAAGTCGATCCGTTCCAGGTGCTCGATCAAAATGGAGTGGGGCAATTGGTCCGTATGGCTACCGAAAAGGGCCGTGCCATCCGTCCGGACTTGAAATGCGGTATCTGCGGCGAGCATGGCGGTGAACCTTCCTCTGTGAAGTTCTGCCACAAAGTAGGATTGAACTATGTATCCTGTTCACCGTTCCGCGTTCCGATCGCACGTATCGCGGCTGCACAGGCAGCGATAGAGGAATAACGGTAGTTTCGACTTAGTTATTGAATTAGGCTGTAATAACTTGAAAATAAGGCATTACAGCCTAATCTGTTTTCAGGCGGTTCGTTCATTTGATCGCATAAGAAGTGCGATAGCGGAATATAATGATGAAGAGCGTGACATAGCATTGAAGAAAATATAAACAGCAGCCTATACTTGGCATGCCATTATAAGACTATCTTTATGAGAGAAGCATCGTCTTCATATTCCTTGTTTATAAGAAATGTTGTGTCTGACATTTGATTGACTTCTGTTTGCTTGTAGAATCCGTCAGTGCAAAGAAGAAGTACATTTCCTGCATCAACTTCCCTGCATTGATAGGGTATATCTGCTCTTATGCCTGCGCCTTTTATACATCTGGTAAGCAGATACTTGCCATATCCAGCATCCAAGATATGGTCTGTGGTTAATTGTTCTGCTTTATCGTGATCGAAAAGGTTGATTCTGACATTACCTTGCCAAGTATAGTGAATGTTATTGCCATCAATGAAGGCTATAGCAACAGCTGCTCCCATTTTGCTGTGAGTTTCCATGCTCTTTTGACAAATAACTTCATCGGCATATTCCAACGCTTTGCCTAACAAATCTTGAACAGGCAATTTTTCTACATGCTCACAAATAAAGGCAGTGATTGCATTTACAATCAGATCTGCCACTTCCCTGCCAAAGGTTAAGCCACCCATACCGTCTGCCAATACTGCTACAGCCTTATTGGGGGTTAATTGGTGGACAGACAAACTATCTTCATTAGAATAATGTATACCTTCTATTGAAAAACTATCTATCTTCATCGCTTTCTCCTTTCTTTAATACTTCAACCATTCCAATAAGTGCATTTCTGACAATTTGATGCGCACCGCTTCCGGAGTATCTGCTACTCATAGAGTTGATTAATGGGCTACTTTCATCCAACTCAATCTGTTCTTGTAGTTGGTCGGTATAGAATCGAAGATGTTCTTTAGTAAGAAAATCTCTCATTTCACAGGCAATCCATCTGGCTCCACCAGTCAAGAGGTCAAAGTTTTCACTTGTATCTTGAACTTCGTTAGGAATGGGTTGCTTGAATGAAACATATGCCAAATAGAAGTTATCAATTATATAGAGCATATCGGCAACATCTTTGTCAGTAAGCAAATGCCTATCGAGCCAAGTGTCAAACTTTATTAGAAATTGTCCGGACAAAGGAGCCATCTTTATAGTAATAGCATCATCGATTATAACTGTATCGGCTATGCTCATTACATCTTTGAAGCATTTGACCGACATTTCCGGATTGCCTTCAGGTGGCCATGCCACTTTCTCGTCAGCTTCCAATTCTCCAAAAGGTACGATGTCGATTTCATAATCATTGTTACCAGCTGCTTCTATGTAATAAAATCGCTGTTTGGGTTTCCCTTTAATGAAATGGTTTCCCAGTAAATGTTTCTTCAATAAATCAAACTGGCTCCAATCTTTCAATGCGATTGCCACATCAAGGTCGACCGTTCTTCGAGGCGAAGGCGGCATTTTAAGAATTTCCATAGCAATGTCTCTTGCCAATGCACCTACAACATACACATCCAGTTGAAGCCCTTTCATCACTCTGCTCAATGCCTCAAGGGTGTCATAAAGCAGATTATTTTGTAATGTGTCTCGCGTAATTTTATATTCCATTTTCTTTGATTCTTAAAGCGGCTTCATGGCATCGACTATCACCGGTGCCCATCAAGTCTGCATATATAACTAAGGTAGGGGCAAGATTTTCTTTGTCATTTCCTATCCAAAATTTCTTGTAAATACGTATTTCTCCATTAGGGTCAGGCATCACCGCACCAGTCCGAAGAAGTAATGAACTCACAACCTCGGAATAAATTTCAAATTCGCCCGGAATCAAATACTTGTCCACTAAATTGGCACCGCAATCGCCTCCCCAATACATTCCTTCGGGAAGTATCATTTCTTTCCATTTCTTTCTGGCGTCCGGAGTACGGAAGCTCATCCGATTAATGAGTAATTTAGGCTTCAAGAACTCATTGTACTGTTGTTGCCACCACTCAATAAGCTCTTCACGCTTAGCAATCCGTCTTCCCTTATCGGTTTGCACTAAGTATCGCTTCGTCTTCAACAGGTCAAAAGCTTTTGTGATAGTACCAAGAGATAATCCGACTTTTTCCTGAATTTCACGATATGACCAGTTTATGCTTTCGGGATTCTGCAGGAAGAACAAGATAAGTTTGATGTTTGTCTCACTTATTTTGGAAACAGTGCTTGCACTACCAGAGGTTGTATTTTTTTGTCCGGCAATCTTGATGGTTAGATTTTCATGCCTGATGTCACAATTACCTGCCTTGTCTATCCAGTTTATGTGATTATCCGCAAGAGTATTGGCTAACTTAGGGTAGAGTTTGTTGGTTATTAAAATCATAGGCATACCTTCATCGTTCTTGATACCATCTATGACAGAAAAGATATTGGCGTTGCTTATGGTTTTCTTGATTTCACAACAAAATCCTATGCCATTAATGCAAACGGATTTATCCATTTTATCATTAATGGCAATATTGTTATTTCCTGTTGCTACTTTCAAGTTATTAATAGCTTCATGAAATAATTCCATATAGTCAGTTCCCATATTTATATTCTTTTGTTCATTGTTTATACACTGTTCATAAATTCGTGAACAGTGCAAATTTAATGAACATTTCTTGTTTGAGCAAGTCTTGCGTTCACTAAATATTGCTTGTAGAAGTGTCCGGCAAACCACTTGGAAGCAGAATTGTAAATCAGTTCTGTTTCAAGCCCAAATCATGGGCATGGAATTCTTATTTTATCATAGCATCCGATGGCTTTCGAAAATAATTTATGTGAAAAAGTACCGAAGGAATCACAAAATAGTGTACATTTGTTTTTTGATGATGAACGAATATAAACAATATCTACGTATGGAGCGGTATTTAATAATTAAGACAAGAGATGAATTATTGCGTATCAAAATAGGGCAGATCCTCTATTTTGAAGCAGATAGAAATTACACCAAATTACTATTATCCAACGGAATTCAATTCACATTTGCAATCAATATAGGAAAAATTGAAGAAATATTGGAGAAACAGGTGGCTGGCTGTAACGCAATCTTGATGCGTGTAGGCAAAAGCCATATTATCAATAAAAATCACATCCTGCAGATAAACTTGCCTAAGCAGAAGCTTTTATTGCTGACGCAGGATGGCAAACCGAGAGAACTGGTGATATCCAAAGATCCTTTGAAGGTGCTGAAAGATACGCTCGAAAAGGAAATGGGAAAACCTGAAGAACCAAAAGCTGTTACGGAATGATCATTAAGATTGGAAAAGCGAACGATAATGATTTTGTAATAAACGACCCTCATGTGAGCCGGTATCATGCAAAACTGGTCCGTGAAGAGGGGGGATGTTGGCTGCTTGAAGATTTGGGGTCGACAAACGGGACATTTGTCAATGGTGCCCAGATCGTTAAGAAACATGTTACTCCCAGCGATACGATCAAGCTGGGAGATAATTATGTGTTAAACATATCCGAAGCCTTGAAGTCCAACAATGATTATAGCGAGGAATTTGCAGCGTTGAAGCAGGTTTACGATCATTACATTCAAGCAAAGGTTAAGATTCAGTCTTCTAATCAATTTAAAACCAGGCTGTTCCAATCCCTTCCGTTTGCTCTTCCCGGTGTAGTGGGAGTTGTGATCGGTTTTCTTGGAAAAGGAAGTCCGGAATTGTTCGGATTGAGCCTGTTCATCACGATCTGCGCCCCGACGGTAGGGATCTATCTGGGTGCGAAGCAGTCGGCCAAGATCCCGCAACTGCTGCAAGATTTGACCAATCAATTCAAAATCGACTATGTTTGTCCCAAGTGCGGAACGTTTTTAGGTGAAATACCCTGGGAATCATTACGCAACAAAAAACAATGCCCGATGCCCTCTTGTAAGGCAAAATGGGTAAGCGAATAGGATTCCGTTTCATATACTAAAAGTAACACTTTCGTACAGTAAACCCAAACATTTGATTATAAGGCACTATTTTATGTTCGGATGTCAACCGGTTTCCTTACTTTTGTTTCCAGAAAATTTAATTATAACATTTTATGCAAGAAGAGGATTACACATTCGTGACTTTAGACAGCGACGAGGCAATGCTGACCGACGCTGTTATCGTGGATGTGGACGGGGGAAACGACTTGTCGGATGTTGTAATGATTGACGAAAGTATTGATGCTTCCGATTTTATTACATTATCTGACGACACTGTTATGTTGTCCGATGCAGACATGCTGGACACATATTCAACCGATATTGACGGATCTGATATATCGTTTATTTTATGATTTCCGTTAAATGTCCACATTGCCATGTTGGGTTAAAGGTAGACGAGGGGAAAATTCCCCTCGATATCACCTCTTTCAAATGCCCGAAGTGCAAACAACCGATTCCTGTCTCTTTGCTGTCGATGGAGAAAGGAAGTGTCGCATCCGAATCGGAAACGGTTCTGATACAGCCTCTTCGTATGACAACCGGACGTCTCTCTGTAATTGCAAATGCTGATACGCCGGAGCAAACCTTCCCCCTTCAGGAAGGTGTCTATGTCATCGGACGAAAATCCAATGCATCCACTGCTACGATCGGTATTGTGACGGCCGATAAATCAATGAGCCGTGAACATATTCGGATTGAAGTAAAAAAAGATGCCAAAGGAGGCTATAAACATTATCTTTCTGACAATAATAGTAAAAATCATACGTTATATAATAGCAATTACTTAGAGAATGGAGAAATTGTCATACTCAATAATAATGATGAAATTATTATCGGTCGTACAGTTCTCCGGTTTAATGAATAAAAATAGTCTATGCTATGAATATAACGATCGGCAAACCTTGGGCAGTCAGCGAAAAAGGAGGCAGGTTGAATAACGAAGATTCCATCTATCCTCTGCCGGAAACGGCAAACTCCAATCAAAATTTATTTTTGGTGTGTGATGGTGTCGGCGGCGCTGAAAAAGGGGAGATTGCAAGCTCGTTGGCCTGCGAGTCTTTCCAGACTTTTTTCTCGACTTTTCGTGAAGGTGAGCCGAGTGCCGGTTTCATAAATAAAGCTATTCGTTATACCGAAGCACGTTTTGATGACTATGTGGCGATTCATCCGGAAGCCAAAGGAATGGCTACCACTCTGACCATGACCTTTTTGGGCACGACCGGTATAACCTTGGCGCATGTGGGGGACAGCCGGATTTACCATTTCCGGAAGGGAGAAATCTTGTTCCGGACGAAAGATCATTCATTGGTCAATTCGTTGGTGGAATTAGGAAAAATCACCCGCGAAGAGGCTGCACACCACCCGCAGCGTAATGTGATCATACGGGCTATTCAAGGAACGAACCATCCTACGGAGGCCGATGTCGTGCTTTTGGACGATATCAAGGCAGGTGATTATTTGTTCATGTGCTCGGATGGCGTACTCGAACGTCTGAGCAATGAAGAACTTTCTGATATATTCAAGTATTCGGGCAGCCCGGAAGAAATTAAAAATGCAATCATGTCCGCTTGTAGCGGCAAAACACGCGATAACTTTTCTTTTTACATCATACCGATACAAAATGTGTTAGATTCGGCAGGAATTAAGCAAAATATTCTTTCTTTCCTTTATTCTTTTATATAAATAACGTAATTTTGGCAGATTAATAGAATTCGCATAGTATAGTTATGAATTTGCCAAACGGACATGTTCTTCAGAATGGAAAATATCGGATCACTCATGTAATTGGTCAGGGCGGCTTTGGTATAACATACAAAGGCGTCTGGTATACGGAAGTGAAGGGCTCGTTAGGAACTGTGCAAACAGAGGTGCCTATTTGTATAAAAGAATACTTCTTTAAAGACTATTGTTACAGGGAAGCAGCATCATTCGCTGTCAAGGTGCATTCTGAGACAGGGAGGGTTCTTTTCGATAAATTCAAGGAGAAACTTATCAAGGAAGCCAAGATACTTTCAGAAGTCCATCATCCCCATATAGTGAATGTGCTGGAAGTTTTCGAAGAAAACGACACGGCTTATATCGCTATGGAATATATTTCCGGCTGTTCGCTCAAATATATGATGGACAGGGAAGGCGTATTGCCGGAAACGAAAGTGCTCAGATATGTTCGCCAGATTGGAAAAGCACTCCAGTTTGTACACGAAAAGAACATTCTTCACTTGGATATCAAACCCAGCAATATCCTGATCGACTCGTCAGGGAAAGCGCGGCTGATCGATTTCGGCGTAAGCAAGCGGTACGACATCGAGCAGCAGGAGACAAGTACGACCATGCTTACCTTGTCAAAAGGATTCGCCTCGATCGAACAATATGATAACGAAGGGACACAGAGCTTTTCTCCCTGTCCTGACATCTATTCGCTTGGCGCTACCATGTATAACCTTTTGACAGGAAAGATTCCGACCGAATCCATTTTGCGGGCAACACGTCCTTTGCAGAATCCGTCGGAGCTGAATAAGGATATATCTCCTAAGACGGAATCCGCCATAATCAAGGCAATGCAGATCATTCCGGCCGATCGTTTCCAAACGGTAGACGAAATGATGGATGCATTAGATTTTCCTGCAGAAGAGGAAACACCCGCGAATGAATTACAGAATACAGACGGACAGGAAGCGGATGATGAGACAACGGTGATACATCACAATGAGCAATCGCCTCAGAATGAGGATGACGAAGATCGTACGATTGTAAACAGCGAAGAAATTCTTACTCAGCCTCGTAAGAAAAAGAGAAATGGGGTGCTGATATCCGTGGTTATTGCTATATTTGCCTGCGTAGGATCTGCAGTCGCTTTCTTGGTGCAGGGGAACAAGGCTTCTACAAAACCGGATGGAACGGAGTTGATTCGTCCGGTCGAAGAGGAGAAAGATTCGGTAGACATCCTTCAAGGCACGACTGTTTCGGAGGTGAAAGAAGAATCTATGCTTGGCGAGGATGATAAGAAAACGGAGACAGCCATGCCCCGACAACCGGAAACGGTTAGGCCCATTGGTGTTGATGAACCCCGGAAACAACCGGAGACAAAGCAGGTCCCGGCTGAAGAGAATAGAATAACAATACAGCCCGCGCAGCCTACTGTGGAAGAGATTGATGCGGAATATGCCGCTTTAATAGCTTCCGGCAAGGAGAAGATGGGAAAAGCGGACTTTACGAATGCAAAGATAGATTTCACAGAAGCGAAAGAAACCAAGTTGACGGAAGAGGTCGTACGACTTTTGATTTCTTGTGACGAAAAGGAAGCCGCCAAACTTTTGGCCGACAGGAAAGCCCAGTATGAGATGAAGAAGACTTTCGGGAACTTTACAATTGTACGAAAGAAATCGACCATGTTATACGGGGCGATCGATGCGGATGCCAACGAACGCATTCCATGTAAATACCGGAATGTCGGAATTGCAGAAAATGGCCGTGCCTTCGAACGTAAAGATGGTTTGTTCGATATCTATAATGCTGATGGCGTATTGGTAAATGAAGGATCAACGTATTATTAACGTGTTTATGAAAAGACTTTGGATTTTAACTCTTTTTGTTGTGTTGCCGATGTGCTTGCCGGCCCAACAAAAAACAGAATATAACAGAAAAGGTGACGAGGCGATGAAACGCCTGGACTATAGCGATGCAAGGATGTGGTATGAAGAAGGTGTCGTGCAATGCGACCCTTACAGTATCGGGCAGCTCACGTCGATTTGGTTAGCCAACCAGCGGATGCGTCCTTCGATGCACAGTCTGATGAACAAGTGCCGGGCTTGCTTGGAACTGATGGCCAATAATGAAGATACGACAGCTATTTCGCGGTTGATAGTCTATTATACCGAAGGCATAGGAACTTCCAAGAATGAGACTTTGGCAAAATCCTGGCAAGACCGTCTGGAAACACTCCGCAAACCGGTGGAGCCTGTCTTTTATCCCTCTGCCAACCCAACAAAGCCGGACAAGCCCAAAGAACCGATGAAGTTCTTTGTGGGTTATGCCTATTCCATAGAGGCTCCTTATGGCCTGACAGTGGGAGGCGTGAAATCCCGTTTGGGCTGGTTCCTGCGTTTTAAAACCAATCTGGGTTTTAAGGATTATGACGGGGAATGCCGGGGAACAGATGAGTATGTCGGTTCCGCACCCGATCATTCCTTTCATTTCACGAACAGGAAAAAGGTGAATAGCTATGCCGGGACGGCTGGTTTGGTCGTTAAATGTACTTCCTGGTTATATACATCCGTAGGTTTGGGATATGGCAGTCGGGAATTATTATGCGAATACATCACAATCGACAATTCGGATTATAGAATAGAAAAATCCTTTTGGGCGAAGAATTTGGATTATTCTTATAGCGGGTTGGCTGCTGATCTGGATGTAATGGTCAAATTCGGTCCTGTGTTTGTAAGTGCAGGGTGCAATACGTTGAATTTTAAATATGTTGATTTGAATGCCGGTGTCGGTCTGTTTTTCTAATAAGAATAATTTATGAAATACATATACTTGATCTTTTTATCAGCAGTTTCCTTTTTATGGATGTTTTCCGGATGTGTGGAAGATCCGGATATGGATACGCGCTTGCAGAATGCAAAGGCGCCGGAGGTTTCCGAGACTTCAATGGAAGGAGAAGCATATGCTTCTTCGATCACGTTAAAGGCTCAAATAATGAAAGAAAACGGTTTGCCAATAAAAGAATGCGGGGTGTGTTGGAGTACCCGGAAAGGGACGGAACCGCTTGATAACATGCGTAACCAACGATATGCAAAAGCTGATAAAATCGAAAATCATAATTTTACAGCTACCATGTCCAATTTGAAAGATAGTACAAAATATTATGTATATGCCTATGCCATTAATGATGTAGATACTGCATTTTCAAAGACAGAAGGAGCATATACGACAATCAATGGTATTGGAGAAGTTGCGACTCTGGAAGTGGATAGTGCTACAATAAAAGCAACATCCACCTGGGTGAAAGGAAAAGTCAAGCACAAGGGAGTCGGCATTGAAAAATTAGGTTTCTACTACAAGAAAAAGGAACAAGCCGGAGATATCGAACCTTCGGATCAAGATTCCGTCATCACATACGAAGGGAGTGACTTGGCAACTGTCGATACTTTCTCCTGCCAGATTACGAATCTGGAGCCGGAGACTTGGTATTACGTCCGTGCTTTTGCCAAAAATCAGTTTGGCGAGTTCGCTTTTAATGTGGATTCTTTTAGGACTACGGATGGCAAACCTTTGGTGGGTAACTTGAATCTGATAAAAGACAGTACGACTTTCACCACGGCCGATCTGTCGGCTTTCTTGATCAATGAGGGAGATGCGCCTGTCAGTGCCTATGGCTTTTGCTGGAGCGTAGAGGAAGGGCCGACGATAGAAGCCGACACGATCACTTGTACGAATCTCGCGGATGATGGTAAGTTTACCGGAAGGATCCGGGGATTGGAATCAGCCAAAAAATATTATGCACGGGCTTATGCCGTGAATGACTTCGGCACGGTATATAGCGAAGAAGAAATTACGATTTCGACAAAAAGCGAGAAACCGAATATTATAACATTCCCCATCACCTCTGATTCAATCAAAAGCGACGGAACGGTTCATATTGGCGGGGAGTTGCAGAATGGAGGAAACAGTGCTGCCACCGAGTGGGGAATTTGCTGGTCTTCAAGCAATAAGGAACCGAGTATCAAGGATAATCATGTGATTGTAGAAGATACGCTTTTCATGTATGCATTACCTTCATTAAAGGGGGCTACGGTCTATTATGCCAGAACTTATGCTACTAATAAAAGCGGTTTGACCGGCTATGGAGAGGTTAAATCTTTTACTACTCCGGATATTTTTGAAAGTAAAAATATTTATCCGGGGGCTAATAGACAATTTTCTGCCGGGTTTGTCCTTGAGGATCAAAACTCAGTTCCTCGTATCTATGTCATAGGGGGAGATTTAGGCGGCGAACGGAGTAAAGAGATGTTCGGATATAATGTAGAGGCCGATGAATGGATTCCTATGGCTGAGTGTCCGAATGCCTACTCTCAAATGAGTGCAGCCGTGTATAAAAACCAGGCATATCTCTTCGGTGGTATAGACAAACAAACAATAGGGAAAAATTGCCAGATTTACAATTTGGACAACAATTGGTCGGAACCTGCCCAATTTTCGCTACCGGGAGGCCGTTTCGGTTCTGTCAGCTTCGTCTATCGGGACTCTTTGTATGTTCTGGGGGGATCGGATGGAAGCAATAATATGAATGAGATATTGCGCTACGACCTGTCATTGCAAGAAGGAAGTTGGGATGTAATCGCTGAATTCCCGGCTCGTCAGCGCGGTGGTATTGTCCAGGTTGTGGGAGATAAGGTTTATGCCGGATTGGGAGAAGGCGGAAGTGGCATAAGGAACGGTTTTTGGGAATCTTCCGATAGTTTGAAGTTATGGACCCCGATCTCTATTCCTGACAAAATAGGAAGTGTCTCATCCGGTGTCTATGATGAACAGCGAAACAGCTTTTTTATGATTGATAATAACGGGAAGATATGGGAATATAATTTGTCAAGTCGTGAATGGACAGCTCGTTCATTATTGGGTTATCGCATGAACAATTACCATATGTTTATGTTGAATGGCATAATCTATATTTTGGGACAGGATCTATATTATGCCAACAAGTTTATCATGTATAATCCGATATGGGATAATTAATCATGAACAGGACAAAGATATTAGAAGAGATTCAAAAAAACGTAG
Organism: uncultured Parabacteroides sp.; assembly: GCF_902493135.1. Taxonomy (GTDB): domain Bacteria; phylum Bacteroidota; class Bacteroidia; order Bacteroidales; family Tannerellaceae; genus Parabacteroides. The sequence continues at coordinate 53,717 of NZ_CABUOD010000009.1, forward strand.
AGCTTTTATCGACTACAGGTGTAGCGGAGTATAAATACATTCCGCTACACCAGAAACCCTCACCGTCGGTGACGGCGCTCAGGGAGATCATGAGTTTGCTCCGCAAGGTTATTTTCCCCGGTTTCTTCGGGACGGAACAGGAGGCGCAGACGGATTCCATACAATATTATACAGGCGTATATCTGGAGCAGGCCTACGACCTGTTGCAGGAACAAATCTATAACGGCCTGTGCTTCGAGGTCGAACGTTGTTGCGACTCCAAGGATCGTGCTTCTGAAATAGCGATTGCTTTTATCAATAAGATCCCGCATATCAAATACCTGTTATCGACGGATGTGAAAGCAATCTTGGATGGCGATCCGGCAGCCAAAAGCCCCAGCGAGATTATTTTCTGCTATCCGGCCATTCATGCCATTCTTTATCAGCGGGTAGCGCATGAACTATTGAAACTCGGCGTACCTGTGATTCCGCGTATTATAACGGAAATGGCTCATTCGGACACGGGAATAGACATTCATCCGGGAGCGCAAATCGGAGAATATTTCAGTATCGATCACGGTACGGGTGTCGTGATCGGACAGACGGCCGTAATCGGGAATCATGTCCGCCTCTACCAAGGTGTGACATTGGGAGCGAAGAGCTTTACCCTGGACGCCGAAGGGTTGCCTCTGGACGTGCCGCGGCATCCGATTATCGAAGACTATGTTACGATCTATTCCAACGCCTCTATTTTAGGAAGGATCACCATTGGCCACGGCTCCGTGATCGGTGGGAACATCTGGCTTACCCATAGCGTTCCGCCTAATTCCAAAGTATTGCAGACACGTGCTGTCGAAGATAAATAGCAGAGGGCGGCATATTGTTTTCACTTTCATTTCAAAACCCATAGCTTTAGACTCCCTAACTCATAGCTTTAGGGTCTCTAAAGCTATGCATTAGGGGTCCCCTGACTTTTTTTATACAATAGCCTTGGGATAAAAGAGAAAAGATGGGCTTTATTCCGGAAAAATATGTATGTTTGCGATATAGCTTTTTAGAGCGTAGAATACCTTAAAATAGTGTAGACCATGAATAAAGTGAAAACATTAGATGACCTTCGGAAGATGCGTGAAACCTTGCGCTCGACCCTGGACATTAGAGAGAAAAGTAATCATCCTGAACAAATGGTGCAGATCCGGGTATCTATGGCTACTTGCGGGATTGCCGCCGGAGCCAAAGAGATCATGAATTATTTCATTGAAGCGCTGGATCGTGAAAAAGTAGATGCATTGGTGACACAAACCGGATGCATGGGATATTGCTATGCCGAACCGACTGTCGAAGTTACCCTGCCGGGTAAAGAACCTCTTGTTTTCGGACATGTGAAGAAAGCGAAGGTGGATGAAATCATCGACCGGTATATCCGGCACGGAGAATTGCTGGACGATATCATCCCGGTCACTTACACGGCTGTTAAACCGGAATAACGAAAACTTCCTTAAACATTTAATACTTACATAATGGCACAGTACAGTAGTTATATACTGGTGTGTGGCGGTACCGGCTGCCGTGCATCGCAGAGTGAACTTATACTTCAAAATCTGAAAGAGGCCGTCGAACGACATGGGTTGCAGGAGACCGTACAGGTGATCCGCACCGGTTGCTTCGGCTTTTGTGAAAAAGGGCCGGTGGTTAAGATGGTCCCCGACAATACGTTTTATGTCCAGGTAAAACCGACGGATGCCGAAGACATTGTCCGGGAGCATTTGGTGAAAGGACGCAAGGTGGAACGGCTTCTTTACGTCAACCCCGAAACGAACGAGCAAGTGCCCGATTCCAAGCATATCAATTTTTACAAGAAACAGCTCCGCATCGCTCTAAGGAATTGCGGTTTTATCAATCCCGAAAATATAGACGAATATATCGCCCGCGACGGTTATGTGGCTTTAGGTAGAGCCTTGACCGAGATGACGCCCGAATCGGTGATCAAAGAGATCATGGACAGTGGCTTGCGTGGCAGGGGAGGAGGCGGTTTCCCTACCGGCTTGAAATGGCAGATAACCCGTAAAGTGAAAGCTCCCCAGAAATATGTCGTCTGTAATGCGGATGAAGGTGATCCGGGGGCATTCATGGACCGTTCCATCCTGGAAGGTGACCCGCATTCCATCGTTGAAGCGATGGCGATCAACGGATATTGTACGGGAGCCACGAAAGGGCTGGTTTATATCCGGGCCGAATATCCGTTGGCCGTAGAGAGGTTGAAGATTGCAATCCGGCAAGCCAAAGAATATGGCCTGCTGGGTGAAAACATCTTCGGGACGGATTTCTCTTTCGATATCGAGATACGCTATGGGGCAGGGGCATTCGTTTGTGGTGAAGAAACGGCTTTGATACATAGTATGGAGGGACTTCGCGGAGAAGCGACCGTTAAACCTCCTTTCCCAAGCGAACAGGGCTACAAGGGATGTCCGACCAATGTGAACAATGTGGAAACATATGCCAATGTGCCGGTTATCCTGTTAAAGGGCGCCGAATGGTTCAGCAGCATAGGTACGGAGAAAAGCAAAGGGACGAAAGTCTTTGCCCTTGCGGGAAAAGTAAACAACGTCGGGCTGATAGAGGTCCCGATGGGAACGACCCTACGCGAAGTGATCTTTGGCATCGGGGGAGGCATAAAGGATGGAAAGAAGTTTAAGGCTGTGCAGACTGGAGGACCTTCGGGGGGCTGCCTGACCGAGAAGCATCTGGATTTGCCGATCGATTATGACAATCTTTTAGCCGCCGGTTCGATGATGGGATCGGGCGGTATGATCGTGATGGATGAAGACGATTGCATGGTGGCTATGGCCAAATTCTATCTGGATTTCACGGTCGAGGAATCATGCGGCAAATGTGCTCCCTGCCGGATTGGCAACAAACGCTTGCACGAGATGTTGCAAAAGATTACGTCCGGCAACGGAACGATCGAGGACCTGAACCGGCTTCGCAACTTGGCCGGCGTGATCAAAGACACGGCCTTATGCGGCCTGGGGCAGACATCGCCCAACCCGGTTTTGTCTACGATGGATAACTTCTATGATGAATATCTGGCCCACGTAAAGGAAAAACGTTGTCCGTCCCATCAGTGTCGCGAACTGACGCAATATTTCATCAATCCGGAGAAATGCAAGGGATGTACGCTTTGTGCCCGCATGTGCCCGGTGAATGCGATCACGGGAGACAAGAAAGTTCCGCATGTGATCGACCCGCAGACTTGTATCCGGTGCGGTTCATGTATAGAGAGATGTAAGTTCGGAGCCATTTATGTGCACTAAAACAAGGGACAATTGTCAATTAAAATTATGGAAACAGTAAAACTTATTATAGATAGAAGACCCGTGGAAGTCCCCAAAGGAACCACGATCCTGGATGCCGCAAAAGGAATGGGCATCCGCATTCCGACTCTTTGTTACATGAAGTTGGAAGATTTGCATTATGAAAATAACCCGGGTGCCTGCCGTATCTGCGTGGTCGAAATAGAAGGCCGCCGTAATCTGGCTCCTTCTTGTAAAACGGAGTGCACGGAAGGGATGGTCGTACAGACACACAGTCCGCGTGTGATGAATGCCCGGAAAACCGTGATGGAACTGATCCTGTCCAACCATCCGGCAGAATGCCTGACTTGCAGCAGTAACGGGCATTGTGAACTACAAACCATCGCCCATGACTTGGGGATACGCGAGATTCGCTATAAAGGCGAGATGTCTACGTTCCAGATAGACCGTTCACCCTCTATCGTGCGCAACATGAACAAATGCATCATGTGCCGCCGTTGCGAGACTATGTGTAATAATATCCAGACCGTCGGGGCTTTGACTGCTGTCAATCGGGGCTTTAACGCCGCCGTCTCTACGGCTTTCGAACGGGATATTGCCGGTAGTACGTGTTCCTATTGCGGCCAGTGCGTATCGGTTTGTCCGGTAAACGCGTTGAGCGGACGGAATACGCAACAGCCGGTATTGGATGCGCTGGCCGATCCGGACAAGATCGTGATAGCCCAGACAGCTCCGGCCGTGCGTACGGCTTTAGGACGCGATTTCGGGTATGAGCCGGGCACGCTGGTGACTGGCAAGATGGTTTCCGCCCTCCGCGGGTTGGGCTTCGATTATGTTTTCGATACGGATTTCGCCGCCGACCTGACTATTATGGAAGAAGGGACGGAACTGTTGCAACGGATCGGGAAATACCTGAAAGGCGATCAGGAAGTAAAAATGCCGTTGATGACGAGTTGCTGTCCGGGGTGGGTCAGCTTTGTCGAGCAGCATTTCCCGGAATTATTAGACAACCTGTCGACGGCTAAGAGCCCGCAGCAGATGTTCGGCGCGATTGCCAAAAGCTATTTTGCCGAAAAATTGGGAGTAGACCGGAAGCGGATCGTTGTCGTCTCGATCATGCCTTGCCTGGCAAAGAAATATGAAGCCAGCCGTCCGGAATTTGCGGTCGATGGCAATCCGGATGTCGATATTTCGATCTATACGCGCGAATTGGCCCGCCTGATCCGTTATGCAAACATAAACTTCGCGGAACTGCCGGATAGTGATTTCGATCGTCCGTTAGGCGAATCGACAGGAGCCGGCGTTATCTTCGGAACAACCGGAGGTGTGATAGAAGCGGCTTGTCGTACGGCGTACGAGCTATATACGAAAAAAACTCTTCCTAAAATTGATTTTGAAGAACTTCGCGGGTTAGAAGGCATTCGCAGTGCAACAATAGACTTCGATGGGACACCGATAAAAATAGGAATTGCACATGGTTTGGGCAATGCCCGCAGATTGGTTGAAGAAGTCAAAAACGGCACGTCGCCCTATCATGCCATCGAAGTTATGGCATGTCCGGGCGGTTGTATCGGTGGTGGCGGTCAACCGTTCCACAGGGGCAGGATGGAGGTACTGCGCAAACGTGCGGCGGCTCTCTATCAGGAGGATCGCGGCAAGACGCTTCGCAAGAGCCATGAGAATCCTTATATTCAAGCTCTTTATGCCGACTATCTGGGAGAACCGTGCGGACCGCGTGCCCACAAGTTGTTGCATACGCACTATTTCGACCGTAAGGAAGCCATTAATATGTTTACGCAAGAAAATCAGGAGGGATAAACGATGGATAAGATGAAAATACATTTGATTCAGATAAAGATCAATGAATTGTTGGCTGTCTGTGATGAACATAATAACGATCCGGGAGAGTTGATCAACATATTGCATGCCGCCCAGGGCATATTCGGTTATCTGCCTCGCGAAGTGCAGGAGATCATTGCCGGCCGGTTGCATATCCCGGTTTCCAGGGTGTACGGGGTGGTCACGTTCTATTCGTTCTTTACCATGACTCCGAAGGGGAAATATCCAATTTCCGTCTGTCTGGGAACGGCCTGCTATGTGCGGGGAGCCGAGAAAGTCTTGGATGAATTCCAGCGCCAGCTGGAGATCAAAGTAGGAGAGACTACACCCGACGGCTTGTTCTCATTGGATTGCTTGCGTTGTGTGGGTGCTTGCGGACTGGCTCCGGTCGTTACGATTGCCGGAAAAGTCTATGGACGCCTGACTCCGGAGAAAGTGCGGGATATCCTTTCCGAATACTACCTGCTGGAACAGGTATAATCTATTTTTCTTTTGTGCCAATGCAGTGACACGACAGTGCCATCGCATTGGCACAATTGTGTCACAACGATGGCACGGGTCATATAATGGCGATTCTTCTATTCCTTGGTTTCTATATAAACGACATGCGTCTGTAAATATTCTTCAAGACCGTGTTTTCCATCTGCACCGCCGATTCCGGACTTACGCCAACCTGCATGGAAACCTTGCATAGCCTCAAAGTTCTCACGATTGATATATGTTTCGCCAAACTTCAGCGAGCGCATGATCTTGAATGCGTGGTCCAGATTTTGGGTATAGACGGAAGATGTCAATCCGTAGTCACAGTCATTTGCCCATGCAATCGCATCGTTGATATCCGTATATTCGACAACGGGCAGGATAGGACCGAAGGTCTCTTCCCGTATGATATCCATTTCTTGTGTGGCGCAATCCAGTACTGTCGGTTCGAAGAAATATCCTTTTGTTCCGATCCGATGACCGCCGCACAGAAGTCGGGCTCCCTGCTGAACCGCCTTCTCAACTTTTTGTTCCATGGCAGCCAAGGCATTTGCTTCGATCAGCGGTCCCATATCCAAGTCGGCGATCTCGTTCGGGTTGCCGACTTTCACCTGCTTCATGCCGGCCACAAGTTTTTCCATAAAGAGATCTTTGATCTTTTTATCTACATAAACACGTTCCGCACAGTTACATACTTGTCCTGTATTGATCACGCGTGAAGCGATAATCGACTTCACCGCCAAATCCATATCCGCGTCTTCCATCACGATTGCCGGAGCTTTTCCACCTAATTCCAAAGACACTTTTGTTATGTTAGGAGCAGCTGCCGCCATTGTCTGTTGTCCGGCACTCACACTTCCCGTAAGGCTGACCATGCCGACTTTCGGATTCGCTGCCAGCTCATGGCCAATCACCGAGCCGCGCCCGTTCACCAGATTGAAAACTCCGGCCGGCAAACCGGCTTCTTCTACAATTTGTGCAAAAACGTATGCATTTTCAGGTGTAAGCTGACTCGGTTTTACCACGATCGTATTACCGGTAATCAAAGCCGGAGCAGCCTTGCGTGCAACCAGGAAGAAGGGGAAGTTCCAGGGGAGAATACCGGTCGTTACACCAATTGCTTTCTTGAACAGGAATATGCTTTCACGCGGACGGTCGCTGGGGATGATTTCACCTTCATACCGGCGGGCCCATCCAGCCATATAATCGATATAGTCTGCCGTAAAAAGGACTTCCACATTAGCCAGGCCTTGCGTCTTTCCACCTTCACGAACAATTATATCAGTCAGTTCCTTTTCTCTTTTACGGATACCTTCTGCAATTTTGGTCAGATAAGCGGCCCTTTCTATAGAAGGTGTTCTTTCCCATTGATCCTGAGCTTTTTCTGCAGCATCGATCGCTCTTTTAGCATCTTCGACCGTACCGTCCGGCATTAACGAGATCACTTCTTCGGTAGAAGGATTCAATACCTTAATCCATTTTCCAGATTCGTTTTCTATGAATCTGCCATCAATAAACATTTTCAATTCCTTCATGGTAATATCTTTTTAGGTTGAATTTTGATTTTAAAAGTACATGAAAGAAAAGAGGATCATGTTTTAAAAATGATATTAGTTATTTCATAAATGATATATTTCTGTAATACAGGATTATATGGCTTATGATGCATATTTAAGCTTACCGGAAGTGAATTTTTTTTCATTATTTCTGAACCAAACTGAATTGCGTGCTGTTATATGATAAAATGAGTTAGGAATTACATCCAAAGAAATTCCCGACATGATTAAGTTAGTAGTATTTGTTTTTTCATATAAGTAGAGTTTGTTATTTGTTTGGTCCGTATGTAACTGTGAAGTTGGATACGGGCTTTTTTTGTGTTCCTTATATATAACCCATCTATGCCTCAGATGTTTACTTTAGATAATTACGATTATGTTTAATAGTATTATTGGAATTCTTTGCCGAACCCGTCTGATCCCGGTAACAGCCTGTCTTTTCTCTCTATGAACAAGAGCTTCTTAAAATAAAAAGGAGCTCTCCGATTCAGAGAACTCCTTTTTTGATTAAATCTTATCCGATCTATTATTTATTCATTTCAGCTTCGATGGCTTCCAGTTCCGGACCCATGTTCAAATTGTAATAGATACCTCTCAAAGCGATCATGTTGTCCATTTTTTCAGGTTCTGCTTCATGAGCTTTTTTATAATAAGGCAGCGCTTTTTTGAACAATTCTTTTGCCAGGGCTAATTCTTCCTGATATTTCTTGCTATCATTGATCATATTAGCCTCGCTTAATTTGTTTACGCCCTGGTTGTAGTAGATACGACCGATATTAGAAAGTGCATCTGTCAGATTCGGGTCTTTTTCCAAAGCGATTTTGAAATACTTTTCAGCATTGGCATTATCTTTCAATCCGGTTTCATAAACACGTCCCATTACGTTGTAAAGGTTGGCATCATTCGGATTTTTCTGGATTGCGACATTCAACATTTCCAATGCTTTTTCATTTCTATTGGAATAGATGTATGTATTGATCAAGTTGTTCAGGAAGAAAGCCGAATCCGGGAACACCTGCATACCTTCTTCAAATGTCTTTTCCAACATGACAGAGTCCTGAGCCGTTCTTGCTTCACCGTATTCATAGCAAAGATACTGGAAAACATCATATTGACGATAAGGAGTATTCTTGGCACGTTCCAAAGCGGCGATAGCCAATTTGGAATCTTTGGCTAAGGAAGCCGCTGCGGCTGCATAGAACTGGACCGTCATGAATGTAGAGTCTTTTTCAGCAGTCTGAGTCCCTGCGAACATCGGCAGTTCGGATATTTCCACATACTGGTTGAAGAAATCGTATGCTTTCTTATACTCTTGTTTATCAAAATAATAGGCACCACCGTTGAACAGGTACACATGATTTGCACTCAAGATACTTTTGATATCTTTTGAATATTTAGGTTTTACTTTGCCTTTTTCATTCGGCAACTGATCCAGTTCGTAGGCTTTCTGGAAATAAGGTAAAATACCATACAAAGCTTCGTACATAACCGGTTCGTTAGGCTGCTGTCCCAAGATTTGTTTAGCTCTTTCGGCATTGAACTGCTGATCTTCAATAAAACCTGCTACATACCAAGTTTTAGCGTCGTCTTTGGTTTCCGGATTTTCCAACGCACCTTTGATCAAGGTTCTGGCTTCTCCGAAATCTGCGTTACTTCCTTTCGCAATACTCTGCGCCTCGTTCACAACTTTTTTCTGTGCGAAAGAGGCAGATGCTGCAACACATAGTGCAACTGTCAATAATACTCGTTTCATTTGTGATAGTGATTTGAGATTAATATTTCTATTTGTTTAAATTATTCCTCCGTTGTTTCTTCTGTATCGTCCGCATTTTCATTGCTTTCGACATCATCAGAGACATCTTCGAAATCGGTATTCCCTATTGGATGTTCATGGATTGCCGCATCTTCTAAAGCTTCACGCTGTGCTTTTTCTTCAGCGATCTCTTCTTCAGTCTGTGACAGCACTTTACATACAGAGGCGATTTCGTCATTACGTTTCCCCAAATTGATCAGGCGTACCCCTTGTGTTGCACGTCCGATGACATTCAGGTCAGATACCTTCATACGGATCGCGATACCGGATTTATTAATGATCATAATATCGTTTTCCTCCGTAACATTCTTGATAGCTACCAGTTTACCGGTCTTTTCCGTAATATTGATGGTTTTGACGCCTTTACCTCCACGGTTCGTAATACGATAATCTTCGATGTTGGAACGTTTGCCGTAACCTTGTTCGGACACCACCAGTACAGTTTCCTTTTCTTTGTCCTTGATGCAAACCATTCCTATCACTTCATCGTTGGAATCGTCGAGTGTCATCCCTCTCACACCGGATGCCGTACGGCCCATGACACGTACTGCACTCTCATGGAAACGGATGGCGCGTCCGTTGCGGTTTGCAATCAGAACCTCGTTATTGCCATTTGTCATACACACTTCGATCAGGCCGTCGTCTTCCCGTAATGTGATGGCATTCACACCATTCTGACGAGGACGGGAATATGCTTCCAGCAGGGTCTTCTTGATCACCCCTTTCTTTGTGCAGAACAAGAGGTAATGGGAATTGATAAACTCCGTATCTGTCGTCAGTTTCTTGACGCGGATGAAAGCGTTGACCTTGTCGTCCGGTTCGATGTTCAACAAGTTCTGGATCGCTCTACCCTTCGAGTTCTTCGCCCCTTCCGGAATTTCGAATACTTTCAGCCAATAACATTTTCCTTTTGCCGTAAAGATCAGCAAGGTGGCATGCATGGAGGCCGGATAGATGTATTCCACAAAATCTTCATCACGCGTTTCGGAACCTTTGGCCCCTACTCCGCCACGTCCCTGTGCACGGAATTCACTTAACGGCGTACGTTTGATGTATCCCATGTGGGAGATGGTAATGATCATCTCGTCATCTGCATAGAAGTCTTCCGGATTAAGCTCTTCGGAGGCATAGACGATGTCTGTTTTACGTTCGTCTCCGTACTTGTCCTTGATTTCCTGCAATTCGTCTTTGATGACTTTCATACAAAGATCGTCATTTTCCAGAATTTCCTTCAAATATGCGATCAATTTTTCGATTTCTTCATACTCTGCACGGAGTTTATCCTGTTCCAGGCCCGTCAATTGGCGAAGTCTCATTTCTACGATGGCGCGAGATTGTATATCCGACAGGGAGAAACGTTCCATCAAACGTTCGATGGCTTCGGCCGGGCTTTTGGACGACTTGATGATTGCAATGACTTCATCGATATTGTCGGAAGCTATAATCAGGCCTTCCAGGATATGGGCACGCTCTTCGGCCTTACGCAATTCGTATTTGGTACGGCGGATCACGACTTCATGGCGGTGATCGACGAATGCCTTGATCAGGTCTTTCAGGTTAAGCTGGCGCGGACGCCCGTTCACCAATGCAATGTTATTGACACTGAAAGAAGACTGCAAAGCCGTCAACTTATAGAGTTTGTTCAGCACTACGCTCGAATTGGCATCTCTTTTGACATCCACGACGATACGCATACCGGTACGGTCCGACTCGTCGTTTACATTGGAAATGCCTTCGATACGTTTTTCATTTACCAGATCAGCGATATATTTGATCAATTCCGCCTTATTGACAAGGTAAGGAATCTCGGTGATAATGATCTTCTCATGATTGCCCTCCGTTTCGATTTCTGCTTTTCCGCGCAGGATGATCCGTCCCCTGCCTGTCTCAAAAGCATCTTTAACACCGGCATATCCATAGATAGTCGCGCCGGTCGGGAAATCCGGAGCTTTGATATATTGCATCAAATCAGCCACTTCCATTTCCCCATGGGCATCGATGAAGGCCATACAGCCGTCCAGCACCTCGCTAAGGTTATGTGTAGGCATGTTTGTCGCCATCCCGACGGCAATACCGGAAGCGCCGTTTACCAGCAGATTCGGAATACGAGTCGGCAATACGGTCGGTTCTTTCAGCGTATCGTCAAAGTTCAGCTGGAAATCAACCGTATCTTTGTCGATATCGCGCAGCATTTCTTCGGCAAGTTTGCTCAATCTTGCTTCCGTATAACGCATGGCGGCAGGGCTGTCGCCGTCCACCGAACCGAAGTTTCCTTGTCCATCCACCAGCGTGTAACGCATAGACCATGTCTGTGCCATACGAACCATTGCGAAATAAACGGACGAGTCGCCGTGTGGATGATATTTACCTAAAACTTCACCAACAATTCTCGCAGATTTTTTATAAGGTTTGTCGGATGTGTTACCCAATTCATTCATTCCGAACAAAATACGACGATGAACCGGTTTGAAACCATCCCTAACATCCGGAAGGGCGCGTGAAACGATGACAGACATTGAATAGTCAATGTATGCCGATTTCATTTCCTCCTCGATGTTAATCTTAATAATTCTGTCTTGATCAACCATTTAGTTTTATATTAATTACACTCAATATCTCACCTTTCAAAAAGTGCACTAAGGTAAGGCTTTTCCGTGTATCACGAAAGTTTTTGGCTCGAAATTTTAGAATTTACTTGTCGGGAGGCATCCGGTTCCGAACTATCAAAATGAAACCACCACCCCATGAAAATGGGATTAATAGGGCGTGTATTTTGAATTACACTTGCGGGTAATATTTTTTAACATTCCTATATGACAGGATTAAGCCGTTTTTCGTACCAATATGACAACTCCGTATTTGATACTTTATTTTCTTTTAAGGAATAATGGCATGGATTTTGTTAGATATATAACGAGAGTTTATTACATTTGCATGATCACAGTACATTATTATAATATGAAAAATAACTATTCAAAGAGATTAATGGACGTTATTGAATATAGCCGCGAAGAAGCTGTAAGGCTTCAGAACGGTTATATCGGACCGGAACACTTAATGCTTGGAATTATCCGCGACGGCGAAGGGAAAGCCGTGCAGGCCCTGCGCGAACTGAATGTCGACGAATGGGATATCAAAAGAAAGATCGAACGAGAAATTAAGAATACAATCGATGCCGAGGAGGCTGTCCAGCATGATATCGCAATCAGTAAAACAACCGAGCGCGTACTGCGCATGAGCATGCTTGAATCGCGCTTGTTCAAGAAAGAAGAAACCGGAACGGAACACCTGCTTCTGGCCATTCTGAAAGAAGAGTTCAATATTGCGGCAAAGGTGCTGAACGAAATCGGCATAACGTACCGCAGTATATACAACTACCTGGTGAGCGGTACCGGCTTGAAGCGCATGGATGATTTTGCCGGAGAAGAAGACGCCGGACATTTCGAAGGGATCAGCGATGGCTATACCGACGACGATGAAGACGAAGACGATGATTTCTCTTCCCGCCGGGAGTCTCCCCGCTCCTCTTCCGGAGCCGGCTCCGCACAGCCCAAATCGCCCAACGACACGCCTGTATTGGATAACTTCGGTACGGATATGACGCGTGCGGCCGCTGAAAACCGTCTCGATCCGATTGTCGGGCGCGAGAAGGAGATCGAACGCCTGGCGCAGATACTGAGCCGCCGCAAGAAAAACAATCCTGTCCTGATCGGCGAACCGGGTGTCGGCAAATCGGCGATCGTGGAAGGCTTGGCCTTGCGTATCATCCAGCGCAAAGTTTCCCGCGTTTTGTTCGACAAGCGTGTGATCAGCCTGGATATGGCATCTATCGTGGCGGGCACCAAATATCGCGGCCAGTTTGAAGAACGTATCAAGGCGATTCTGAACGAGCTGTCGAAGAACCCGAATATCATCCTGTTCATCGATGAGATCCATACGATCGTCGGTGCCGGTTCGGCCTCCGGTTCAATGGATGCCGCCAACATGCTGAAGCCGGCCCTGGCCCGTGGTGAAATACAATGCATCGGCGCTACGACCCTGGATGAATATCGTAAGAACATCGAGAAAGACGGAGCTTTGGAACGTCGTTTCCAGAAAGTGATCGTCGATCCGACAACTGCGGAAGAGACGTTGCAGATCCTGCAGAATATCAAGGCCCGCTACGAAGAACATCACAACGTGATCTATACGCCCGAAGCCCTGCAGGCTTGTGTGAAACTGACGGAACGTTACATCAGCGACCGCAACTTCCCGGACAAGGCAATCGATGCGTTGGACGAAGCCGGTTCTCGCGTACATATATCTAACATAACGGTTCCGAAGAGCATCGAAGAACTGGAGGCGAAGATCGAGGCGACCAAAACAGAGAAGTTCGCTGCCGTCAAGTCGCAAAACTTCGAGCTGGCCGCCAGCTTCCGCGACAAGGAACGTCAGTACCTCTTGCAGTTGGAAGCCGCCAAAGCCAAATGGGAACAGGAATTGCAGGAGCATCGCGAAACGGTGGACGAAGATAAGGTGGCAGAAGTCGTAGCCATGATGTCAGGTGTCCCTGTTCAGCGTATCGCCAAAGCAGAAAACCTGAAACTGCTCGAAATGGCCGAGAACCTGAAGAAGAAAGTGGTCGGCCAGGATGATGCCGTCCAGAAGATCGTAAAAGCAATCCAGCGTAACCGCGTCGGCCTGAAAGACCCGAACAAACCGATCGGGACCTTCATGTTCTTGGGACCGACAGGTGTCGGCAAGACTCACTTGGCCAAGAAACTGGCGGAATATCTGTTTGACTCGGCCGACGCCCTGGTCCGTATCGATATGAGCGAGTACCTCGAAAAGTTTGCGGTGTCCCGCCTGATCGGTGCGCCTCCGGGATATGTCGGTTATGAAGAGGGCGGCCAGCTGACCGAGAAAGTTCGTCGCAAGCCCTACTCTGTCGTCCTGTTGGATGAGATCGAGAAAGCGCATCCGGACGTGTTCAACCTGCTGCTGCAAGTCTTGGACGAAGGACGTCTGACTGACAGCCTCGGCAGACGGATCGACTTTAAGAACACGATTCTGATCATGACGTCCAATATCGGTACACGCCAGTTGAAAGACTTCGGCCGTGGTGTCGGTTTCAGTTCGCAGGCTGCCGGCGAACCGGATAAGGACTTCTCCCGCAGCGTTATCCAGAAAGCGTTGAATAAGGCGTTCGCTCCGGAGTTCCTGAACCGTGTGGACGACATCATCATGTTCGACCAGCTGGACAAGGAAGCGATCCATAAGATCATCGATATCGAGTTGCAAGGTCTTTACAAACGTGTGGCAGGCCTGGGGTATTCCCTGGAACTGACAGACGCCGCCAAGGATTTTGTTGCCACCAAAGGCTATGACATCCAGTTCGGTGCACGTCCGCTGAAACGCGCCATCCAGAAATATCTGGAAGACGAGATGGCGGAAATGATCATCCGCGCCTCTGTCGGAGAAGGAGATACGATCGTTGTCGACTTCGATAAGGACAAACAGGAGATTGTCACGAATGTAAAGAAAAGCGAGCCGGCTGCCGAATGACATTTTTCAGATGCTTTTGCATGCTACTTATTTTATGCTGCTGCAATAGTAAACCGAATACAGAAGCGGAAGCGATACACGTAGCTGTTTTACGTGGTCCTTCCGCTATTGTCTTTGCACACTGGATGGAAGAAGCGCCCGTTATCGACGGCAAGCCGCTATCCGTCCGGATAATCGATTCTCCCGACTTGATGCAGGCCGCCCTGATAAAGGGCGAAGCGGATATAGCCGTTTTGCCGATGATCAGTGCTGCCAACCTGTATAATAAAGGCATCCGGTACCATCTGGCAGGTTGTCCGATATGGGGAACCCTCTATTTGGCCGGTAGAAACGATAAAGGACTTTCCGGTGCTGCCAAGCCGGTTTTACATATTTTCGGAGCCGGAACGACACCTGACATTCTGACCCGTCATTATCTCCGGCAACACAAACCCGATTACACGCTGAATTATTCATTTACTACCGCACGGGAGATCATGCAGGGGCTGTTGGCCGGGAAAGTCGATCATGCCGTTTTGGGAGAACCGTTCCTGAGTATCGCGTTGCGGAAAGACAGCACGTTGCACCTATTGGCAGACCTGAACAGTCCCGATTCAACCTCTTTGGGATTTGCCCAGACAGCCATACTCTATGCACCCGCTTTGGAAAAAAGCCGGGAAACGATCGACAGCCTCTTGGATCTTTCTTGCCGCTTTGCCGTGGAGCAGCCGGAACAGGCGATCCGCATATTGGAAAAAGAAAACATTTTTGCATCCGGCATGTTGACGCCCGAAAGTATCGAACGCTGCAAGATCGACTACAAAACGGCATCCGAAGCCCAAGAGAACATACTCCGCTTCTTGCAACTGATCGGGCAGTATGAACCGAAGGCATTGGGAGGAAAGATGCCCGACGAGCAATTCTATAAATGACCCGGAAAATGAAGAAGAGCATCTTTACCCTCCTGTCGATAACCTTCCTCTTGCTGGCCTGGCAACTATTGTCGATGCTGGTACGTTTGCCGGATTTGGTTCCGTCCGTACCCCGGCTGTCAAGCACGCTCGCCGCACTTTTCACATCCGGCTCATTCTATCGATCAGTCATGGCGACAGTGTTGCGCGGAACCATCGGGATGTCCGTCTCGCTAATGGCGGCCGTGGGAGTCTCTTTCCTTTTCGACAAATGCGGGTGGATGTATGAACTTTTCCGTCCGTTACTGGCAATCATGCGTTCCATTCCGGTCATTTCATTCATACTCCTGGCTTTGATTTTCCTGAATGCGGAAAGTATTCCTTTGATAATCGCTTTCCTGACCATGTTCCCTCTCCTTACGGAAAACCTGACGAAAGGAATACGGAGCCGGCGGAAAGGGCTCTCGATAATGGCCCGCCAATTCAGGATCGGACGTTGGAACAGGCTGGCACAAGTGACCTATCCGCAATTGAAGCCATTCCTGTACAGCGGTCTTGCATCCGCAGCGGGCTTCGGTTGGCGGGCTATCATCATGGGAGAGGTTCTGGCGCAATGTTCGCCCGGCATCGGCGGGGAAATGAAGCAGGCACAAGTTTTTATAGCCGTTCCCGAATTGATCGCATGGACAATTGTCGCGATCCTGATCAGCTATCTTTTTGACAGAGGGATCAACCGGTTGGCAAGGCAACGATTCCCGATACATTTTAATGAGCATTCCAGCAAATTGCCTGCGCCAAAAGGAAATTGCGACATACGGATCCGCGATGTTTCATACCGGTATGGCTCGGATACGGTCCTATCCCGCTTCAGCTATACTTTCGAAAAAGGATTCATATATGGCATAACCGCTCCGTCGGGAACCGGCAAAACGACCTTGTTGAACCTGATCGGGAATATTTTAAAGCCTGTGCAAGGAGAGATCGAGACAGACTGTAAAACCGGAATCGCTTATGTATTCCAGGAACCCGAATTGCTCAGCCAGTTGACGATTGCCGAAAATATCGCCCTCCCCTTGGCGGCCTGCCTGAAAAAAGAGATTGCTTTCGAACGGGCGGCCTCAGTATTGCGAAAGATGGAGTTGGGAGACTTTGCGAATCGTTTCCCTGATGAACTGAGTTTCGGACAGCAACAACGGGTCGCGATTGCACGTGCCCTGGCCTATCCTTCGCCGCTCCTGCTTATGGACGAACCTTTTAAAGGTTTGGACGAGGCTTTAAGCCGCCGAATTATCGAGCGTATCCGCGAACGGCAAGCAGAAAGCGGACAGACGATTCTCTTCACCTCCCATCATCCCGAAGAACTGCGTTTGTTCGCAGATAAGACAGTCCGTTTGGATCAAACCGGCCGTCAGGAGACTCTTACCGGTGTGTAAGGAATTGCAAGTATTTGGATAAAGAACTCGTCGGCTGAAGCAAAATAAAAGCCAAACTATTATCTTTGTGACTCGAATATAAAGAAACGACCCATATTATGGTAACATCATTTCATACGCTGATTTCCCGTATCCTGGACATTCCCGCCGGACAGGTGGAACGAACCGTCGGGCTGTTAGGAGAAGGAGCGACAATCCCCTTCATCAGCCGGTACCGCAAAGAGGTGACCGGAGGGCTGGATGAAGTCCAGATCGGCAACATCAAAGACCAGTTGGACAAGTTGACCGAACTGAAGAAGAGAAAAGAAAGTATCTTATCCTCCATAGAAGAACAAGGCAAACTGACTCCCGAACTGAAAAAGAGGATCGAGGATTCGTGGGACAGTACCGAGATAGAAGACATTTATCTGCCTTACAAACCCAAACGGGTCACCAAAGCGGAGATCGCCCGCAAGAAAGGGCTCGAACCTCTTGCCAAAGTCGTGATGATGCAGAACGAAAGAGACCTGTCCGCCCGTGTGGCAGCTTTTGTCAAAGGGGAAGTGAAGGACGCGGAAGAAGCGTTGCAAGGGGCGCGTGACATCATCGCCGAATGGGTGAATGAGAACGAAGAGGCCCGGGGCGCCGTCCGTAATTCTTTCTCGCACACGGCGGTTATCACGTCCAAAGTCATCAAAGGAAAAGAGGAAGAAGGCGCCAAGTACCGCGATTATTTCGAATTCAGCGAGCCTTTGAACCGTACGAGTTCACACCGCCTGTTGGCCCTGCGCCGAGGGGAAGCGGAAGGTATCCTGCGCGTAGGCATTTCGCCCGACACGACGGGCTGCCTGGACCGTCTGAAACGCCGTTTCGTGAAAGGACGGGGCGAAGCATCCGAACAGGTATCGATGGCCGTGGACGACTCTTTCAAGCGTTTGTTGAAACCCTCCATCGAAACCGAATTTGCCAACCTGAGCAAGGCGAAAGCCGACGAAGAGGCGATCCGTGTATTTGCCGAGAACCTGCGCCAGTTGTTGCTGGCTCCGCCATTGGGACAGAAGCGCGTGTTGGGTGTCGATCCCGGCTACCGCACGGGTTGCAAGCTGGTTTGCCTCGATGCGCAAGGGACATTGTTGCATAACGAAGCGATCTATCCCCACCCGCCCAAGAACGAGAAGAGCAAAGCGGCTGCCAAAGTGGCACAATTGGTAGCGACCTATGCTATCGACGCCATCGCAATAGGAAACGGGACGGCCAGCCGGGAGACGGAACAGTTCATTACCAATATCCGCTACGACCGTAAGGTTCAGGTGTTCGTGGTCAGTGAAAACGGTGCTTCCATTTATTCGGCTTCCAAGATCGCCCGCGATGAATTTCCGGAGTACGATGTGACGGTCCGTGGCGCCGTCAGCATCGGCCGTCGCCTGATGGACCCGCTTGCCGAGTTGGTCAAGATCGATCCGAAAAGCATCGGTGTCGGGCAATACCAGCATGACGTCGAGCAGGGCGCCCTGAAAAAGAGCCTCGACCAGACGGTGGAAAGCTGCGTGAACCTGGTTGGCGTGAACGTCAATACGGCAAGCAAACATCTGCTTACCTATATTTCCGGATTGGGCCCGGCACTGGCACAGAACATTGTCGACTACCGTACCGAACACGGGCCTTTCCAGTCCCGCCGCGAGCTGCTGAAAGTGCCCCGCATGGGAGAAAAGGCTTTTGAACAAAGTGCTGGTTTCCTTCGTATCCAAGATGGTGAGAACCCATTGGACAACTCGGCCGTCCATCCGGAAAGTTATCCGATCGTCGAACTGATGGCAAAGGACTTGAAATGTACTGTCACCGAACTGATCAGCCATAAAGAACTGAAGAAAAAGCTCGACTTGAAGAAATATGTCACGGATAAAGTCGGAATGCCGACTTTGTTGGATATCATGGAAGAGCTGGACAAGCCGGGACGCGATCCTCGCCAGACCATCCAAGTATTTTCTTTCGATCCAACGGTGAAGACGATCGAAGACCTGAAAGAAGGGCAAGTGCTGCCGGGTATCGTCACCAATATAACGAATTTCGGCTGTTTCGTCGACGTCGGCATCAAGGAGAACGGGCTGGTTCATATTTCCGAACTGGCAGACCGTTTTATCAGTGATCCGACACAAGTCGTCTCGATCCATCAACATGTGAAAGTAAAAGTGTTAAGCGTCGACCTCGTTCGCAAACGGGTTCAGCTTTCTATGAAAGGAATAGAAGAAACAATTTCTTAATAGCGATGAAAATCAACAAAACAAACGTAGCACGCCTGCTGGACAAAGCCAAAGTGGCTTACCAGCTGGTTCCATATGAAGTAGATGAAAACGATCTGAGCGCAACGCACGTTGCCGACCAGTTAGGCGAGAATGTCGCGCAGGTATTCAAGACGCTTGTCCTCCACGGCGACAAAAGCGGCTATTTCGTCTGTGTCATTCCCGGCGCCGACGAGGTCGATCTGAAAAAGGCCGCCAAAGTCTCCGGCAACAAAAGCTGTGAAATGATACCAGTCAAGGAACTTCTGCCTCTCACCGGCTACATCCGTGGCGGCTGCTCCCCCATCGGCATGAAAAAGCATTTCCCGACCTACATCCACCACACCGCCGGACAATTCGACCATATCTATGTAAGCGCCGGACAACGGGGCTTGCAGATCCGGATCACACCGGGGGATTTGATCCGGGAGGCACGGGCGGAGGTGGCGGATGTCATACGTGAAATATGAATCAATACTGTAAATTATCGAAGGTGTGTCAAAAGAAAATCCTGCTTACAATAGACATAATTTAGGCACGGATTTCACGGATTTACACGGATAAATTTATCATCTTTCCGTGTAATCCGCGTAATCCGTGCTAAAGATCGTGATAAAGGAGTTTTGACACACCGCCTCTTTTCTTCTTTCTTTAATTTTATACACCTAAGACGATATCAGCATCGATATTCAATTTCCGGCTGATCTCACGAACAACTTTCAAAGTCGGCTCGCATTTCTTATTTAATCTTTAGAACTTCCGGAACGTATATGTTTTCCCCTCGCGGCTTAAGATCAGTTGCTTGGATTCCAGTTTATCGATTGTATAGGTTTGTTTGGAAGAATTCCAATCGGTATAGGGCAGGAATTTACTGATCGGCCCCGGATTGTTCTCCAATTCCAGCAGCAATGTTTTTTCACCTTCCAACGTGTTGTAGCCATATTGATGGCGGAAAGAGTCGATTTCCGTAACGTACACCTGGTACATAAACAAAGAATGTTCAAAATTAAAATAAACCGTATCGACATTCTGCACGTCACCGCTTGCTTCTACCTTCTGTAATTGCCATTTACCGAACAACTTGGATTCCGTGTCCTTGCTGCACGAGACGAACAGGATCACACAAAATGCTATCAATATATTTCTAACCATACTCTTTTTCTGCTTAAATCGGACATCAAAGGAAAGGAAATAATTTCAAATTTGTATATTTGCTGTCATTTATTATGTGTTTTTAATTTTATAGACAATCTATGAGACAAATGAAACAATTTGTAGTACTGCTTTCAGCGGTATTTACTTTTTCTTCCTGCGTACACAAAGTGCAGAAGGAACAACAGGAAAAAAGTATCGTGCATACCAATCCCCTTCCCGTACAGTTTGGTGATCCGTATGTATTGCTGGCTTCGGACGGCATATACTATATGTATGGAACAGGCGGAGGCGCCGTCGACGGCTTCAGTGTGTATTCCTCTCCCGACTTGGCCAACTGGAAAGCCGAAGGACAGGTATTCCGGGGTAACGTTCCGGGATCATGGGGAGTCGCCAACTTCTGGGCCCCGGAGGTGTATGAACGGGGTGGCAAGTTCTATATGCTGTACAGTGCCGACTGGAAAGAAAATCCGACAAATGAACTGGAAAATTTCCGTATCGGAGTGGCTGTTGCCGACAAGCCGACAGGACCTTTCAAGGAATTATCCGACAAACCTTTGTTTGATCCGGGCTATCCGGTTATCGACGGGAACCTGATCGACGATGAGGATGGACGGACCTATCTGTATTTTTCCCGTTGTTGCTACAAACATCCGGTGGAAAGCGAAATTGCCGAACAGGCTAAAAAAGAAGGGAAGTTCGACGAGATAGAGGAAAGCTGGATATATGGCATCGAGGTAAAGCCGGATTTGACAGAAGTGATCGGTGAACCGGTCCTGCTGCTCCGTCCGCCAGTAAAACTGGACGACACGCAATCCGAATGGGAAAGCCGCTCCGTTACTTCCGGTGAGATCAACCGCCGTTGGACGGAAGGCCCTTATACATTGAAAAAGGGCGATACCTACTATATGATGTATTCGGCCAATTATTACAAAGGCAAGAATTATGCTGTCGGCTATGCAACGGCAAAAAGTCCGCTCGGCCCGTTTGTCAAATCGAACGACAACCCGGTACTTCAAAAGAATGTGGAGCAGGGAGGCATCGTTACCGGTACGGGGCATAACAGCGTGACCTGGTCGAAAGACGGCAAGCAGATGTATTGCGTTTACCACGGCTACACCCAGAAAACAGGAAACGAGCGGGTTGTCTTTATCGACAAGATGGGAATCGATGAGAACGGCAAGCTCTATGTGGAAGGACCGAACGCGGAGTAAATTAAAAATTAAGAATTAAGAATTAAGAATTAAAAAATTACGGTCGATGATATTTTTTAATTCTTAATTCTTAATTTTTAATTTACAAAGCCCCCTTTGTACTCGGCAGTTCAAACCTGTAGATGTCGCGGCGGATAGCCATCTTGATGGAGCGGGCCAAAGCCTTGAAGATTCCTTCGATCTTATGGTGCTCGTTTGTGCCTTCCGCTTTAATGTTCAGGTTCATGCGGGCGGCATCGCTCAGGCTTTTAAAGAAATGCAGGAACATTTCGGTCGGCATATCCCCTACTTTCTCACGGTGAAAGGCTGCATCCCAGACTAACCAGGGACGTCCGCCGAAATCAAGCGCCACACTGCACAGGCAATCGTCCATCGGCAGGCAGTAACCGTAGCGTTCGATCCCCCTCTTGTCGCCTAAAGCCTTTAACAAAGCTTCTCCAAGCGCAATAGCCGTATCCTCTATCGTATGATGTTCGTCTACTTCCAGATCCCCTTTCACCCGTACCGTCAAATCGATACCCGAATGTTTTCCGATCTGGTCGAGCATATGGTCGAAGAAGCCGAGACCGGTGGAAATCTCCGTCCGTCCATGTCCGTCCAGATTCACTTCCACTAAAATATCCGTCTCCTTTGTCGTACGTCGGATAGTGGCCCGGCGTTCTCCGGCAAAAAGATATTCCGTGATCCGGTCCCAATCATCTGTAATCAGGACGGGAGAAATAGCCGTATTCTCCGTGAGCAACTGTCGCGCCTCGTCGTCATCCGGACGAAGCCATATCCCTTTTGCCCCTAAATTGGCCGCCAGCTGCATATCCGTCAGCCGGTCACCTATCACGTAACTGTTTGCCAGGTCATATTCGCCGGACAGATAGCGGCCTAACATACCTGTACGGGGTTTCCGGTTCGGAGAGTTTTCTTCCGGAAAAGAACGGTCGATCAGGATATCGTCGAAACGGATCCCCTCGCCTTCCAAGGTCTTCAACATCTTGTCGTGTGCCGGCCAGAAAGTGTCTTCCGGAAAGGAATCCGTACCCAAACCGTCCTGGTTCGTCACCATCACAAACTCGAAATCCAACTGTTTACGGATAAAGTACAGGTTACGGAACACCTTCGGATAAAACACTAACTTCTCCAGGCTGTCCAGCTGATAGTCCACCGGCGGCTCTATCACAAGCGTTCCGTCCCGGTCTATAAATAAGGCTCTTTTCATTTCATAAATCTTTACATTTTTTTAAGCGCTTCGAGCAAAGCATCGTTTTCATCCGGCTTGCCGACCGTGATGCGAAGGCAGCCATTACACATGGTCACATTTGTCCGGTTACGGACGATAATACCCTGTCTGACCAGATTTTTATAGATCGTATCGGCATTCGTCACTTCGACCAGGACAAAATTTGCATCCGTAGGATAAATCTTGCGCACGCAGTTCAACTCCGGCAGTACGGCCTGCAGACGAATCCGCTCGGAAAGGATCGAACGAAGCTGTTTTTCCATCTGTTCCTTGTTTTCAAGTACATACAAGGCACGTTCCTGAGTCAGCAGATTTACATTGTACGGGTATTTGATCTTATTGAGGATCGCAATGATTTCGGGAGAAGCAAAAGCCATTCCCAGCCGGATTCCGGCAGCCCCCCACGCTTTGGACATGGTTTGCAGGACGATCAGATTCGGGAATTTATCCAACTCGCCTAAGAAAGAAGGCTCGATGGAGAAATCGACATAAGCCTCGTCAATCACAACGATCCCCTGGAAAGTATTCAATACTTTGTAAAGGCGGTCACGGCTCAGGTTATTTCCTGTCGGGTTGTTGGGAGAACACAGGAATATCACCTTCACCCAGTCGTTTGCCGCTTCCAGAAGGCTGTCGGTATCCAGGTCGAACTTTTCGTCCAGCTTGATCTTCCGGAACTCTACGTTATTGACATTGGCCGCGACTTCATACATGCCGTAGGAAGGCGCGATGCTTACGATGCTGTCGATAGACGGTTCGCAAAACGCACGGATAATCAGATCGATCGGTTCGTCACTTCCGTTCCCCAGAAAGATAGACTCGCGTTTCACCCCTTTGATCTCCGCAATCTTCTTCTTCAGTTCCCATTGCAAAGGATCGGGATAGCGGTTGTACGGTCTGTTAAACGGGTTTTCGTTTGCATCCAGGAAAACGGAGGCATTACCTTGAAACTCATCTCTGGCAGACGAGTAGGGCTTCATGTTCCAGACATTGGGTCTGACTAAATCTTTTAAGTCTTTCATAATGTGTTCAATCTGATTGTTACTGCATTCTTGTGCGCATCCAGCTGCTCGTTGGCCGCCATTGTCCGGATCGTCCCGCCCAACAGCCGGATGCCGTCGGCCGTGATCTCCTGGAACGTGATCTTCTTGATGAAGCTGTCCAGGTTCACGCCACTGTAGGCTTTTGCATATCCGTTGGTCGGCAACGTATGGTTCGTACCGGAAGCGTAGTCGCCAGCGCTTTCCGGCGTATAGGGTCCCATGAAGACACTGCCTGCATTTTCGACCTGCCCGGCAATATCTGCATAATCGGTCGTCTGGATAATCAGATGCTCCGGAGCGTACAGGTTGGTGAAGTCGATCACTTCCTGTTTATCCTTCAGCACGATAAGACGGCTGTGGCTCAACGATTTTTCCGTGATCTCCTTACGGGGCAGCCGGTCCAGCTGTTCCCGGATCGCTTGCATGACCGGTTCGACGATGCTTTCGGATGCCGTCACCAGCATGGCCTGGCTGTCCACTCCATGTTCCGCCTGGGAAAGGAAATCCGCGGCGATAAAGGCGGGATTGGCCGATTCGTCCGCAATCACTTCCACTTCGGAAGGACCGGCAGGCATGTCGATGGCCACCTCTTTCAGGCTGACCAACTGTTTGGCCGCCGTCACATACTGGTTACCGGGACCGAATATCTTATAGACCTTCGGAACCGATTCCGTTCCGTAGGCCATCGCCGCTATGGCCTGGATACCTCCTGCCTTGAATATCTTGCTGACGCCTGCCGTTTCCGCGGCAAACAGGATGGCGGGGTGTACCTTTCCATCCCTGCCCGGAGGCGTACAAAGCACGATTTCCTTACAGCCGGCAATACGTGCCGGGACAGCCAACATCAGGACGGTAGAGAAAAGAGGAGCCGTTCCGCCGGGAATGTATAAACCGACTTTTTCTATCGCTACCGCTTTCTGCCAGCAGGTGACACCGGGTGTCGTCTCTACCTTCTTTCCCGTAAAACGCTGTGAGGCGTGAAATATCTCTATATTGTTCTTTGCTTGACAGATAGCCTGCTTCAGGTCTTCGGGCACGAGCTCCTTTGCTTCCGCTAATTCCTGTTCTGAAACCTGCAACCTTTTGAAGGTAGCGGGATCTATCTTGTCGAACTTCTCCTCATACCGGATAACGGCGGCATCTCCTCCCTCCCGGACTTCATCCAGCACCGTGCGAACCGTATCGAACAGTGTCGTGACATCCAGCGCCGGACGCTGGGCCAATGAGGCCCATTTTTCTCTTGACGGATATTTGATTACTTCCACTTTATAAATTAAAAATTAAGAATTAAGAATTAAAAAATTAAGAGGTAATACTTATTAATTTACAAAATCATTTTCTCGATCGGCAGCACCAATATGCCTTCCGCTCCCAACGATTTCAGTTTACCGATGATTTCCCAGAAATGTTTCTCCGCTATGACAGATTGGACAGACACCCAGTTCCCGTCGGCAAGCGGCGTGATGGTCGGGCTCTTCATGCCCGGCAGCACTTCTATGATCTCGTCCATCTTGTCTTTCGGAGCGTTCAGCAATACATATTTCTTGCCTTCCGCTACCTGGATCGCTTCGAAACGGAACAAGAGTTCGTCCAGGATAGCCTGTTTTTCATCCGACAGATTGTTGTTGGCAATCAACAGGGCTTCGCTCTGCATGATGACTTCCACTTCTTTGAGCTGATTGCTCACCAGTGTGCTGCCGGAGCTGACGATATCGAAAATCGCATCCGCGAGGCCGATACCCGGCGCAATTTCCACAGACCCGCTGATTACGTGAAGGTCTGCTTTCACTCCCTTTTCAGCCAGATAAGCCTTCAGTATTTCCGGATAGGAAGTTGCGATCGTTTTTCCGGCGAACCATTCCACCCCCTGATAATCTTCATCTTTCGGAATGGCGAGTGAAAGACGGCATTTGCTGAATCCTAAACGTTTGATCAGCTTGGCCTCCTGCCCTTTCTCCACATATTCGTTTTCGCCTACGATACCGACGTCGGCAACGCCATTGGCAACTGATTGCGGGATATCGTCATCGCGCAGGAATAAGACTTCTACCGGGAATCCTTTTGCCGACAACAGCAAAATACGTTTTCCCCTGTTCAGTTTGATACCGGCTTCTTCCAAGAGAAGCATTGTTTCATCGTAAAGACGACCTTTAGATTGTACTGCAATTCGTAACATGTTTATTTTGTTTGTATATATTTTTCCAAAAACAAAATAAGGCCTACCGTAAACGGCAAGCCTTATTCATTTATATTAATATGTTCCTACATACCACACAGCCCACCGAACTATTGCCCGTTGTAATGATGATGGTGGAGATGCAGAACTGTACTTTTCATTTGTTATTATTTTTACGCTGCAAAGTTACAATAATAATTGAATTAGCAAATAAAACTTACAAAAGATTAGCCAAACAGGGCGATTTTTTTATAATAAAGCCAATTTCAACCCGATAAATCCGGTTATCTGTACAAATGATCCGCCTGCTGACGGATTTTATTTGAGAGCAGGACCGGATAGTCCGGGTGGGCGGCAAAGAAATCGTCCACCTCCTTCTTAGCCTCCGGCGAAGTATGTCCGCTCAATAAAGCCCGTACCCAATCACGCGGAAAAAAGATGTCCCCCGTACGCTGTACTTCCTGCAAGGCTTCCAGAGCCGGACGGATATAACCGACCGCTTCTTTCTGGCGCAACTGGCAGTTCAGGTTCGACAAG
Source organism: uncultured Parabacteroides sp. (assembly GCF_902493135.1). Lineage (GTDB taxonomy): Bacteria > Bacteroidota > Bacteroidia > Bacteroidales > Tannerellaceae > Parabacteroides. The sequence continues at coordinate 80,176 of NZ_CABUOD010000009.1, forward strand.
GCGGCCGAAGCCCACGGCTCGACGCGACGATTTCCGGCCACGAGCAGAGAGGCAAACACACTGTCGCGTACTTCCTTGCGCGGAGAAACGGATGGCGAGATGAACGCATATTGCCGTTTGCGGTCCGGATTGGTGATCCGGGCTTGCTGGGTCGCTACGATTTCATCGGCTTTGTCGGGCATTTGGATTGCCAGGCCGTACGACAGGCTGATATAATCGTTTTCGCTCAGCGAACAGCCGGCAGGCGCTTTCCGGTCTTTCCAGAGCGCATACAGTTTGCCGACCGCTTCCCGCGTGCGGGCGATGGAGCGATACAGGCGGAACGCCTGCAAACGCCGCTGGGGTTGTTCTGCCGTCGTCACGATCTTCCAGAGTACCTGTTCCGTTTTTTCCGGATCAGCGGGATACAGACGTTGGCAATTGCCGATATATCCGAGGGCGGCCGAGAACAACAGGGAATTGGTTTCCCCCGGCAGATAATCCAACATAGCTTCCATATACGATTCCGAAGAGATCGTCCGGTTCAATAAATTCTCATACAAGGTGATCAGCAAGGAACCTCTCAACACTTCATCCTTGCAATCGGGAAGGTAGGACAAACAAGCCTTCGCATCTTTTTCAAACAGGCGGAAGAAACCATATCCTTTGCCGTCGGCATTGGGTATGACGAAACTGCCTGTGCCCGCCTTCCTTTTCAAATCCACAAACCTCAACCTCTTGCCTTTTGCAAATTTAACTTGAACTTCTTCTGTCTCCTTATCCGGATGAACGATAAGAAAAGACAAATCCTGTTCCCACAGAAGTCCGCGGCCGAAAGGGTCAGACTGTTCGACATACAATTTTTTACCTGCTTCGCAAGAGATTTCAGGCATCCCCTTCTCGTTCACCCAGACATGGCTCCAGGCCGACAGGTCGTCGTCCGTATATTTGTCCAGGATGCCGATCAACCCTTCCCAGGTCGCATTCCCGTATGCATACGTCTTCAGATATTCCCGTATCCCTTCCCGGAAAGGCTCCTTCCCTATTTTCTTCACCAGCATTTCCAGGATAATCGGAGACTTATCATAGATGATATTGCCGTACATCAATCCGGCATCCCGCATATTCGACAGTTGCTGCTTCACCGGATTGGCGCCGGCGGTACGGTCTTCGGAATAGGCCGCCGGGATATAGTCGAGCATGAAGTTCAGGGAATGGTTCACCTCCGGAAACAGAGGTTCGATCATCCGGGAGGCATAATAATTGGCGAAAACCTCTTTTGTCCAGACATCATTGAACCATTCCATCGTCACGAAGTCTCCGAACCACATATGCGAAGTCTCGTGCGCAATCAGGGAACTGCGTGCCAGACGCTCGTTCAATGTCGGGTTCTCGTTCAGGAACATCCGCCCGTCCGTATATAAGGTCGCTCCCGTATGTTCCATCCCGCCGAACTGGAATCCCGGCAAAATGATCAGGTCGTACTTGGCGAAAGGATACGGTATCCGGGTATATTCCTCCTGCCATTCGAGCGCATCGAACACTTCGGAGGCAATATCGGGACACTGTGCCACCTTCTTCGGGTCGGTCTCGCGATGGTAAATCGAAATATTCCGTCCGTCGCGCGAATACGTTTCCCGTGTCAGCTTACCGGCGACGAAAGAGAAAAGATAGGTGCTGAGCGGTTCCGTTTCCCGGAAAGAAATCCGCCTGCGCCCGGCGACGGATGTCGAATCCACCTGCTCGACCGCCCCGTTGGCGACCGCCTGCCAGGAAGACGGGACCTCCAACGACAGGGTGAAAAGCGATTTCATATCCGGCTGGTCGAAACAGGGGAAGAGCGTACGCGCCCGGTCGGGAACCAGCAACGTATAGAGGAACTCGTCCCGGCGGTTCAGCGACTGGTCGTTTGCCGTAAATTCGACGGTTACGCGGTTCTCTCCGTCTGCCGCCTCTCTTGCGCCGATCACGATATGTTCGTCCTTAACCGTATAAGGGACTTTCCTGCCATTCAACAAAACCGAGGCAACCTGTTCCGGTTCTCCCCGGAAATCGATGATAACCGGTTGCTTTTCACGGACGGCAAGCGTTATTTCCGCTTTGCCGGTGACGGCCTCCCCCCGGTTTTCCGGGATGGAGAAAAAGAGGTGGTAACGTACCCCCTCGAAATGTTCTTTCCTGAACCGGGCCAATTCCCGGCTGACTCCCGGTTGCAACAGCGCCGCATCCGGCGCAGGACTACCGCAGGCACTTAAGAATGCGATAGAAACTATCCCTATAAAATGTTTAAACATGACATCAATCATAATTCGAAAATCATAAATCTCCCTATTCCCTCAAATACTCAGCTATGGACATGAAGTTCCGTTCCAACAGATACATCCGGCTTGCCATAAAGGAGAAAAACTCTCCCCAGTCCTGACGGCGATGGAAGTCGATCCCGAACTTGGAGGTATAAATACGGGCCACCTGCTTTCCGGTATCGCGCACGAAACAAATGTCCCAGGTCAACCCCTCCGGAAAATCCGTTTCCAGCGTATCCTTATACCACGTCAGGCGTTCGAACATCTCCAGCCGGGCCTCTTCGCTCCTATGGTTCACTTCGAGGATGACAAACGCACCCTCTCTTGTCGCATCGAATTTGAGTTCGACCCCTTTCACTTTCGTATCATATAGAACCCACGTTTTCTTGCGTCCTCTCAGATACGGCTGTACTTCACAAAATGAGGCGAAACTTTCCCAAAATTCAAGTTTCAGGTTCTTGAGTTCGTCTTTACTATACATTTATTTATATATGTCTTTCTTTTTCACTTTTACTATCGTACCGTATTCGGCCAGCTTCTTCATATCGATACGTTTCCGGTTCCCGGCAATCACGTAAACGACCGGGCGGCCACTGATCTGCTCCCGGTAGAAACGGGAAATATCCTGCATGTCCATCGTTGCGATATCCCGCAGGAATTCTTCAGCCGGATCACGGTCGAAACCTTCCATACGCGCACTCGCCACTTTCTCGGACAGGCTGCGGAAAGGCGGATAATCGTTATTGATGCGGTTCACCAACGTCTGCTTGACCGCCTCCACCCTTTCCGGCTTCAACGGCATTTCCCGGATCAGCGAATCCAGTACGCCCAGCGCATCCGGCGTCTTGTCGCTCTGGGTGGACAGCATCGCCGTAAAAGATCCGGCAGTCCCCTTATGTGCATGGTTCGGCAACTGGTAACGACCGCTTGTCCGGTAGGCAAAAGAGCGGAACTCCCTTATCTCCTGGAACATCAGCGACGACATATCGCCCCCGAAGTAGACGGAGAACAGCCGGGAGGCATGGCGGGAAGCCTTGTCATCGACCGGATCGCCCTTGACATAGCCGTAAACGATGCTCTGCGCCATATCCGGCATATCGATAAAAAAGACGGTCGGCCGGTCGTATTGTTTCAACTCGCGGTAATAGGGAGAATTGGAGAGCACGGTCGTCCGTTCCAACGGGATATGCCGGCGGATCGTCCCGATCACCTTCTCCACAGGCAAAGTGCCGCAGTAGTGAAGGTCGCACTCTACGCTCCGCACCTTGTCGTAGACCGCCAACAGGTCTTTTCCCTTCAATTTCTTGATCTGCGAGAGTGAAAGCTTACGCAGGTAACGGGACTGGTCGCCGTATTTCACCTGTTCCAGCAAAGCCGATGCCACATTGTCGCCCGACTTGAAAAAGGCTTTCTCCGAGACTTTGGCATCGTCCACTACCTGGCGGAGCTTCTTGTCGTCTGCCTTTGCATGGCGGATAAAGTCGCCCACAAGTTCCATCGTCTCGTCGATATGGTTGTCGAAACCGGTCACCTTCATGACAAAAGCATCGGGCGTCACATCGAAGGCAAGCGTGCTCCCGATCGACTGCAAGCGGCCGCGGAACTGCTCGAAGGGCAAGGAATCGGTTCCTAACAATTGCAGGTAGTTGACGAGCTGCATCAACTCCGGTTGCTCCAAAGCGCCGATTCCATAGGAGATATTGAAGGTGAAAATATCGTTCAGCGGATTAGGAGTCGTGTACAACGTCACCAAAGGAGCCAGCTTTGATGTCTTCACATCCTTCTCGAAATCGATGATACGAGGCGGCACTTGCTGTTCCGGTATCTTCTCCAACTGTTCGGCGTAGGCAGACGAAGCGTCTGCATGGCGGGGGACGACGGGGGCAAAAGCCGGTTTCGGCAGATTGTCCTTCGGATATTTCCCCGTGCTCTTGGTTACGCACAGATAGTTATCGCTGAAATATTTTCGGGCGACCCGCACGACATCCTCTTTCGTGATAGACTCGATCCGCGCCACCTCGTCCAGGTAATCGTTCCAACTCTTTCCCTGCGAGAACAGTTTCATCATGACCGTCGCACGCGAGTCGATATTCTCCAACGCGGACGCATACTGCCGTTTCTGTTCCAGTTTCAGGCTGTTGAACACTTCGTCGCTGAAGTCTCCGTTTTTCACCCGGTTGATCTCGTTCCAGACCATCTTCTCGGCCGAGCTGTACGATTGGATCAACAACTTCGGCATAATGGCGACCGCCAGGATGCCCGCCTCATTCATGCTCTCGTTGATGGCAAGGGCTCCCATCAGCTTATGCTCCACCATCAGTTTGTCCAGATAGCCCGTGCCGTTGGCGTTGTTCAGCAGGTTGACCGCTATATTCAGGGCAACCTGGTCTTCATGGTTGGCCGAAACGCCCCGGAACCCCAGCCCCATCGCCTTAATAAAAGGGATCGGGAACTTCACCTTCATTTTCTCACGTCCGTTGAACGGCGGGAGCGTCACCTTCTCCGGCGCCGGCACATTGCCCGGACGGATGCGTGAAAAGGTCTTTTCGAGGACAGGCATAACCTGACGCGTATCGAAATCGCCGCTAAGGATCAGCGCCATATTGGATGCCACATAATAGTCCTCGAAGAACTTGCGCATCTCCGTCAGCCGCGGGTTCTTGAGGTTCTTCGTGCTGCCGATAATCGGGTAAGCATACGGGTGCGGGCCGAAATAACGCGCCATCAGCGTGTCCATCACCTGGCCGCCGATGAAGTCGCCGTACATGTTCTTCTCCTCATAGACCGTTTCCAGTTCGCTTTGGAAAAGACGGAAGACGGGGTTGATCAGGCGTTCGCTGTTGATCTCCGCCCATTGGACCATATATTGCGGTGAAAAGGTATTGAAATAGATCGTTGCGTCGTATGAGGTCGCCGCGTTCAGGCCGGAACCGCCGAACCGGCTGATGAGCCGGTTGAACTCGTTGGGGATGACATATTCGGAAGAGCGGATACTCAGCTCGTTGATCTCCTTTTGCAGGCGGGCACGTTCTGCGGCATCCTCCGTCATGGCCAGTTCGTCGTATTTCAGGACGATGGAGTCCAGCAGGACCTTCTCCGACTCGTAATCGAGCGTCCCGATACGGTCCGTCCCCTTAAACATCATGTGCTCGAAATAGTGGGCGATCCCTGTGTCCGGGCAATCCTTCGACCCTGCCTTCACGACGACGGCGCCGAAGACCTTCGGCTGGCTGTGATCCTCGTTCAGCCAAACGGTCAGCCCGTTATCCAGTTTATATTCCTTTACTTTGAGAGCGTTCAAGTCCGCTGCTTGCGATTGATAAGAACAACATGCGAATGCCATCATCACTACTTTTAATTTCACGGTCATGTTACAGATTTGCAATATTAGCGTCAAAGATAAAAAATTAATCCGACAATAGTGATCGATGCGATAAACCAAACGAATATTTAATTGTTATCCCAATAAAAGGCCAATACGATATGATAAACTTAGGCAGCTGGATGAACGGTATCCTGATCGGTTGGGGCGTGGACCCTAAAATTGCAAATACTTTCGATGAAATGATCATCGCCGCATTGCTGGTCATACTGGCAGTCGGGCTGGATTACCTGTGCCAGGCGATTTTTGTCGGCAGCATGAAAAAGCTGGCGCAGCATACGCATTACCAGTGGGACTCGTTGCTCCTCAAACGTAAGGTCGTCCACCACTTGGTCCACACGATACCGGGCATCCTGGTCTACGCCCTGTTGCCTTTGGCGTTCATACGGGGAAAAGGCTTGTTGCTGTGGTCGCAGAAAATATGTGCCGTGTATATCGTGTTCGCCTTGTTGCTGGCCATAAACGGTTTCATATTGGTATTTCTGGATATGTATAACACGCGGCAGGTGAGTAGGAACCGTCCGATCAAAGGGTTCATGCAGGTGCTTCAAGTCTTGCTGTTCTTCATCGGCGGGATCGTCATCGTCGCCATCCTGATCGGGAAATCTCCGGCCAGCCTGTTTGCCGGCTTGGGCGCTTCGGCGGCGATCCTGATGCTGGTATTCAAAGATACGATCTTGGGATTCGTGGCGGGCATCCAGCTTTCCGCCAACGATATGCTGCGGCCGGGCGACTGGATCACGGTTCCCGGCTCGAACGCGAACGGTACTGTCATGGAAATCACGCTGAATACCGTCAAGATACAAAACTTCGACAATACGATCTCCACCATCCCGCCTTATACGCTGGTGAACGGTTCGTTCCAGAACTGGCGGGGCATGGTCGAATCGGGCGGCCGCCGTGTGATGAAGTCCATCTTTCTCGACCTCAATACCATCAAGTTCTGTACGCCGGACATGCTCGACACGTTCCGCAAGGAGATCCCGTTGCTTGCCGACTACAAGCCCGACGAAGGCGTGACGCCCACCAATTCGCAGATGTTCCGTGTCTATGTGGAGAAATACCTGACAAGCCTTCCGGTCGTCAACACCGACCTCGATTTAATCATCAGCCAGTTGCAATCGACTGAATATGGCGTGCCTATCCAGATCTATTTCTTCTCCCGCAATAAAATATGGAAGGAATACGAACGTATCCAGTCGGACATCTTCGACCATTTCTTCGCAATGGTCCCCAAATTCGATTTGAAGGTTTACCAGTATTCGGAGTAAGAGCCATGAAAAAGGCAGAGGCCCTTATTGTCAAATTTGTAGAAATACCCATTGGTCCAAATCGAAACACACGGGCATGAAAATCGGTTTTCATACCCATGAAAATAAAATTTCCCGCAAGGGTAATATTTTTTAACAAACTGATATTTTTACAATCGCCTATATCTCAGAAGGATGACCTTTTTGCCGCTTTTTATGGGGAATATTGTATTTTTCAGTTAGTTTTTTAGTTAGTTTTGTCTACAAATTGGAGGTTCTCGCAAGTACACTTGATTAAACATTTAAAGGATATGCACGCAATACAAGAATGGATTAACAATCATCTGATCGAATGGGGTATTATCAGCAGTTCGGCAACCGAACTGGACAATACGATCGTCCTGCTGCTGATCATCGCCGTAACGGTCGGCATCGACTACGCTTGCCGCTATATTTTCCTGAATATGTTCAAACGGCTTGCGAAGAGAACCCGCAACCAATGGGACGACTTGATCGTCGAGCGCAAGATTATCAACAAGCTGATGCACATGATCCCTGCCATCCTGGTGTATGTGCTGCTGCCGCTGGCTTTCCCGGTTGATGAGGCGCCCAAGATATTGGGAATCCTGCAAATGATATGCAAGATCTACATCATTGCCGTTTCACTTCGTTTCATCAGTGCCTCCCTGAACGTCGTGCATGAAATATACAACCGGAAGGAATCGCTCAAGAACAAGCCGCTGAAAGGTTTCATCCAACTATTGCAGGTAGCCGTTTTCTTTATCGGTTTTATACTGATCATCAGTATTCTGATCGGCAAATCACCGACGACGCTGTTCGCCGGACTGGGAGCTTCGGCCGCGATCCTGATGCTGGTGTTCAAGGATACGATCTTGGGATTCGTGGCCGGCATACAGCTTTCCGCCAACGATATGCTGCGGCCGGGCGACTGGATCACGATGGAGAAATACGGGGCGAACGGGACGGTTACCGAAGTCACGCTGAACGCGGTCAAAGTCAAGAACTTCGACAATACGATCACGACGATTCCCCCTTATGCCCTGGTGAGCGATGCTTTCCAAAACTGGCGCGGGATGTCGGAATCTCCCGGACGGCGGATCAAGCGCTCCATCAATATCGATATGAACAGCGTGAGTTTCTGCACGCCTGAGATGTTGGCCAAATTCCGCAAAATCTCCTTGCTGACAGACTATATCGACGAGAAGGAAAAAGAGCTGAACGCCTATAACGAGGCGCACCGGATCGACGGTTCCATCCGTGTAAACGGTCGTCGGCAAACGAATATCGGCGTGTTTCGCGCCTACCTGGTCAATTACCTGAAAAGCCTCCCGGAGGTCAGCAAGGAACTGACCTGCATGGTCCGCCAGTTGCAACCGACGGAAACCGGTATTCCGATCGAACTCTATTTCTTCTCCTCCGTGAAAGACTGGGTTCCCTACGAAGGCATTCAGTCCGACGTATTCGACCATGTGCTGGCCGTAATCCCGGAATTCGGACTCAGCATCTTCCAGAATGTCTCCGGAAGCGATTTGAGAAGCCTGAATGCCAAACACTAAACAAGTTTGGTAAATCGTTTTTTCAACTCATGTTTTAAATATAAATATTGCAACCACGAAAGAGTACGCAAGAAAAGTACCAACAATATAATAACTAACAAAATATAACGCACAAGAGGATTTGTCATATAAAACTCTCCGCCTAAAATTTCTTCCCAGTTCTTTATCTGGAATAATGATAAATCTAAATGCATACTTTTCGCTGTCATTTTGTATGATCATAATTTAGTCTTAACGTCACAAAAATAACAGGCATAAAAAAGAAATTACATACGAATATTAATAATTTACTTGTATATTCTGACAACCGGATCGATAAATTTCAAAGGTTTGATATTGCGATTAGGGAATAAATCCCGACTTTAAGGCAGACACAAGGGAATAAAAAAAGTCCCACAAATCGTTAAATTCGTGGGACTTGTCTGTTCTTTGTCCGGTATTGTCCGCTTAATTCAGCGGAGAGAGCGGGATTCGAACCCGCGAAACCCTTTAGGGGTTTACACGCTTTCCAGGCGTGCCTCTTCAACCACTCGAGCATCTCTCCTTTTTCGGTTGAAATTATGTATATCAGGAAGCGACCAGCCTCCATAAAACGTAAAAAGCAGCTTTTGCTGCTTTCAGCGGAGAAAGAGGGATTCGAACCCCCGGAACCTCTCAGTTCAACGGTTTTCAAGACCGCCGCAATCGACCACTCTGCCATCTCTCCTTGTCTCTAAGACGGGTGCAAAAGTAGATGGTTTATTTGAATTATGCAAGCTTTTCGTTTTATTTCTTTTTACTTTTTTGGCTTTTCAATTCTCTATTTCTGATTTTCAGACATATAAATATATATGGGTAGTTCATATACGAAAAGACACAAAAAAAGAGTTGCTTGATCAAGCAACTCTTATCGTCGGGGTACCAGGATTCGAACCTGGGACCCCCTGCTCCCAAAGCAGGTGCGCTAACCGGACTGCGCTACACCCCGTTTTTTGCAATCCCTTTATTTTTGATTGCGGTGCAAAGGTAGATATTTATTTTTAACTACCAAATATTTCATTGTTTTTTTTATTTGCGTACATTCGCATCAGTTTAGGAGATCATTGCAACAATATGTATCCCCCTTTTATTAATTTTCAGAATGAACATATTGCAAACCAATCTGTTATATATCAAATGATGAAACAACATTTAAATAATTAAGAAATATGACAATCGCTTATATACGTACATATTCAAATAAACAGCAAACAGAGAGTCAGAAAAATGCAATCGAACAATTTGCAAAAGCAAAAAAAATCGAGATTGACAAGTGGCTGAAAGATGCTAAAAACTCTTCCAAAGGGAAAAACCGGCTCGAAGACGTGATAAAGAATTTGCAGGAAGGCGATATTCTTATCGTCGCCGATGTCACCCGGCTCAGCCGGAAGCTGATGGAGATAATGCATTTGATCTTGTTGTGTATTGAAAAGAAAGTGACGCTTTACTGCATCAAGGAAGGCTATTCATTTGAAAATAACGTGGACAGCAAGACGTTGGCATTCACATTCGGGCTTGTTTCCGAAATAGAAAGCAAACTTATTTCCGCCCGTACGAAAGAAGCACTGACGGCCAGCAAGAACAAGGGAACGAAATTAGGACGCCCTTTGGGAAGCCCCAAAACCGAATTTCTCCTTTCCCAGAAAAGCCAGATTGAAAGAGAACTGAAAGAAGAAAACGCGACATATGCCGAATTAGCCGATTATTATAAGGTCTCTTTGAGCGGTTTCAAGCGCTTCGTCCGGGAAAACATACCGAACCCGCCTTCGAGAAGGAAAAAGAAAAGCGATGCCGAATAATATAAAAAGAGCGGTACGGACCTGAAGTTGATAAATCTTCCGGAAGCGCCGCTCTTCTTAATAATAGACAATCTGATTTTTATTTCAAGTCATCGAGCATCTGCGGCATCATCGTCCAGATGCTGTTTTCATCTTGGGCCGTATAAATATTTCCATCGACTTCGGATTTGTTGTCTGTTGCCTTTCCCTTTTGTATGGCCGGCTTTGCAAGCGGATGGACAGCCACCGTCTTTCCATCGATGACACCTGCCATATCGAACAACATGGCTCCGGCACAATGGCCGATCATGATTTTCCCTTTCTGTCCGAATGCCGCAATAACAGCCATCAGATCCTGGTTGTACGGCTCCCCTGCATGTTGGGCAAACTGAGGTATGGCATCTCCGCATGCGAATACCATCGCATCAAAGTCCTTTTCATGTCCTTTCAGATTTGCAATAACATCATCCACAATTAAAGCGATGCCGGAATTCGTGCGAATCTCCTTCGAATTGCTGACGGCAAACACCTTATAAGGAATACCATTTTCAAAAAATGCTTCCAGATACTGGAACAATCCACATCCGTTTACCGGATTCACTGCCAAAACCGCTACTTTCTTTGCCATGATAATAATAATTTTAGTGATACAATAGTTCTTTTTAGTAAGTTTATTACCTTTGTGCAGCAAAGATAAGTAGTCTGATTCGGTAAAACAAGAACGCACCTATGAATAAGCTACTTACATGAATGTAACTATTGTTGAGACACAAGGCACTACTAAGACAAAAAAAATGAAAAATTTTCATCCTACAGGAAATTGTCCCATCCGGGACATCTTATGCAGGCTCGGTGACAAGTGGTCAATGCTTGTTATGATCACCCTGAATGCAAACGGCACGATGCGCTTCAGCGACATCCAAAAAACAATTTCCGACATTTCCCAGCGTATGCTGACTGTCACGCTCCGGATACTGGAGACCGACGGGCTTGTTTCGAGAACGGTCTACGCCGAAGTCCCGCCCAGAGTCGAATACCAGCTTACGGAAACCGGCAAAACGCTGATTCCACATATAGAAAATCTTGTCGGCTGGGCCTTGGAGCACATGACGGTTATATTCGAGAGCCGGGAAAAGGCCGGACAGCCATGCGGATAGTCAAAATCTTTTACACAGAAGTATTTTACGATATATTTTTATCTCTATCTTTGCGCCATAAATTAAAAATTAATCATCTTGGCAAGAAATAAGAAGCAGTTGCCTTTATTGGAAAAGGTAACAATAACAGATGTAGCCGCAGAAGGAAAGGCTATCGCACGTGTAAATGACATGGTCGTATTCGTACCTTTTGTCGCTCCCGGAGATGTCATAGACATACAATTGACACGCAAGAAACATAGTTATGCGGAAGGGAAAGCTGTACTTTTCCATGAATATTCGACCCGACGTGCCGAGCCGTTCTGTGAACATTTCGGCGTATGCGGCGGCTGTAAATGGCAACATCTGCCCTATGAAGAACAGATTCGCTACAAACACAAGCAGGTGATCGACAACCTGACCCGGATCGGTAAGATCGAAATGGAAGAGATACTCCCGATCAAGGGTTCCAAACATACGACATTCTATCGCAATAAACTCGAATTCACGTTTTCCAACAAGAAATGGCTGACGGAAGAAGAGGTGAAAACCGGAGCCAAATTCGATTGCATGAATGCAGTCGGTTTCCATATTCCTGGAATGTTCGACAAGGTGCTCGACATTCACAAATGCTGGTTGCAGAACGATATATCAAACCGTATCCGTCTGGCGGTCAAAGAATACTGCCTGACACATGAAGGCTATCCCTTCTTCGACCTTCGCAATCAGGAAGGATTTGTGCGTACGTTGATGATCCGCACGGCCTCGACTGGCGACCTGATGGTAGTGCTGGTATTTTTTCACGAAGATACGGAACGCCGCGAAGCGCTCCTCTCCTATGTTGCCGAACAGTTCCCGGAGATCACTTCACTGATGTACGTCATCAACGAAAAATGCAACGATACGATTACCGACCAAGACGTTCTTGTGTTCCGCGGAAAAGATCATATCATCGAGGAAATGGAAGGGCTTCAGTTCAAAGTAGGGCCGAAATCGTTCTACCAGACCAACAGTGATCAGGCTTACGAACTGTATAAAGTCGCCCGCGAGTTTGCCGGACTGACCGGAAACGAGATGGTTTACGACTTGTACACCGGAACCGGCACGATCGCCAACTTCGTCTCCCGCCAGGCAAAGAAAGTGATCGGCATCGAATATGTGCCCGAAGCGATCGAGGACGCCAAAGTCAACTCCGCCCTGAACAAGATCGAAAACACATTGTTCTACGCCGGTGACATGAAAGACATCCTGACACAGGATTTCATCAACCAACACGGCCGTCCGGATGTTATTATCACAGACCCGCCCCGTGCCGGTATGCATGACGATGTGATCAACACGATCCTCTTTGCCGAACCGGAACGTATCGTTTATGTAAGCTGTAACCCGGCGACACAGGCACGCGACCTGAGCTTGCTCTCCGTAAAATATGCCGTCAAGAAAGTGCAGCCGGTAGATATGTTCCCGCATACGCATCACGTGGAGAATGTCGTTCTCTTGGAGAAATTAAAAAATAAGAATTAATAATTAAGAAATGAAGAAGGTCATCCTCTTGTTTTTTGTGGCGCTGTTGTTGTCCGGCTGCAATCGTGCGGGAAAGGAACAGGAGGATGACGATGTGACAGTCGACCTGCCGCAACTGAAGGCGCAGGGCGAAATAACCGCCGTCACGCTATACAGCTCGACTTCCTATTTCCAGTATAAGATGCAGCCGATGGGGTACGAATACGAGCTGATCAAGGATTTCGCCCGCTCGGAAGGACTGAAACTGAACATCAAGGTTGCAGAAAGCCCTACGAAGTTGATCGAGATGCTGGAAGCTGGCGAGGCGGATGTAGTCGCCTACCCGATCCAGATCAGCAACCGTATGAAAGAGAAGCTGATCTATTGCGGAAGGGAAGAACAAGACTGCCAAGTACTGGTCCAGCGGACCAACAAGGGCGACAAGGTGATCACCGACGTGACGGAACTGCTCGGGAAAGACGTCTATGTAAAACCGGGGACCAAATATTTCGAACGGCTGAAAAACCTCGATGTCGAACTGGGCGGCGGTATCCGGATTCATGAAGCGGATGCCGACACGGTGACAACGGAAGATCTGATCGGCATGGTTTCGCAAGGGGAAATTCCTTACACCGTAAGCGACGAGAATATAGCCCGCCTGAACAAAACTTATTTCTGGAACCTGAACGTTTCGCTGAAGATCAGTTTCATGCAACGTTCCTCATGGGTCGTGCGCAAAAGCAGCCCGGAACTGGCTAAAGCCATCGACGCGTGGGCATCCGACAAAGCGGGAACGCACGTCTACAAGGCTTTGACGAAGCGTTATTTCGAACTGAGCAAACAACCCGTTACCGCCGAACTGCCGGAAGTCAGGAACGGCCATGTTTCACCTTACGACGAACTCTTCCGCAAACATGCCAAAAACATCGGATGGGACTGGCAACTGCTTGCCTCGATCGGTTATCAGGAGTCCCGCTTCAATCCGAACGTCGTCTCATGGGCCGGCGCGGAAGGACTGATGGGGATCATGCCGAATACGGCTAAGGCTTTGGGCGTGACGCCTCACGAACTGAAAGACCCCGATACGGGCATCCGTACAGGCGTGGATTGCCTGCGCCGTTTCCGTCAGGGATTCGGGAAGGTGGCCGATCCGGTCGAAAAGATCAAGTTTACATTGGCCGCCTACAATGCAGGAATCGGGCATATTTACGATGCGCAGCGGCTGGCGGAGAAATATGGCAAGAACCCCTACGTTTGGGATGATAATGTGGCCGAATATATCCGTTTGAAGAACGATCCGGAATACTATAACGATCCGGTCTGCAAACACGGTTACCTGCGTGGTTCGGAAACCTTCAACTATGTGCGCGAAGTGATGGAGCGTTACAACTACTACCTGACAAAAACCGGTCAAAAAGGTTAGGGCCTGATATTCTCTTTGATCATCTCTTTTACCAACAGCATCACTTTCGGATGGCTGAGCGGGATGCCGTCCAAAATCTCTTTTATCTCATTCGTGCTGACAGAGAATATGGTTTCTCCTGCCTGATATTCAAAACGGACATTGATATCCGGATTGCCGGTGACCAACATGGCGACCGTTCCCGGAAGATCCCCCCAGGGCGGGCAGTCGATATGGTCGGAATGGAAAGAGGCGGTCACCTCCGTCCCCTTTCCCGGCTCGGATGTTATGGACACAGCTCCGCCGGTCTGCTCTGCATTCTGGATCAGGAAGGGTATGCCGAGACCCACTTTGCGGGTCGTACGGGTGGTGTAGAACGGGTTTGTGACGCGGGCAATCGTCCCGGCATCCATTCCTGAGCCGTTGTCCGTAATGCGGATCATGATCCGGCCCTCCCGTTGTTCTATAAACAGACCTATCTCCGAAGCATTCGCCCGGATGCTGTTTGCCGTGATATCGGTGATATGGAAAGATAGATTATTCATGCTGTTACAATCGTATGACCGTTTTCCTTCCGGAAAGCCATCGCTAAATGTTCAAAATCAAGCAGGTCGGCTCTTAGCAGGGAATATCTCGTACCGATCTGTTCGGGATAATGCGCATCGGAAGCGCTGTAACTCGTGTAACGTTTCAAATAGGCATGTACCGCCGACAGCCTTTCATAGCGGGCAGCCTCCTTGAACTCGATCGCATCCAAAGGCAGGGAAGGATCAATGAATCCCAACTGGCTGATCAGGCTGAACGAAGGACGTTCGACATGGGCCGCAATGAACAACCCGCCCAGACGGTGCACTTCTGCGGCAATCTGTTCCACACTCCGGTCGAGGGCGGAAATCAGCAGATAGGGAGCCTCCCCCACGATCTCGTTCCGGCCGTTCACCCATACCTGGTCGCCGAAACGTTCGGGATCGTTCGGAACAGGCGGCAGATGAACTTCCAGATACGTCTGAAAAGCGGCACGGGCACGGTCATCTGCAAAAAGCGCCACGCAGTGTGCCTCTTCGCGTGTCGTCACCTCCGCACCGGCAAAGACCATGAGTCCCCGCTCCTCTCCCAAAGCCCGGATTTCGGGACATTGCAGCGTGCTGTTATGATCCGTCACAGCAATGGCATCCAATCCCCGTTCGAGGGCCGTTTCCACAATCCGTTGCGGACTCATCTCCAGGCTTCCGCAAGGCGAAAGGCAAGAGTGCAGGTGTAGATCTACCCGGAATTCCTTCATGCCTGTTGCAAAAGCCGGTAGATTTTTCCCGTTACTTCGAATGCGGAAAGCGGCGTTCCGAGCAAAGGCACGTTTTCCTCTTTTCCTTTATCGAGCGTTTCCTCGTCCGGCGAAGCCCCGTTCACGATCAGGACGGCCGCCGCATCTTTCAGGGTGGCGACGGCCACGATGTTCTGGTGCGTCTGCATCGTGATCCACAACATTCCTTCATCGATATGCCCCATTACGTCACTCAACAGGTCGCTGGTGTAACCGCCGGAAATCTCCGCGTCCAGCCCTGCTTCCCCGCAAAAAACGGTTAAGTCCAATTCTCTCACTAAATCACTGACCTTCATATTTGGCTCCTTTCTTATAACAATCTTTATTCAACCGGTCTTTCCCCCAGGTCTTTTCGATCAGACGGAAAGCATGTTCCTTGTCCAGCTTCCCGTGCTTCTCCATATTACGCTGCATAAAAACACAATCGCTGAACTGCGCCTCATGGCGGACGATGTCTTCCGCCAACGCCTGGCAGTTGGGCGAACCACAGGCCCCGCAATCGATGCCGGGCAGGTAGCACATCAACTTGCGCACCTGCTCCATCTTCTTCAGGACTTCTTCTATATTTCCTTCGTATCGCAACTTCGGGTTGGGTTGAAGCGGACGAATGGTGATGTGTTGTTTCAAATAGGACAACGCCTCCAACCGGTCGGAATAGATCAGCGGAGCTTTGTCGCGTTTCACCGAACGCTTCATCACCCGCTCGGCCGTCAGGAAACGGTTCGCGACTGCCAGCACGCCGCCGGCACAACTCCGGTCGCAGGCACGCAGTTCGAGAAAGTCCACATTGCGGACTTCGGTGGTCGATTCCATCCGCTCCAAGAACTCGATGACATTGTGTATCTCGTCGATCGCCAGGCAGCGGCCGGAGAAATGCTTGGCTTCGCCTCCCGTCTGGCTCCAACGCATCTCCTTCTTGGTCAGGGAGGGCGGAAGGACGCATTCGGGCGTGTAGTTCTTCGGGCGGTTTTTCAGGATATGATATACCTTATTATATAGCGTGTCCATATTGATCACGCCCTTGATCGTGGACGAATATCCCTCCGCACCTTTCAAGGAGGCGATCTTGGCCGCACAAGGCGTCACATAAAAAATACCGATCTCTTCGGACGAGAAACCGTCTTCCTCCAATACCTTATGATAGTAAGTAGCAGTCGCATTGACCGGCGGCTTCACCAACAAGATGTTATCGACCAGGGCCGGAAAGCGCACCTGTATCAGCCGGACGATAGCCGGGCAGAACGAACTGATGACAGGCTTATCCTCCGCCGACTCCATCTGCCTGAGCATCTCGCGGTGGATCATGTCTGCCGTAAACTCGACCTGGAACACATGCGTGAACCCCAATTCGTACAGCGCACTGAAAATCTCCTCTTCCGTCGTATATTTGGAGAACTGCCCGATAAAGACCGTCGGGACCAGCACGACACGGGCTTTGTAGTCGAAGATCTTCTGGAAGTCGTCCTGCTCCACATAGATGGCTTCCGTAGGGCAGGCTTTCAGACATTCGCCGCAGTCCACACACCAGCCTTTGCGGATGGAGGCTTTCCCCTCGCGGATACGGATCGCGCCGGTGGGGCACTTCGTCATGCAGTGGGTACAGCCGACACAACGGTCATTGTCTATTTTCAATGCGTGGTAAAACTTTGTCTCTTCCATGGCTATCTGTCGTTTGCGGAGAAGTAGGTCAGCATACGGACAACCGTGCCCTCTCCTACTTTGCTCTCGATCGTTAATTCATCTACATTCTTCTTCATATTGGGCAACCCCATGCCTGCACCGAACCCCATCTCGCGGACGGCAGCCGATGCGGTGGAGAAACCTTCCTGCATGGCCTGTCCGATATCGGGGATGCCGGGACCTTCGTCTTGCAACAGGAGGCTGATCCTGTCGGCTTCGATATCGGCCAGAACCGTCCCCCGCCAGGCATGTGCCACGACGTTGACCTCGGCTTCATAAAGAGCGACGACCACCCGCTTGATGATGCGAGGATCGACGGACAGTTGCTTCAGCACCTTCTTTATCTGGCTCGAAGCATAGCCGGCTTTTGAGAAGTTGCCTCCTTCCAGTTCAAATCTGAATTGCATATCTTCACCTCCTTTTGCTTAATAGATCGGCGGAAGGCCGTTACAATAAAGTTCGCCGACCGTATGGTACATCGAGTGGTCCGTTTCCATCAGGATCATCTCGTTTTCCGCCGCCAGTTGCAAAATATCGGGCGTCGCTTTCTTTCCCCTGACGAACAGGATGCAGGAAACATCCGCCATCTCCGCCGTCCGGATCGTCTGCATGTTGCACAAGCCCGTGACGAGGAGCACGCCGTTACAATCCAATGTCAGGACATCGCTCATCAGGTCGCTGGCGAAGGCGCACTGCACTTCGTGGTCTTCCCGGCCGTTACCACACACGACTGTCGCGCCGGTAAGTGCCATTATCTGCCGTATCTTCATATTACATAAAGGTTATATTTGCCGGGGCAATGTAAGAAATAGTTATAACTTTGCAAGCGAAAAGATACAGAAAGTTACAACTAAATCATGAAAATATGGGCGTAGTAATAGGTATTGACGTAGGTGGAAGCACAACCAAGATTATCGGAGTGGAAAACAAGAGCATCCAGTCGCCGATGTTCGTCAAGGCGACAGATCCGGTCACCTCGCTCTTCGGAGCTTTCGGCAAGTATCTCTATGACAACGGGATCACCTTGCCGGAGATCGAGATGGTGATGCTGACGGGCGTGGGAAGCGCTTTCATCGACCAGCCGCTATACGGCTTGCCGACAGCTAAGACCGATGAATTTCTGGCCAACGGCCTCGGAGCCAAATATGCCGCTTCGCTGGAAAACCTGATTGTCGTAAGCATGGGGACGGGAACTTCTTTCGTAAAGGTGGAAGGGCCGCATATCCAGCATATCGGCGGGATCGGCGTCGGTGGCGGAACCTTGCTCGGACTCTCCCGTCTGCTCCTGAAAACGCAGGACATCCATCTGATCGCTGAAATGGCCCGGAAAGGGACCCTGACGAACATCGACCTTCAGATACAGGACATCTGCAACCGTCCCCTGCCCGACCTGCCGCTGGACGCCACCGCCTCCAACTTCGGAAAGGCGGACGGCAACGCCTCTCCCGAAGACATTGCTTCCGGGATTATCCACATGGTCTTGCAATCGATCGGCCAGGCTGCCATCCTGTCGGCTCTCAACAGCCCGATCCGCGATTTCGTCCTGATCGGCAACCTGACGCAACTCCCCCAATGCAAGGAGATCTTCCCCAAGCTGGAAGAGATGTACGGCGTCCGTTTCCTGATCCCCAAGTATTCGGAATACAGGACGGCCATAGGCGCCGCCCTTACTTACATGGACGGGGCGACGGTTCATCCGATCTGTTAATATTCCCGGTTCTTTCATTTAAAAAATCAGCTGAGGGTATGCACGGCGATATAAAAACGCCTCCTCGGCCGGGTTATCATTTTATCATCTTTATACGGGTAAAACATTACATTATGAAATGTTAAAAAATATTACCCGCAATACTAATTCCAAATACATGCACTACTAATTCGATTTAGACGGGGTGGTAGTGACATTTTGATAAAACCGGAATCCGGATTTCGGTTCAATTTTAAATGTAAAAGACGTGGGGACATTAAAAAAAATAATGTTTCCCAAATATGCATGGATTCCAATTTATGCTTATCTTTGGTAGCATTAAATCAAATTTATAATATCATGTTCGCAAAAGAAACTTATATCGCCCGCAGGGCTAAATTAAAACAGACGATAGGTTCCGGCCTGTTGTTATTTTTAGGTAACGATGAGTCCGGTATGAACTATGCCGATAACACATACCACTTCCGCCAGGATTCCACTTTTCTGTATTTCTTCGGACTTCCCTATGCCGGGCTGTCCGCCATCATCGACATAGACAACAACCGCGAGATCATTTTCGGCGACGAACTGACGATCGACGCAATCGTCTGGATGGGAACACAGCCGACGCTGAAGGAAAAGAGCGAAGCCGCCGGTATCACCGAAGTCCGTCCGTTCAAGGAAATCGAAACCTATCTGAAGAACGCGCAGCAGAAAGGCCAGCCGATCCATTACCTGCCGACTTACCGCGCCGAACACCAGATCAAGCTGTTCCAGTGGTTAGGCGTCGTTCCGGGAGCCGAAAAACCTTCCGTACCTTTTATTATGGGCGTTGTCAACCAGCGTAACTATAAGAGCGAAGAAGAAATTGCCGAAATAGAAAAAGCTTGTATCGTGACAGCCGACATGCATCTGGCCGCCATGCGCACCGTTCGTCCGGGCATCCGCGAAAGCGAAGTGGCCGCCGCCGTTGCCGAAGTGGCTTATGCCAACAATTACGAACTCTCCTTCCCCATCATCGCGACGATCAACGGACAGACGTTGCACAACCACGACCATAGCAACAGGATCAAGAGCGGCGACATGCTCCTGCTCGATGCCGGCGCCGAAACCGAAATGGGATATGCCGGCGACATGTCGTCAACGATTCCTGCCGATGCCAAATTCACCACTCGCCAACGTGAGATCTATGATATCCAAGTGGCTGCCCACGAAGCGGCTGTTGCGGCTTTGTGCCCGGGCATCCCGTTTGTCGATGTATATGAATTGTCCTGCAAAGTGATCATGGAAGGTCTGAAAGAGTTGGGCTTCGTGAAAGGCGATCCGATGGAAGCGGTCAAAGCCGGCGCTCATGCCATGTTCATGCCTTGCGGCCTGGGACACATGATGGGACTGGATGTCCACGATATGGAAAACTTAGGCGAAGTCTACGTCGGATATGACGGCCAGCCGAAGAGCACGGAGTTCGGGCGCAAATCTCTCCGCCTCGGCCGTAAGTTGGAACCGGGCTTTGTCCTGACCATCGAACCGGGCGTTTACTTCATCCCCGAACTGATGGATCTCTGGAGAAGCCAGAACAAGTTCACTGAATTTATCAACTACGACAAGCTGTTCACATATAAAGATTTCAGCGGTATCCGCAACGAAGAGGACTATCTGATCACCGAAAACGGCGCCCGCCTGTTAGGTAAAAAGATCCCCGTTCGTGCTGAAGAGGTCGAAGCGATAAGGAAATAAAAACAAGACTTGCATAACGAGGGAGGTGTTTCGACGCACCTCCCTCGTTTTTTATCTGATTTTGCACAACTTTTATCCCGCCACGGAAGTTATATATCCGAGAACTATTTCCATATTCGCGCCATGATAAAGAAGATGCTGTTCATATTATCCCTGATCTGCCTGTTCGCGTCGGACGGAAAGATTGCAACCGACGAAAATAGTATCTCCGCCCTATCTCCCACTGCCGCGACAATCCTTGATGAACTACCGGATTCCGGTGCCGGGCAGAAACAGATAGACTACAAAAAATTATCCCAGTTCAAATGCACCGGTCTTTGCGTGACGCCGCGTTCACCGGTCTTGCAGGAAAGCTACGAACGACAGGTGAAAGTAGTGTCCAGACAGTTTGAAGTGTTTTTGCAAAAAGGACAAAACCTGCTCAACAAGACTTCTGAGACTTTACGAATCGTACAATCCATAAAATTCTCTTCTCTTCGCATACGTGCAGGCCATTGGGCCTACGTACTCCGGAAAATAATTATTTAGCAGTCTCCAGGGATTTAGTGATTTTAAATTACTTCCGGTATCGCATCGGAAGCGGAATCGTTATTCATATAAATTAGTTAAGAAATATGTTAAGTCTATTCATTTCTACCCTGGAGATGATGGGCCTTACCTTTGTCATCGGCTTTTTTGTCGCCGGTGTCATCAAAGGTATCGCTTTCTGGGCCGACTCCCTGGAATATCATCACTCGCATGCAGCTGAACTGGCGCAGTTCAACAGAATAAATAAAGTCCGGGCCAAAATAAGTGAACTGTTAGGCCTTGTTCCTCCCGAAGGGATGGAGCAACTCAATGACGAACGCGAAGACTTCGCCAAAGGTGAAAATCCCGATCTTGCCAATAGGAAGCCCGGCGGATACTATCACGGTGTCAGCCACGGGGCATCGCAACTCGACCTGATCGACTATTACTACCCCCGTGACACGCGCTTCATGTATCTGAAAAAGAAAGAACAGATCATGAAGAAACGAAACTCAAATAAAAACAAACCTCTTTCTCCGGAAGAATAAAAAACGTAACTGACAATATGGAAAATATAGATTTCTTAGGACTGTTCCAAGGTTTTGGGACAATGGTGGCCGGTGGCTGGTTATTGGCCGCGGCCCGTATATTTTTGATCCTCTTAGGTGGACTGCTGGTTTATCTGGGCTGGAAAGGGGTGCTCGAACCGATGGTTATGATCCCGATGGGACTGGGTATGATCGCAATCAATTGCGGTACGCTGATTATGCCGGGCGGCGTATTGGGCAACCTCTTCCTGGACCCGATGCTTTCCGATACGGACGAACTGATGAACGTCATGCAGATCGACTTCCTGCAACCGGTCTATACGCTGACGTTCAGTAACGGATTGATTGCCTGCTTTGTGTTCATGGGGATCGGCACGCTGCTGGATGTCGGCTTCCTGCTGCAGAAACCGTTTGCCAGCTTGTTCCTGGCACTGTGTGCCGAACTCGGAACATTCCTGACTCTCCCGATCGCTTCGGCCCTCGGTTTGAATTTAGGAGAAAGCGCTTCTGTGGCTATGGTGGGCGGGGCCGACGGGCCGATGGTATTGTTTACTTCGTTGATGCTGGCCAAGCATTTGTTCGTTCCGATCACGGTAGTTGCCTATCTGTATCTCGGACTTACCTATGGAGGCTATCCGTATCTGGTAAAGCTCCTGATCCCGAAACGCCTGCGTGCAATCAAGATGACGACTAAAAAGCCGCCTAAAACCTATGATGCCAAAGTCAAACTGGCTTTTTCCGTAATCTTATGTGCCGTGCTGTGTTTTCTGTTCCCGGTGGCTTCCCCGCTGTTCTTCTCCCTGTTCCTGGGGGTTGCGATCCGCGAATCCGGCATGAAGCATATTTATGATTTCGTCAGCGGTCCGCTCCTGTATGGTTCGACTTTCATGTTGGGCCTGCTGTTGGGAGTCCTTTGCGACGCCAAGCTATTGCTCGATCCGAAAATCCTGAAGCTCCTGGTCTTGGGTATTGCTGCTTTATTATTGTCCGGAATCGGTGGGATCATCGGCGGATATATCATGTACTTCATCAAGAAAGGTAATTATAACCCGGTGATCGGAATCGCAGCCGTAAGTTGCGTACCGACCACGGCCAAGGTGGCGCAGAAGTTGGTCAGCAAAGAGAATCCCGAATCTTTCATTTTGGGAGATGCCTTGGGCGCTAACATCTCCGGTGTAATCACTTCGGCCATCATCACAGGTATTTATATAACGATTGTTCCATATCTCTGATAAAGCGGCATTATTTTAAGAAAACACTTTTTACTTAAAAGAATTATTCGTTTCTTCGCCTTACAATTATAATAGTATGGAACAAAAAGACGAAATAATACTGATAAATATAAATGGTGCGGATCGTCCGGGAGTGACTGCTGCCCTTTCCGAGATACTGGCCAAGAATAACGCGGTTATCCTGGACATCGGCCAAGCCGACATCCATAACAACCTCTCTTTAGGCATCTTGTTCCAAAGTAGCGAAGGCAATTCGGGAGATATTCTGAAAGAGCTGCTCTTCAAGAGCTATGAGCTCGATGTGAACATCCGTTTCAACCCGATCACCGAAGAGGCCTACAACCAATGGGTTTCCATGCAGGGCAAGAACCGGTATATCATAACGATCTTAGGACGGAAACTGACTGCCCGGCAAATCGCCGGCGTCACACGCATCGTTGCCGACCAGGATATGAACATCGACGACATCAAGCGCCTGACCGGACGTATTCCTTTGGACGAGAATGCCCGTACGCCGAAAGCCAGCGTGGAATTTTCCGTGCGCGGTACGCCGAGGGATAAGGAGCAGATGAAGGCCGATTTCATGAAACTCTCCGCCGAGCAGGAAATGGATATATCCTTTCAGGAAGAAAGCATGTATCGCCGTATGCGCCGCCTGATCTGTTTCGATATGGATTCGACGCTGATCGAAACGGAAGTGATCGACGAACTGGCTATCCGGGCCGGTGTCGGCGATCAGGTGAAAGCCATTACCGAAGCGGCCATGCGGGGAGAAATCGACTTCTGCGAAAGTTTCCGCCAGCGTTGCGCCTTGCTGAAGGGCTTGGATGTTTCCGTCATGCAGGAAATTGCCGAGAACCTGCCGATTACCGAAGGGGTGGACCGCCTGATGCGTATCTTGAAAAAGGTGGGCTTCAAGATTGCGATCCTCTCCGGAGGATTTACCTATTTCGGCAACTATCTGAAGCAGAAATACAACATCGACTATGTCTATGCCAACGAACTTGAAGTGGAGAACGGAAAACTGACCGGACGCTATGTCGGTGACATTGTAGACGGAAAACGCAAAGCAGAGTTGCTCCGCCTCATTGCACAAGTCGAGAATGTGGATATTCGCCAGACGGTCGCTGTCGGAGACGGCGCCAATGACTTGCCTATGATCAGCATTGCAGGTCTTGGCATTGCTTTCCATGCCAAACCTAAAGTGAAGGCTACAGCCAAACAATCTATTTCGACGATCGGACTGGATGGCATCCTCTACTTCTTGGGCTATAAAGATTCTTATCTGGATGAACAAATGTAACTACAAATAATAAGAGAAAAATGATCAGACACATCGTAATGTTTAAATTGAAGGAGTTTGCTACTCCGGCCGACAAGCAGGCCAAAATGCAGGAAATCAAAACAGGATTGGAAGCATTGATCGATAAAATCGATGTTTTGCGTATCATCCGTGTCGACTTTAATGTCAATCCGGCAGAGACATGGGATATCATCCTGACTACGGAACTGGATACCCTCGAAGATGTCAGCACGTATGCCAACCACCCCGAACATGTAGCCGTATCCAAAGGCATCATCGGCCCTGTCAAGGCAGACAGAGCCTGTGTAGATTATGAATACTAACAGACGAATGTATCATGAAAGACTTTGATATTGAAGAGCGTGTAGATCGTGCGGTCCGGAACTTCGAAGCGGGTTACAACTGTGCGCAGTCTGTCTTTCTGGCCTATTCGGATGTTTTTGAGCTGGATATGGAAACAGCCAAGAATGTATCTGTCTCTTTTGGGGGAGGCGTAGGCCGTATGCGTGAAATCTGCGGAACAGTCAGTGCAATGGCCATGTTGGCCGGTTTCAAATATCCGGTTCTGGACATTACCGATCAGGAAGCCCGCACGAAGAACTATGCGATGGTACAGAAAATGGCTGATATATTCAAGGAAAAGAATGGAACGATTATTTGCCGCCGGCTCTTGCCTCCTGAAGATGCAGCGGCAACAACACCGGCACCGGCCGCGCGTACAAAAGAATATTATCAGAAGCGCCCCTGCGGAAGATTCGTAGAAGATTCAGCTCGCATTGCAGGGAAAATGCTGAAAGGGGAATTGGATTGATGGCTTATGCCATCAATCTGATTTGTGTGACAATGCCTAAACTCCGTATATCGTTGAACAAGTTCATATAAGAGGAAATCGCCTTGACATTCACCTTGTAGGTAATAACGGACCTATCCTCTTTATAGAATGTTTCAAAAGAAACACTTACTATAAAAACTCCTTTTTCTTCCAATATTTTACGGACAGCTTTCAAATCCGGTGTCGCCGTAGAGCAAGTTATCGTCAATATCTTATTGACGCCGTTCAGGAACATCCTTCTCTCCAAACGTTCCAAGCTGACCAATATAAAAAGCGTTATGACAGTTGCAATAGCAGCCGGAATATACATTCCGGCTCCCACTGCCAAACCTATTACCGCCATCACCCAGATACAGGCTGCCGTCGTCAGTCCATGCACACTCCCGTGACTTTGGATAATCGCTCCTGCTCCCAGGAAACCGATGCCCGAAAGCACTTGCGCCGCAATACGTCCCGGATCACCGTTCAGGAAATTAGGATAGCATTGCGGAATCCAGATCGAGACCAGCATAGCAGCAGTCGAACCCATACAGATCAATGTAAAGGTACGCATACCCGCCTCCCGTCTCCTGAACTGGCGCTCAATCCCGATGAGAGCTCCTAAGAAGAAACTGACCAACAGTTTTACGGCTGCCGTATAAGGAGTAATAGCTGTATTTTGTAATATGTCGTTTATCTGTTCTAACATGCTTATTGCATTAGTAACACGCAAACATAAGTATTTGTTTGATTACTTGACCTCCGTGATTTCAATCACATGGCTGTTCGTCGGCCGGCTTGAAAACACAGGAATACCGACATTCATCAGGAACTCTCCGGAGAATGTTTTACCGTTGCAGGCCAATCTGGATTGCGTACCCGGAACCAGATTGATTTCCTTCAGTTCGTAACGAGCCTCCTTCTTCAATCCCTGTAAACGAAGGGGTTGCATCGACTCTGCATATCTCGGATGGATATCGAAAGCAAACAGGACAGCCTTGTCTGCACTGCCATTGGCATACATAACGGCAGCGTGCTGGCTTTCATAAGGCGACTGCAAACGGTACTGGTCACCATCCAGAATAACATCATTCAAACGTTTGAAGTTGGCCACTGCTTCCTTGCAATACTGCTGGTCTGCCTGGCTCATTTCGTGGACACGGATATCAAAACCTAACTTACACATGCTGGCTACGTCCGTACGGAACTTGACCGGCTGTTTTCCCCAGCTTGTCACATGGGCCGCCATGCTCTTTGTCGGGAAGAAATGCGAATATCCCCACTGGATAAAGATACGTTCAACAGCATCCGTATTATCACTCGGCCAGAATTCGGTGAAATATTTCAATGCTTCATAGTCACAACGACCACCGCCGCCGGAACATAACATCATCGGCAGATTCGGATATTTCTGTTTGATCCGTTCCAGGATATTGTATAAACCGCGTACGTGCTCAATATATAAATGGGACTGCTGATCCTTCAAATACGGAGAATAAATATTCGTAATCGGGCTGTTGCAATCCCATTTGAAATAGGCGATCCCCGGATATTTAGTCATCAAATTATCGACAACGCCATAGACATAATCTTGTACTTTCGGATTACTCAAATCCAAAACCATCTGATTTCTAAAGTAATATTCGTCGCGATTCGGCAGATGGATCACCCAATCCTTATGCTTTTCATACAATTCACTTTTCGGATTTACCATTTCCGGTTCGATCCACAAACCGAACTTAATGCCTTTATTTGTTGCTTCTTTCACCAGTTTGCCGATGCCGTTAGGCAACTTGGTTACGGTTTCTTCCCAGTCTCCTAATCCTTGATGGTCGCTGCTGCGGGGATATTTATTTGCAAACCAGCCATCGTCAAGCAGGAACATATCGACTCCAAGTGTAGCCGCTTCATCCATGATTTCCACTAACTTGTCTTCATTAAAGTCAAAATAGGTCGCTTCCCAGTTGTTCAACAATGTCATACGGGATTTTTCACCGTCTTTCAACTGATACTTACGCGCCCAACGTTGAAAATCGCGGCTTGCTTTCCCTTTTCCTTCCGTACTGTAGGTGAAAATAAACTCCGGCGTACGGAACACTTCGTTCGGTTTCAGCGAGTATTCCGAGGCATACGGATTGATACCGGAAAGTACACGCAGCCCATTTTCATTATCCACTTCGAATGTAAAACGGTAATTGCCTGTCCATCCGATCGTTCCGAATAATACGTTTCCTGCATTCTCTTCCGCTTTCTTATCCAGGGCAAGCAAAAAGAACGGGGAACAGAACATGTTGGCACGACTTCCCAACTTGGTGTCCAACATCTTCTTGCCAAAAGCCAGCTCGGTTTCCTTCATATTGACTTCATGCGCCCAATCTCCTGCAAATTCGGTCAGGAAATACTTGCTGCCGTTCAGATGCAGTAAAGAGGAAGCATAGTTATAAAGGGTCACAGGCTTCTTCTCCTGATGTGAAATCTCCGCATACTCCTTGATGATGTTTTCTTTCGGATAAGCGATGAAATGCAGTTTCACTTCGACAGGATATTTGTCATCTTTCAAAAGAATTACCGTCTCGTTTGCACCCGGCTGAAGCTGTTTGCTTTCGTGGGAGACATATTTCAGGAGCAGGGACGGATTGCCGTCATTATGCAAAACACGGATAGCCGGCTCGAAATAATCTTCCATACCATGTGTCAGATAGGCCTCATTTCCGAGGGGTAATTGTGCAATATCCGAATCAAATGACAGTTTTTGTCCCAGATAGGATTGATACAGGCGACCATTTTTATCATCAACCTTATAAATAAGGCTAATGTTATCGGTCGTAATTGAAATTACAGTTTTTCCACTTGCACTCAGCGTCGCTGATATAGCTATTAGACATAGCCAAAAAAGGTGTCTGATCTTCATGTTTTTCTTCTATTAATTATTAATTAGATATTACAAATCCAAGGTTTAATTTATTTACGAACAAAGATATCATAATTATTGGAATAATCATGTTCCATACCAATAAAAATTAAAAGAAAAAGTCGGTAAAACGACCTATTTCATGCGTTTTACCGACTTTTCTATCCTTTATTATTCCGAAAAGGATTATTTCATCCTGTTTTTTATACTTCCAAAGCCCCGATCAGGTCGCGGACAGACGAAAACCCATGCCTGTCGCAATAGTCTTCCATTCCTTCGATAACCTTTATACCGACGGCTGGATCTACGAAATTGTAGGTTCCGATCTGGATTGCCGTAGCTCCGGCCAGCATGAATTCCACCGCATCTTTCCAGTTTGAAATACCGCCCAGGCCGACAATAGGAATCTTGACTGCCTTATAAGTCTGCCATACCATCCGCAAGGCAACCGGCTTCACACAAGGACCGGAAAGACCGCCGGTTATTGTAGATAATACCGGTTTACGTCTCTCCGCGTCAATGGCCATACCCAGCATGGTATTAATCAATGAAACGGAATCTGCCCCCTCGGCTTCGACCGCCCTGGCAATCTCCGTAATGTCGGTCACATTAGGGGAAAGTTTTACAATAAGGGTCTTCGGATAAACCCTGCGGACAGCCTTCACGACTTCACTTGCCCCGCAAGTTGTCACTCCAAAAGCCATGCCTCCCTGCTTTACATTCGGGCAGGAAATATTCAGTTCGATAGCCGGTATCTTGTCCAAATCCGCTATCTTTTCGGCACATTCCACATACGTTTCCACAGAGGAACCGCTCACGTTAACAATCATGTTCGTGTCGATATCCTTGATCTCCGGATAGATATGATCGACAAAATATTGTGCACCTTTATTCTGCAGACCTACAGCATTCAACATTCCCGAAGGGGTCTCCGCCATACGGGGATACAAGTTCCCTTCGCGCGGCTGGATCGTTGTCCCTTTCACAAAAATACCGCCCAAGCGGGAGATATCCATAAAGTCCGAATATTCAATGCCATATCCGAAAGTACCCGACGCCGTCATTACCGGGTTCTTCAATTGTAAATTACCGATGTTTACGTTTAATTCAGCCATGTCAAATTTTCAATATTAAATACAGGTCCTTCAGTACATACACACACATGATGTTCATCCTTAGTCTTCTCCACACAGCATAAGCAAGCACCTATACCACAAGCCATTGTGTTTTCAAGAGATACTTCGCATGCAATAGAGCTTGCATGAGCATATTTGGCGACAGCCACCATCATAGGTTTGGGTCCACAAGTGTAAATCCGGTCGAAATGTACATCTTTCAAGATGGAATGATTGGTTACATATCCCTTTTCGCCCAATGAACCGTCTTCAGTTGTAACATACACGGTTCCCAACTGTTCGAACTGTTCCAATTGTAACACATCCTCTTTCGAACGAGCTCCTAAAAGGAATGCAGGCGTATAACCGGCCTCTTTCAGGATTGCACCTAAAAACAACATCGGAGCCGTCCCGACACCACCACCGATCAGCAGTAGTTTTTGCCCTTTATCGGCAGGAAGCGTGAAACCGTTCCCTAAAGGCAACATGATATTCACAATATCACCCGGTTTATACTCAGCCATCCGGCGCGTTCCGTCACCGACCAGCTGAATGAGCAACCACAGTTCATTAGTCGTTCTGTCAACATAATTAACCGAGATCGGACGACGAAGAAATGTTGTAGGAGAGTTATCCACACGTACCTGTACGAACTGTCCCGGCAACATTTCCGGCAGGATCTGATCAGATGTTAGTTTAAGCAGGCAGTAATTTTTGTGAAGGCGGCTGTTCTCAGTCACCTTCATGTCAAGCATATACTTCTTCATAAATATGATTAGTCTAATTCTATACAAAGATACATGAATATGGTATATAAACCAAAACAAGCTATTCTTTCTTGTTTTTTTCAGAAACAAAAGTGTCAAATGTATTATCAGAATAGAATACCATTATTTTACTCACTTTCCTGACAGTCGTTTCTTGTTGTATAATCTGCTCAACAACAGGAGATTTTACACTGTTTACAGGTGTGTCAACCCTCATTTCCTTGCGATATTCAAGAGCGACTTGCCCTTCGGACGGATTTATTGCCGTATTTGAGAACAAATCGGGCTGTGTCGACACATGATCTCGCACCATTTTACCCTTCCCGAAAAGGAGCCAGTCGGAATCCACATAAGTGAATCGATCCAGAATTTTAATCAGGACATCCAGACTTACATTATTTCTTCCGTTCAGAATATGCGACATTGCTGAACGCTGGATACCGATTGCTTCTGCAAATTTAGAAGGAGTCAAGCCTTCACGCTCCATTATTTGGGTAATACGTCCTATCATTTTTGTAAATCCTCATTTATTTATAGAAATACTGCCATTATGTCTGTTTACATAGGATAAATGTACATAAATCAATGACGACACAAATATACACTATAATTCTCAATTGTGCAATTTAATTATATAAACTTAAATCGTTACATTTGTATTGCGTAGGTAACAATTCTGCTCGTTATAATTGTAAACAGGTTGTTTTAGTGCAAGAGATTATATAAAGTATCACTTCGTATATATCACCTATATTATTGATAATATTTATATTATAGATAAATAATACAGAGGAAATATCCCTGTTTGGACCCGTTTGTACACATATGTAGCACAATAATTAATGCAATGGATTAATAATTCTGTATAATTCGATGGTTTACGACTACTTATGTTGAAAATACAAAGCAGAGATGAAAGTGCTATTTTTATCGGTTTAAGATACTAATGTAAATAGAGACAAATGTTACATTCTCGTCACTTGTGTACAAGACTAAATTGTAAACAGCTATCTTTTATCTAAAAAGGGTTGTTTATATTTGTAACATGTACCTATTCTGTTTACAATTCAACACTACACTAAAAGGATCTGGTTCTACCGACTGACAAAGTGTCCCTATTTACGTTTATCTGATTTATGGACGAATACACTTTTATATAATCAGGACCTTAACCTCTCCATTTTGGTAATATTTGTGAACAGATATTCGGGAAAAGGCAAATATTTAAATCTCAGAAGGGTAAAATCGAAGATAAGAGATTGAAAAACAAAAAGAAAAGGCTTTTTATCCGGTTCAACTTTTTTGTTGTTCCAGAGAAAAAGCCTCTTCTTTAGGTCGATTGGGTATAAAAAGTCGTTTAGTGCAGAATTTTGTAAAGCAGTTCCTTTAAAAGCTCGGCATCAGATACGGAAGAATTTTCCACCCCTTTCGAACGGGCATCCGTCATACGGATGTCGCCGATCAGGTTGAACACTTTCATCGCCGAGTAGTTTCGCATTCCTAAAAGGTAATCCTTCACCTGGAATGTCCCTCGAAGTCCGAGTGCCGTCATCAGGCCGGTTTCGGAACGGTCCTTCGTATAGTAGCAAATGAGGAGGTTCGAGAAATAGTTAAATAATACAGGAAGGGTCATCTGTATCGGATTGCTTTTCGGATTCTTCTCGAAGTACCGGGCGATCCGGTTCGCCTTCAGGACATCTTTCATGGCAAGTGCCTTGATCAGCTCGAAGTTATTGTATTCTTTGCTGATTCCGATATTCTGTTCCACCAATTCCGGCGTGATACGTTTTGCGCCTTTTTCAGGCAGGATCAATGCCAGTTTATCCAATTCCTTGCTCAAGCGGCTTAAATCGTTTCCAAGGAAATCGGAAAGCATCTGAGCCGCTTTCCCATCTATTCCTACCGAGCGCAATTGCATAAAGGATGTGATAAAGGCCGGCATCTTATAATCGGGAATCTTTTTGGACTCGAACAGCACGCCGATCTTGTCGGTCGCAGCAGCCAAAGCCTTACGGCGATCCAGGGTTTTATATTTGTAATTGATGACCAGAACGGTCGACATTAACGGGTTCTTAACGTAGTTAGACAGAAGCTCGATATCACGAATTAATTGCGCTTCCCGGACAACCACTAACTGATATTTCGACATCATCGGGAAGCGGCGGGCGGCATTAATTACCGATGCAGCATCCGTATCGGCTCCATACATGATAATCTGGTTGAAATCACGTTCGGATTCTTCCAATACATTTTCAAGCAGCAAGTCCGTTATCCGGTCCATAAAAAAAGGTTCGTCACCCATCATTATATAGACAGGAGAGAACTTTTTAGCAACGATATCCCGGCATATTTCCTCGTATGTATATTCTTTTTTTGCCATATTTGCGTTCGATCTCAATCAAAATTACCAACTGAAACGGATGTGGCGGATCGTCTTCTTTCCATCAATAATCTGGCGAAGCGCTTCCACTCCCAACATCACATGCTCTTCCGC
This sequence comes from uncultured Parabacteroides sp., assembly GCF_902493135.1. GTDB lineage: Bacteria > Bacteroidota > Bacteroidia > Bacteroidales > Tannerellaceae > Parabacteroides. Next base: position 112,617 of record NZ_CABUOD010000009.1, read on the forward strand.
AAAGTTGCGGGTCACCTCGCGGTCGCTGGCTTCCGTCTTCACCCCGGCTTCTTCCATCGGTTTGTCGGAAATCATCAATAAGGCGCCTGTCGGGATCTCGTTTGCAAAGCCTGCCGTGAACAAGGTTGCCGTCTCCATGTCGATACCGGTGGCGTGCGTGCGGCGAAGGTAGTTTTTGAAATCGTTGTCATACTCCCATACCCGTCGGTTCGTCGTGTAGACGGTCCCCGTCCAATAGTCTTTCCCGCAGTCACGTATGGCGGACGAGATGGCACGCATCATCGAGAAAGCCGGGAGCGACGGCACCTCTGCCGGCAGGTATTCGTTGGAAGTCCCTTCCCCCCGGATGGCCGCAATCGGCATGACATAATCTCCCAGGCTGTTCGCCTTCTTCAATCCTCCGCATTTTCCTAAGAAGAGCACGGCCGTCGGCCTTATCGCCGATAGCAAATCCATGATTGTCGCCGCGTTCGCGCTCCCCATCCCGAAGTTAATAATCGTGATGCCATTGGCCGAGGCGTTCGGCATGGAGTTTTTCAGTCCCAGGATCGGCACGTTAAAATGGTCGGCAAACAGCTCCACATACTTCGTAAAGTTGGTGAGCAGGATATATTTATCGAAGTCTTCCAGCTTCCGCTCCGTATAGCGCGGCAACCAATTCTCGACAATTTCTTGTTTTGTTTTCATAAATCACTACCTTTGATGGTCTATTTTTACAGAATAAAAGAACAAATATAATAAATGCTTGCATTAAACTTACCCGGTTTCGCGCCTAAAGTAGCAGAAAAAGATGGAAAACGTACGATCTTCGATCCTGTGCGGCAAAAATACGTGGCCCTGACTCCCGAAGAATGGGTACGCCAGCATTTTGTCAATTACCTGATCACCCGGAAGAGCTATCCGAAAGAACTGTTGGCAAACGAAGTGCTGGTCAGGCTGAACGGGACCTCCAAACGCTGCGACACGGTCGCTTACAACCGTTTCCTGGAGCCTTTGGTCATCGTCGAGTATAAAGCTCCTCATATCAACATTACCAATGCTGTTTTCGACCAGATAGCCCGTTACAACATGGTGCTGCGTGTCGAATACCTGATCGTCAGCAACGGCTTGAACCACTATTGCTGCAAAATCGACTATGACAACCGGGCTTACGCCTTTTTGGAAGGAATACCCGCATACAACGAGCTATAATTCCCGCTTTTACCGATATTAACGCCCGATATACAAACTTTTACATCCAAATATCCCCATCTTCACGCCTGTACACCCGGGTGCAGGTCCGGTGAACATCCGGATGTCCATCTTGCCGACATCCGGATGTACGCGGATAAAGGTAATCGGTTCATTGAATATAAGACTGTTAACGAGACAAATAGGTCACTGCATTTCTTCTGATAAAGAAACAGACGTTTTGTGATAGAGCGTGATAGAAGTGTGATAGAGAAAACAGGATAGTATCACTTGTCAACGTCATTGAAAGACAAAGGCTACACCGGATCGGTGTGATAGAGTGATACTAAAAAGACAAAAAAACACAGGTAAACAACAAACTCTAACTAAAATTTACAGAACGGCTGCAGTCCGATCCTTGTATATCACGATGGAATCGGAGATTTGCTGATCGACCGGTCTGTCGACATAAACGGAATTACTATCCTTTATGACAGGCCGGCCACTTGTCTTCTTCTCATTGAAGAGAAGTGAATAGCCCAAGATTACTGCAAAAAAAGATAATATCAACGCTTTCATATTCTATTACTATTTTAATATCATATACAAGTATGATGTATTCAAAACGCAAAACGCTGCACTATATTACAAAAGAAATGTTTTTTCTTTCTTATTCTTTTGTAACGGATCGCCCTCCTCCCTTGATTTTGAAAAGAAACAAAGTAATGTACAGAATAGTTCAAAAAAAATCGGGGAAAGAATAGATTTCCTCCCCCGATTCTGTCATCGTTATGTTCTGATCGCCTATGCGCCGAAGTCGTCGAAATGCAACATCTCACGCGGCACGCCCAGATTGTCCAGCATATTTTCCACTGCTTTCGACATCGGGCCCGGACCACACATGTAGTATTCGATATCTTCCGGAGCTTCGTGATCTTTCAGATACGTATCGTAGATTACCTGATGAACGAACCCGGCCGTATATTTCACGCCTGCTGCATCGGCTACAGGATCCGGACGGTCGAGCGCCAGATGGAATGTGAAGTTCGGGAACTCCTTTTCGATCGCCAGGAAGTCTTCCAGATAGAACACTTCGTTCAGGGCACGGGCGCCGTAGAAGTAGGACATCTTGCGGTCCGTAGTCTTGAGTGTCTTCGTCATGTGCATGATCTGCGCACGAAGCGGAGCCATACCGGCACCACCGCCGACCCACATCATTTCTCTCTTCGAGTCGAAGATCGGATGGAAATCACCGTAAGGACCGCTCATCGTTACCTTGTCGCCCGGTTTCAGGGTAAAGATATAGGAAGAAGCGATACCCGGCATTACATCCTGGAAGCCCACTTCGGGTTTCGGCTTGAACGGCGGAGTGGCGATACGGACCGTCAACATGATGCGGTCGCCTTCAGCAGGATAGTTGGCCATGGAATAGGCACGGATGGTCGGCGTGTCGTTCTTGCATTTCAGCGTGAACAAACCGAACTTTTCCCATGCCGGCAGATATTCATCGCCGATCAGGGCTTTATCGATATCCTTGTTGTAGTCCATCGAGTAGGCCGGGATCTTGATCTGCGCGTATGAACCCGGCAGGAAGTCCATGTGTTCGCCCTTAGGCAATGCCACGATAAACTCTTTGATGAAAGTAGCCACGTTCTTGTTGGAGATCACTTCGCATTCCCATTCCTTTACGCCGAAAACTTCGTCCGGAACCTGAACGACCATATCTTCCTTCACCTTGCACTGGCATGCCAGACGCCAGTGGTCCTTTATCTGTTTACGCGTGAAAAAGCCTTTTTCCGTCGGCAGGATCTCTCCGCCGCCTTCGATTACCTGTGCGCGGCACTGGCCACATTTACCACCACCGCCACAAGCGGAAGACAGGAAGATGCCGCCACTCTGCAGAGCGCCTAACAACGTACCGCCGATAGGAGTTTCTATTTCCTTTTCTTTATTTACCTCCAGTTTGACATTTCCGGATGGAACCAATTTTGCTTTAGCGAACAAAAGTGCAGCTACCAGAATCAGTGTGATCAACAAGAAAACAACTGCACTGGCTGCGATTGTAAGTCCGCCCGACATTAATAAAATCATCTTTATCTGTTATTTAATGCGTTAATACTTAAATCTTAAGACCTGAGAAGCACATAAAGGCCATACCCATCAGACCGGTGATGATAAAGGTAATACCAAGACCTTTCAACGGTTTGGGGATATCCGAATATGCCAGTTTTTCACGAATAGCCGCCATACCGACGATAGCCAGCAACCATCCGATACCAGAACCTAAGCCATATACAGTTGCAACACCTACATTCGGGAATGCTTTCTGTTGCATAAACAGAGAACCACCCAGGATAGCGCAGTTGACAGCGATCAGCGGCAAAAAGATACCCAGGGAAGCATATAAAGAAGGAGAAAACTTCTCGATGACCATCTCCACCAACTGCACAAAAGAGGCAATCACGGCGATAAAGATGATAAACGCGAGGAAGCTCAGATTCACATTAGCGAAATCCGGACCTAACCAACTCAATGCACCTTCTTTCAGTACATAGTTTTCAAGCATATAGTTGATCGGCAGTGTACACAAGAGAACGAATGTCACTGCTATACCTAATCCTAAAGCAGTCTTCACATTCTTGGAAACAGCCACGAAAGAACACATACCCAGATAGTATGCGAAAATCATGTTGTCTACAAAAATCGAGCGGACAAATGTGCTTAATAATTCTTCCATTCTATTATTCGTTTAATCGTTTAGCATTAATTTTCCTGAAGTTCTTTGTTACGAGCACGATGAACCCAAATAATCACAGCAATTACGATCAATGCCATCGGAGGCAAAATCATCAAGCCGTTGTTCACATAACCGAAATCGTAAAAGGCCTGCGGAACGACCTGGAAACCCAACAGTGTTCCTGAACCCAACAGCTCACGGAAGAAACCGACGATGACCAGGATCAATGCATATCCGAGACCGTTGCCGACGCCGTCAAGGAAGGATTCCCACGGACCGTTGCCCAACGCGAATGCTTCCAAACGTCCCATCAGGATACAGTTGGTAATGATCAGGCCGACAAACACGGAAAGCTGTTTGTTTACATCGTAAGCGAAGGCTTTCAGCACTTCACTGACAATCGTTACCAACGCAGCCACAACAACCAACTGTACGATAATACGGATACGGTTAGGAATCGTGTTACGAATCAACGAAATGATCACGTTGGCAAAAGCCACGACAGCCGTTACTGAAATACCCATTACAATAGCCGGCTCCAGTTTTGATGTCACAGCCAACGCAGAGCAGATACCCAGCATCTGGACGATCACCGGGTTGTTAGCGCTAAGCGGGCCTAACAGAACTTCTTTATTCTTATTCGATAATAATCCCATCTTCTACTTAATTTTGTGAGGTTAAAAATTTGACATAACCACTCAAACTGTTGAACAACATTGCATCAACACCCTTACTTGTGATTGTACCACCGGAAATACCGTCCACATAGTCCTGACCGGCAACGCCCTTGCCAGGCTTGACAACGGCTACAGACTTAAACGTACCGTCAATGAACAGTTTCTTTCCCTTGAATTCATTGCTGAATGCAGGCTTCGATATTTCAGCGCCCAACCCCGGAGTTTCACCCTGGTGGCTGAAGTCTGCACCGTAAATGGTGTTTTTATCACTATCCACAGAGATATATCCCCAAAGCGGCCCCCACAGGCCGGCACCATGCAAAGCCATGATGTATTTGGTCTGGCCGTCTACGTTAGCGACAAAAACAGGATATTCGTGTTCGGAAGCAGCCTTTACCACATCGGCGGCAAAAGCATCGCCTTCTACTTTCTCACCGTTTTCATTTACCAGAAAAGCATCTTTGATCAGTTCCGTATATTTGGCTTCAGCTTCATTTGCCGATACCGATACGTTGATAGAACGCAGGATCTGCTGACGCTTGTCGTTCTCCTCATTCTTCTGTTGGAAACTTCTCAGCGATTGTGAAGTAAACGCCAACACGACAGCAACCAGAACAACCATTACCGCAGCATATACAACCGTATAAACATTACTATCCCGGTTAATGCCTTTCTTTGCGGCGGCAGCCTCGTCTTTCACTTCTTCGAAATCAGAAGCAGGAGCCGCACATATAGGACAAACATCCGGAGCTTTATTTCCCTCGTGGATATATCCACATACTTTACATTTATATTTTGCCATACTCCTTCTTACTTTATTTGATTACACGTTTCAATCTGCGGTTGATGTTGGCTTCCACTACATAGTAGTCGATCAGCGGAGCAAATACATTCATCAACAGGATAGCGAGCATCATACCTTCTGGATAACCCGGATTCAATGCACGGATAATGATAGCCATGGCTCCCACCAGGAAACCGTAGATATACTTGCCTGTTTCCGTACGGGCGGAAGTGACAGGGTCGGTAGCCATAAACACGGCACCGAACGCGAAGCCACCCAGGAACAAATGGTCGAACGGAGAAACACACATCGCAACCGTTGTCCCGACCATATTGAAGATCAGTGACATGACGGCACCACCGACAAAGACGGAAACCATTGTTTTCCAGCTCGCGATCTTTGTGAAAAGAAGGATAAACGCACCGATCAGGATCGCTAATACGGATGTTTCACCGATTGAACCCGGAATCAGGCCCAAGAACATGTCCCATGTGGAGATCGGATGTCCGAGAACATCGACAGCCTGGAACGAACCGATCAGTTCCTTGCCTGCGATAGCCACCTGTCCCAGCGGAGTCGCACCGGAGAAGCCGTCGACTACCTGCCCTGCCCCGATACCGAACGTATCAGCCGTACGGACAAAAACCTGGTCGCCCGACATAGCTGCCGGATATGCGAAGAACAGGAATGCACGTGTAACCAACGCTACATTAAATACATTATAACCTGTACCACCGAATACTTCCTTGGCAAAGACGACAGCGAATGCAGTAGCAACAGCGATCATCCACAGCGGAGTGTCGATGGGAACGATCATCGGGATCAGGATACCGGAAACCAGGAAACCTTCCTGTATTTCTTCCTTCTTCACCTGGGCAACCGCAAATTCGATCCCCAGACCTACCACATACGAAACAATGATTTTAGGCAATACGGCCAGAAAACCAAAAATAAAAGTCATGAGAAATCCCGGATCAGCCCCTACTGCAAGGTTATGCTGATAACCGACATTGTACATACCAAAAAGCAAAGCGGGCAACAAAGCAATGATGACCACGGTCATCGTGCGCTTCGAGTCAATATAGTCATGAATGTGTACGCCTGATTTGGAAGTTGTGCTCGGAACAAACAGGAATGTTTCGATACCTTCAAAAACAGAACGGAACATCGCCAGCTTTCCGCCTTCCTCGAAGTTAGGCTTAATCTTGTCGAGGTAATTCCTTAACGCTTTCAATGTATTCTAATTTTTAATGTTATTAATTCATTTCCTTGTATAACACATCCAGTCCTTGACGAACGATCTTCTGAATTTCAAGTTTGGACGTATCGACAAATTCGCAAAGGGCAAAATCTTCGGGCGCTACTTCATAGATACCCAGGTTTTCCATCTTATCGATATCGAATGCGATAATAGCCTTCAACAGATATTCCGGCATGATGTCCATCGGGAACACGCTTTCGTATTCGTTGGACATGATCATGGCACGCTTTCCCCCCTTGATACGGGCGTCTATCACGTATTCCTTGTTCTTGCCCATCAGCCAGGCCGGGAAAGAGTGGCTCACGCTGTATTTTCCGAAACCGGGAGTCGCCCAGCCGAAGAAGTCGTAAGTTTCGTCGCCTTCCGGGATAACCGTAATCTGATTGTCATAGGCGCCCAGATAATCGTCTTTCATCACCTTCGTGCCGCTCAACACGTTACCGCTGATGATACGGACATCTTCGTTGCCTCTCATGATCTTTCCGTCGACCAGGCTGCCGATCGTACAACCGGCGATTGTCTTGATATATCCTCTCTCTGTCGTTTCGGAACCGGTTATCACGACCAGGCGGCTGAAATCGGCAACCCCCTTGTTGAACAAACGGCCGATTACGATCACGTCGGCAGGACTGACCGTCCAAACCACTTCGCCTTTATTGACAGGCTTGATGTGATTGATCTGTACTCCCACATTAGCCGAAGGATGAGGTCCTTCCACTTCTACAGTTTCTACGCCTTTCACACTGACGGAAGAACCTTTGCGGATGCCGACATACACCTTGCCGTCGGTAAGTTTTGCAAGCGCATCCAATCCTGTCTGGAAATCAGCCTCCTGTCCTTTCACGATGAAATCGAAGTTCGGAGCCAACGGTGCGGAATAGAATGCAGAAACAAAAATGTCACGCGGCTCGTCAGCCAGCGAGGCGACGATGTCGTACGGACGTTGTTTGATAAACGGCCACATACCTGCATGCAGGATTGCCTCCTTTACCTCTTCTCTCTTCAGGGAAGCTACATTTTTCTTACCGAAATCTTCATACTCGATCTGCGCCTCCGGCTTCACGACCACGCTAAGCACTTTACGCTTCTCTCCTCGATTTACGGCAGTTACTTCGCCACTGACAGGCGAAACAAACTTGATCTCCGGGCGGTTCTTATCGATCATCAACACAGAACCGGCTTTGACTTTTTCTCCTACTTTGGCAACAACTTTGGGTACAATACCGTTATAATAATCGGGAACGACAGCGTAACTATCGCTTTTCGCTCCGTTTAACAGTACGTCCGAGGCTTTGCCCTTCAGATTAATGTCTAAACCCTTTTTAATCTTAATCACATTTGCCATGATACAACTAAAATTGTTTATATGTAATTTTCCCGCAAAAGTAAGCAATTTTTCATGCTTTAAAGCAGGGAACAGGAAATAAATAAAGAAATAATTCCATAATTTTGCACCGACAAAGAAAGAAATATGAAAAAGAGAGTGTACAGTTTACTATTTGTGATGCTTTTTGCCCTTTCCATCGGGGCAAACGCTCAGGTGAAGTACTTCACCAATGTCAACAGCAAGCAGATAAAAACGCTTCAGGTGAAAGTCGCCGGCGAGTTGATATCCGAGCCTTATATCGCTTTGGGAGGAGAAGAACGGATCGAAATCAATTTCGACGGTTTGGGCAGCGGATACACGCGATATGCCTACAATGTGGTGCATTGCAATGCCGACTGGACGCAATCGCAGTTGAGTCCGATCGAATATATGAATGGTTTCCAAGGAACGACCATCGACGATTTTGCCAATTCCATCGGGACAACGACCCAATACTCGAACTACCGCCTGTTGCTTCCGAACGACGACATCCAGTTCAAGGTCTCCGGCAATTATGCCATCCAGGTTTACAACGAAGATACGCCCGACCAGATTATTTTCACGGCCTGTTTCTCTGTGGCAGAACCGGTTGTCAACATTTCAGCTTCAGTCAGCGGGAACACGGATATCGACACCAACCAGAGCCACCAGCAGGTGAGTTTCAATATCAACAACAAGAATTTTCCGATCACTTATCCGCAGACGGATCTGAAGATATTCGTTTACCAGGATAACCGGCGGGATAATGCCGTGACGGACCTGCAGCCGATGAGTATCCTCGAAAACCAAATCTCCTATACGTATAACCGCAACCTTATTTTTCCGGCCGGAAACGAGTACCGCCGCATGGAATTCCTGAGTAATAAATATAATGGCATGCATGTCGAAAACATCACTTTCCACAATCCTTATTATAATGTGGAACTTATGACCGATTACAAGCGGAATAAAGGCACTTACCAATACGACCAGGATCAGGACGGCCGCTTCTTCATCCGTTGCAGCGACTGTAACGACCCGGATACGGAAGCCGATTATTACATCGTACATTTTACGCTTGCATGCGATCCGCTGCCCGACGGGAGCGTCTATCTGAACGGCGAGCTATTTAATAATGTATTGGATGAAAAGAGCAAGATGGGCTATAACTTCGAAACGAAGCAATATGAGAAAGCCGTACTTCTCAAGCAGGGTAGTTACAATTACCAGTATCTGTTTGTCCCGACCGGCTCCACCGTCGGCCAGACAGGCCCGATCGAAGGCAATTACTACCAGACGCAAAACGAATATAGCATCTATGTGTATTACCGTCCGATGGGTGCCCGCTACGACCGGCTGATCGGTGTCACGACCGTAAGGAACGAAATGCAGGTATTCTAAGCCTACGAACAATTCGTTTGTTTTTCTCACCCGATCCCATACTGATGAGAAAAGATTCTCACCAGCATGAGAAAAGATTCTCACCGTAAAGGGAAAAGACTTTCCTCGTCTTTTTCCTTTATAGGTTCGACATGCAGGGCGATATGGGTTGCCGGGCCGAATTTCAAACGTAACTTATTTTCGATCTCTTTCGTCAGCTCATGCGCACGGTTTACGGTTATCTGCCCGTCGACCCGAATATGTACTTCTATGGCAAAATCATTACCGATCCTACGCGTACATAGATTATGTGGGTTCCTGACCTCCGGCGTCTCATTTATAATGGAAAGGATCTCATCTTCGATCTCGCCCGGTAAAGATTTTTCCAGCAAATCATTAATTGCAGGTATGACCAGTTGGAATGCCACCTTCACAATCAGGATGCTGACGATCACGGCAGCTATCGGGTCCAGCACACGCCAGTTATCCCCAAAAAGGATAGCTCCTCCAATGCCCAGCGCCGTCCCGATAGAAGAAAAAGCATCCGAACGATGATGCCAGGCGTTCGCGATGACAGCCTGGCTATTCTCTTTCTTTCCGACATATAACGTCAGACGATACAGAGCTTCCTTTACTATAATTGAGACAATAGCGGCGATCAACGCGATCTTACCAGGGCTTTCCAACTGTTCGTCCCTAAAATAAAACCCGAAAATCTTATTCGCACCGTCCCAGAAAAGGCCGGCTCCCACGCACATCAGGACGATCCCGATGACCGTGGTAGCCAAAGTCTCATATTTCCCATGCCCGTAATCATGCCCTTCGTCTTTCGGTTTGGACGATATGTTAATGAAGAGCAAAACGATCAGATCCGTCACGAAATCGGATAACGAGTGGACGGCATCCGCTATCATGGCGCTACTGTGCCCTAACACACCTGCCGCGAATTTGAAAACCAACAGCAGAAAATTGGCAAGAGAGCCGATCAGGGTCACGGCCATGATTTTTCTTTTTCTGATATGTTCTTTCATATTCTTTCTAATTACCAACAAATTTATCCAAAAACCAACTCAAATGTTCCCAATTCTCATCCAAAATATTCGAAAGCTTATCCTGTTTGTTCCGGATGGCAATCAGGCAGGACCGTATTTCGGCCATTTCTACCTTCGACTTCGCTCCTTTCAGTTGTCCGGTAAGAACCTGCTGTTCCATCACCCACTTATCCAGCAAGGCATTCAGGAATATCAAACGGGTAACCTGGCGGATAAAATATTCAAATTTAGCCGCCCCTAACTTCCTGTATAAAGCAGAAAGATCCCTTTTGAACAAGGATAAGCGATAAGGCACCGCCGATGCAAACGACAAACGGGCGGCTGTCTTGGTCGCCCTGACTTGCTTGGGTACTTCACCGGTATGAATGATAACGACCCGTTTCGTATATTGCAGAAGCAAATGAATCTGCTGATCGGTCAAATGGCCGTTGCAACATGCCACCGTATTGGTAAAACCGGCAATATGCATAGTCAACAAGTCCTTGCCGTTCCATACCAAATAGACAAATCCGAGCTTTTCGATCGCATTTACTGCCTGGTAAAGACCTAACAGACTGTCATCCGCGAGATTTGGCGGATAACAAACACATCCCTGCTCTTTCTCTTCAACCATATACTTCAGGAAGCCTCGCAGTACGCCTTTCCCGTCCCGGACAGGAAATAGCATGGCACCAGCAATCTGCTCATACTGATCGGGAAGTACCGCCGGGCTTACGCCCAGTTCCAGATACTTATGACCGGCTATGAACAGAGCACTATCACTCTTGCAGAAATCCAACGACTCAAATATCATGTTGAATTCCTTGTTTTCATGGATAGAATGCAGAACGCTTACATCTGCCTGACACTCTTCCTGCCGTGTATCGAGGTTATCCGACTTTTCAATCGGGATATTAAACCTTTCAGCAAGAATGTGCAAGGCTTCCGCCTCGTTGCATCCTTCCATGATTTGAACTAAGTCAACAGCATCGCCTGTTTCCTTACAAATACTACATTCATAAATCTGTTCCGTTAATCTTATTTTAAAAGATTTACCTTCATCTCTATGAAATAAGCAATTACATCTCAGGGTTTTTCCTGATTTGCTTCCTTTGGCCAATTCTGTATACAGATTGGCCACATTTTCTAAATGGACTGCTTCAACAATCCGCTGTCTTAAAGTTTGTATCATTTTTTCTCGTAGTTGCGGAAAAATACATATGTATATATTTACAAAATTAATACCTTGATAACATCTTAAAAATATTTTTTATTTACTTCAAAAGACAAATCACTGCTGGGCACTTAGTCCCAGCTGATTTTCAATTGTTTATAATTCAGTTCTTTGACATTTTTGTAATCGCAATCGGTAAGCATCTCTCTTACAGATGTTTTATCCAGTAGAGAATACATCCTGCGGAATCTCATATTACCCTTTGCGCGTGTAACGAAGTAAGCACCGCCGGTGTGAAGCTTATGTAAACGAGTGAAGTCAACATATCCTTTATCCATGATATAGTAACTTCCCTTTTCATAGTTTAACTCGTCCGGCATATTTACATCATGTACAATTTGCCTCGATTCATTGTTTTTAGCTTTTGGGCGAAGCTAAAACAACTTTTCAATTCAAATCGTCATGCTCCAAAAAGATACATAACTATGCGATTATCAAAGATTTCAAGGAACGATGTTTAATTTAAAGTGCCCCTAATAAGGACAAATATAAAGAAAATATAATCCGCAAAACGTAAGCATTCGGTCTACCCCGTATTTTTTGTCCCTCTTTTCTCCGCTACCTTTGCCCCAAAAAAGTTATGTGGAATCTTAAAGAGTTCGAATCAATCTATTCGCGCTACGAAAGTAGCGGTTTAAAAGTTCATGATTTCTGTACGAACGAAGTAATCATGAAGCAAAATAAAGTAGCTTGCTCGTTTCTAAATCGTTACCTGTTTATTAAAAGTACAATGTAATGCATTGATTTTCAATAAAGGACAGAAAGTCATGTGATTAGCAACATGAAAGGTCGGGTTCTTGTTTATGTTGCAAATGGTTGCAATTTCTTTCAGGTAATCATTAACTTTTTGATTGCTTATAATCGGTAAAATCATTCCATTTGGTAACTGGTCTTTGTACTTTTCAAGAATGGCTTTGGGTACATCTAGCAGTCGGATGTTAGATGCAACATTGGTTTTGTGGCGTTTGGTCATAATCCAAAGATTGCCATCAAATGCAGTGCGAATGTTTTCTTGGGTAAGTTCGCATACATCAATGTACGAGAGAGCCGTATAACTTTGCCGGAAGTTTCCAGTTCTCTATAAATTTGGTGTACGTGGGAACGGGTGATTTCTAAGTAGTGGTTCAGTTCCACCGACATACGGTCTTTGCCTTTTGAATTCTCTTTAGCCTGATTCCAAAGATTTACGGGACAGCTTCTTTTGATAGAAATATCTACCATACAGCCGTTTACGGTGATTCTCATGCACACGGGTGCTTCTCCGTTCTTTAATAATTTGCCTTTCTTGATGAAGAACAATACAGAAAATGATTTTCGAGCCATTTTTACATCGTTTTTAAAGTTACAAAACTATGTATTCTCTTCCAAAGTAAGTCTATGCAAAAGACTATGAATCAGAGAGAAAGATGCAAATTCGTGGGACTTTTTTGAACTAAATTTTAGTCCCACGATTTATCCACCGATAATATGCTTGAAACGGCTATTTTCTGCTACCTGCCAGAAAAAAGAAATCCCTGATAATGTCTGAATATCAGGGATTTGCTTGATTTTTCTTTTGTTTTTCAGTGATCCGCCTGGGTTATGAACCAAACGTTATTTATTCCTCAATATCAGTACTTTCAGAAATTTCGACTTTGTATCCGTCATGCTTTAGTCCTTAAAAACTGTCTGCTGTTGTCCGGTGTCTGTCTGCCAACATCTTGGGTTTAAATGTACACATTATTTTTGGATTATGCAAACCGTTGAAAATAAACATTCTAAGGTTAGTGCAAGGTGCAAGCTATATATAGATATATACTTGCACCTTGCACTAAAAACTATTTTAAAAAAGAATCAAAGAATTCTTCTACTTTAGAAACTTGTATCTTAATTGTTTCGTATAAATCATATATTGAATTCGTATTAGGAAAAGCCCACTCATCAATACCACTATTATTATTAAAAAATTCTAAGCGATATTTTAGTTCCCATTTTTCGGTAGAATTCACTATAAAGGAATTATTGACAGGGGTTTCATAACAATATATTCTAAGATATCGATTTTCTAACATCACGTAGAATACATCACCATGTAAGGTCTCATTTTTTAACAAATTAATTTTGTTACGAGATGGATATATACTCCATTGAATTTTATTTTCTAAAGTATCTCTTAATATCTTACTGACTACAAGTGTAGCTTTTTCTTGACTATCTTTATTCATGATATAATTCTTTTTTCGTTTATGATATTTTGAATATAATCGATTATTCCTGTTATTTTATTGTATGTATCCCAAATATCGTTTTTGGATATATATTTTTTATTTTTCAAACTGTCATTTAATGTAATAGTTGCTTTATATTGTTTTTCTATTTGCTTTTTTACACTCAGACATTCGTTTTTATATTCTATAGGAATAGAACGTAGTAATATATCTATTTTAGTCTTTATCTTATAAAGGGTATTTTTAATACTTGTTTCACTATTACTATTAACTAATTCAATGTTTAAAATTTTTATATCCTCTATAACACTTGGGGCTATTTGGCTAAAAATAATCTTATTCTGAGTTGCTTTAATTGACGATTTGATTGACTTGGCTGTTATAAGAGTGTAGATACTTACAGCAAAACCTAATACAGAACAGCCATTTACAATAATATTTTCCAAATTATTAATCATATGTATTTCATATTATTACTCTATCATAAATTATTTAGTTATTTTTCCACTTCCTCAATTACAGTCAACTTATTTTTTACTTTTTGGGAAGTAATCCCTTAACATTAAATTCACTAATCTCCATAGGAGAGGATATATTTTTAAGACATATTCTAATTGTATAATATCTTTTTTTGTTTAATACTTATTTTTTCGCCTATTCTCCATTATTGTTTCAAAATTTTCTTGCCCCCATTGTTTCAACTGCTCTAAATGAGGGATTAAAGTTTCTCCAAATTCAGATACATAATATTCCACTTTGGGTGGTACTGAGGGATATATTTTTTTACCTACTAATCCGTCCGTCACCAATGAACGTAAGACAGCAGAAAGCATCTTTTCCGATATAGAAGGAATTGTTTTGTATAGTTCATTGAAACGTATTACTCCATTCTCATGTAACTTCGATAGGACAACTAAAGCCCATTTGTCACCCAGCCATTCCAGTATAGGGGAAGCAGAACAGTAATCGTAATCTAACTTTTTTCGCATTTTTTCGTCCTTAAATACATTGATATTGAGAAAAACTAACTCAAACGTAAGTGGCTGACAGATAGTATAGTTCTTCTTTATTCAAAAAGAACATCCTACCTTCGCAAGTGCAAAAATACGGAAAATAATTAATTCCAAGTGCTTAATTCATAATTATATGGAACTATTACATTTTACGGGACAAGTATGGCGACCACCATACGAAGCAAGTTCCCAACTCTTACAGGTAACAGCCGGATGCACTCACAGCAAGTGCAAATTTTGTAGTTTATATCATGGAACAAGGTTTCGTCTATCTCCCATTACGGAAGTCGAAGAAGATTTGAAAGTGATACAAAGTTACCAGCCCAAAGCCCGGCGAGTGTTTTTAACGGGGGCTAATCCATTTGTGCTAAGTTATAACAGGCTGCTTGACTTAGGTCTTCTAATCAGGAAATATCTTCGTCATTGTGAAAGTATCGGTATGTTTGCTCGGATTTCAGATATTAAGCCAAAAACAGTAGAGGAATTGAAGAACCTGCGTCATTTAGGTTTTGACGGTATCAGTATCGGAACAGAATCGGGCGATGATAATACATTGGCAGTAATGAACAAGGGATATACGGCTAATGATATTATCGAGCAATGCAAGAAGCTGGAAGAAGCAAATATCAGATATAACCTCGTGTATCTGATAGGGCTTGCAGGAAAAGGCAAGGGAGAACGGAACGCTATTAATACTGCCAATGTGTTCAATCAGTTGCACCCCTTTACCGTAAACTTTGTATCACTGACCGTATTTTCCGAATCAGAATTATACGAGGAAATACAACATGGTTCTTTTGTAGAAGCTACCGAACACGAAAGGTTGTTGGAACTACGGACTTTTATTTCAAGACTTCATATAAAAACAACTTTATTAGGAAATACGGTATCAAACACTGTCCCGTTTGTCGGAATAATACCTAATGATAGAGTTAGAGTTCTTAATGAACTGGATTCGGCTATAAAAAATGCTGGAGAAAAAGAATTAAGGCGATATAGAGATAGTATTAGGTCTTTATAATCAACTCAAAGATATTCTATGCAATTTGTAGATAAGATATTGTTCCAAATCAATACAGAGATAGAAAAGCTCGGTATAGATGATTGTATGGGCATTGACAGTGCTTTGCATATGATGCGTTTTATTCAGCCTTTATGTGATGAATTGAGAAAATACATATTAGCTTATCAGTTTGCTGATGAAACGGAAGAAATCTCTTTTTTTAAGGAGTATAAGCCAGAAGTATTGAGCAAGTATTTGTATTACAATAAAATATATGTCATTGAAAGTAAATATCCTACTGGTAGTGATATTGCACAAAGAGAGTATTTATATAAAGAATTGGATAGTTTGACGTTTTATTTCAGTAGGAACTTGGACTTTTATCAGTATTACCGTTCTAAATCTACTTATTTGGATAGGTACTATTTTACCCGAAATCAAAATGATTTACGAATATGTACAGACAGTTCCCATATTGATAAAGACCCTCTATATTCAACCGGGTATGATTTTAAAGTGGCTAAAATTATTACCAACGAGCTGTTGAAAATCTACTTGACTAACAGATTGCAGGAATTGGAGCGTATTGTGCAGCGCAAAGCGGATAACGGGCTGATTGCAGAAACTGTTTTGCGTTGGACTAGCTCTAAAAGGGCGTTGGTAGAACTGATTTATGCTTTAGAAGCGAATGGGGATTTTAATAAAGGGACGGCTACTTTAAAAGAGATTGCAGGATATTTTGAAAATGTGTTCAGTATAGATATTGGTGATTTATATCATTCTTATTTGGAAATGCGAAGTCGTAAAATAAATAGAACTCGGTATTTGGAGATATTGCAAAAAAGTCTGCTCCGAAGAATGGATGAAAACGATACATGATGCGAGTTTTATTTTCTTTTCGCAAGTAATTATATGCTTGCAATAAATAAACCATTCAGTATTTCAATCAATATTGAATGGTTTATTGTTTTCATTCAATCCTGCCATACTGAAATCTTGCTTTCAATCAAGCTATCAATATTTCAATAAAACAAGATTGCAGAATTACAAAAATAAACTCATCGGTCGGGGAACGCCCAGCGGCAAGGGGCGGGACCACCCGTCCCGACGAGCGAAAAAATCTTTAGTTAGGGAATGTCTTTCTTTCATTGGCAACACGACTTCGGAGTGAATTTGCCCAAGGTGTTTTGCGGCACGGAAAACAGATTTGTGTGCCACAAATCACACCTTGCTGTTATCTGACGATAACATGATTTCAACGATATTTCTGAAGTATTTTGTGTAATAGCAAATAAGTGTGTATATTTGCTATTATCACCTTAAAGAAAAATATTGTTTTATGAAAGTTTTTATAAGTTGGTCTGGAAATAAGAGTCATCATGTAGCATTAGTCTTTCGTGATTGGTTGCCTTCTGTTATTCAATCAATAAAGCCATATGTTTCATCAGAAGACATAGATAAAGGTGCAAGATGGAGTACAGATATTGCAACAGAGTTAGAAAACTCCACATTTGGAATTTTATGTGTAACTAAAGATAATATAAATGCTCCGTGGTTATCTTTTGAGGCTGGTGCTTTATCCAAAACAATGGATAAGTCATTTGTTAGTCCTTTCTTGTTTGATATTAAGAGGTCAGAAGTTGACGGACCTATTTTACAATTTCAATCAACTATATTTCAAAAAGAAGATATTCATAAATTATTGAAAAGCCTTAATAAAGCATGTGGGGAAGCTAGTATTCCTGAAGCCATGCTTAATAAGGCTTTTGAAGTTTGGTATCCAACATTGGAAGAAGAGTTAAATAAGATAAAAGGTTTTCAAGATGAAACAGAGGTAACAGATTCCCCAAAAGATTTGTCACCTGCTTATTCTGAAATATTAGAAGAAATTTTGGATTTATCTCGTAATAACCAAAAACTATTGAGGACTACAGACCCTAAATTGTATGAAAGTTTGGAACAATTAAAACTTTTGGCACAAGAACAGATAGAAAGAACAGAAAGAAATTCTGAACTGGAGTTGAAACGAACAGCAAGAAGATTTCAGCCCATGTTTTTAGAAGAATTAATTCACGTAAGCAATAGGGGAAGAAAAAATCCATTTGGATTTTTAATAATTTTAAGTCAATTAAAAAGGGATTTTCCATGGATATACGACAGCGGAAAAGAACTTTTGACAATATTGAAGTCGAGAAGTAATAAAGATACGAAAATGGAAGCGATTGAAAATTTTCAAGAAATGATTGATTTTACATTTCAACATCCTTTAATGAGAGATATGCTTGGGAAAAAAGATTATTGGGGTTATATGAAAGATTTCCCTTATGTGCTTCGTAAATATGTTGATGAATTAGGACTTGTTTTTCTTTAACATTAAGCTCTGTTACAAAAAATGAGGTGCATTCTTATTGCACCCCATTTTTTTAGTTCTTATTTAATCTTTGAGCCAACATTTCCATGTCACTGCTAACCTTCAAATCGGTAATCCTCGCATAAATTTGAGTAGTTCTTATATTGGTATGACCTAAAATCTTAGATACAGTTTCAATGGGAACACCGTTTGCGAGCAGTACCGAAGTGGCGCACGAATGGCGCGCGGTGTGATAGGTCAAGGTCTTTTCAATTCCGCAAATGGCTGCGATTTCTTTTAAGTAATCATTCATTTTCTGATTGCTGATAACTGGTAAAATCTTACCGTTTGGCAATTTATCTTTGTACTTTTCCAATATGGCTTTTGGTATATCCAGCAACCGGACGGTAGATGTAACATTTGTTTTGTGTCTTTTCCGTATAATCCACAAATTACCGTCAAATCCGGTGCGAATGTCCTCTTGTCTTAGTTCGCATACGTCAATGTAAGAAAGTGCCGTATAGCAGCTAAAAATAAACAAGTCACGCACTTGTTCCAGTCGCTTAGTGCTAAACTCGTGGTTGTAAATGGTGGTAATTTCTTCCATAGTCAGATAATCCCTATCGGTACGTTCAAACCTTACCCGATAACTCCCGAAAGGGTCGGCAGTCACTAAACCCGTATTCTTGGCAAAGTTTACTACCGTGCGAAAACGTTGTACGAACTTCATAGCCGTATTATGGCTGCACCCATAGTTATTCTTGATATACAACAGGAAATCTTCAATGAATACCACATTTATATCTTTAATGAGCATATCGGAAACGGAGTATTTAAACTTCATAAACTCCATAAGCCGTTTCTTTGTCAGTTCATAACGTGAGTAGGTTTTGTCTGTGGTATTCATTTTAACCTTTTGCAAATACTGTTCGTTGTGCTGTTTGAAGAACTCTATCAAAGTCCGTTCCCTTGCTATCTTGCCTAAAAAAGCGTTCTTTACCAGTTCTGCGGTTACATATCCGTCTTGCGCCATTAACGCATGGTAATGTTGATGAACTGTGCTACGAATACTTTCCAGCATGGAATTGATGTGTACGGCTTCTGCGGTTCTGCCGGAAGCCTTGCCTAATTCCACGCTCCAGTGAGCCGGATTTATTTCCAGCTTGGTGTTAAACTGGGCTACAACTTGGTCAATAGTGATACGTGCGATAATCGGTGCGTTACCATTTTTCTTTACTGCATTTCGTTTGACGAAATAGAGTAACTTAAAAGTACTTCTCATAATCTCTTTTTTTTAGTTACAAACTTAAATTGATAAACTGAAAATGAGATATTTGCAGTACGGACAAATCAAGACAACAAACCGCCAATTTTGGACATTCCGTGACCTAAAATCTTAGAGGGTGGACAGGTCACGAATTGGTCACGAAAGTGTGTCTTTTAGTGACCTTTTCGTGTCTTCGGTCACGGACAGTATATAAAGAAAAAACTCCTACAATACAAGGCTAAGTCTTGATTATCCAACAGCCTTTCGTTTTCATCGAATACAGTATCAGTATTGATAAGAAATTTCAAGTCTTGCCCGATTTCGGTGAGTTTCTTGGATAGCTTCTCCATCCACTTCTCGAAGTTTTCGTTGTCTATATACATTTTGCTTCAATTTTTAGTTCAACATTATTGTTTTCAATCGATTGATGAAGCAAAGTTCTGCAAAACAAGGTTGCAGAAAAAGAGGAGTAGGTAACTACTCCCCGAAAAATGGTTTATAAACTGCTATAAATAAACAATTTGCAGAATCATCTTTTCTAATCTTTATTTATTCTTCCGTTTACGGTCTTCTCTACCAATAGCATTTCGTAAAGCGTCCAATGTTTTAGTAAGATTGTACGGTTTACGAGTAAACACTTCACCAATCTTATCATAGATACTACCGAATTTAAGATTGAAAAGCTGCTCAAAGCCACGAGCTAAACAAGCCTCTGAAACAGGTTTTCCATTCTTTCCGGTAATCTCTCCTTGAAGAAACAAACCAAGTACAATTTCAGCAATACCAATAATCCCCAAGTCTTTAGACTTAGGAATTACATACAGGTCTGACTTGAACTCTGTAGATACAGGCGAATTAAACTGTTCGGGATGGGTAATTTTCAGGTTGAGTAGCTCTAATTCTGCATCAATTAGGGATAATGCTTTATGAATGTATAGATTTTTGAGCGCATTTTTCCCCCTGCCCATCTTGATACAACCCCTTTAAAGGGGTTATCTCAATACGGGTGAGATTAAGCATCCGGAAGATATGAGTATAATCTTCCGAATTGCTAATTGTTACTATTTGCTTCACAAAATCTTCATAAGCATCTTGCATTTCTGTGTTAATAACTTCTTGTGAGGTATCAGCCAGTAAGATGAAAAACCTCGTTCTCAATAAATCATTCATAGGCATAAAATT
This sequence comes from uncultured Parabacteroides sp., assembly GCF_902493135.1. GTDB lineage: Bacteria > Bacteroidota > Bacteroidia > Bacteroidales > Tannerellaceae > Parabacteroides. Next base: position 133,258 of record NZ_CABUOD010000009.1, read on the forward strand.
TAATTGTGAATAAATTATATCTATCAAAGCATTTGCTTTGTATGCTGAATGATTTCTTGTTTTGTTTGTAGTTCCTCTGCTAATCAGAATGATTCAAGGGGTATTCAGCCTTATTGGTCGCAATTCCAGAAATGGTGAACTTCAAATTCCTGCTTCTTACAAATATAATTCACTGGCATGAGTTCTAAAATAGCGAAATGTAGCTATGCAGAAGAACTGCGACCTGCATCAATCCTTGTTAATGATTTCTTTATATAGTTCATATTTTATTCTTTCATTATGGCTAGTAATTCATTCAATTTTCCCTCTGCAATATATGGCAAACACTGACGTATTTCATCAGTAGACCAATCCCACCATTTCAGCATGAGTAATTGTTGAATTACCTCTGCGTCAAAGCGTTTTCGTATTTCTTTGGCAGGAGTACCGCCCACAATGGTATAAGGTGGAACATCTTTGGTCACTACTGCACGTGCGGCAATAATTGCTCCGTCACCGATATGAACACCTGCCATAATCACAGCTTCGTAGCCGATCCATACATCATTGCCGATTACAATATCGCCTTTATTGTCCCATGCAGTAGTAATATTCGACTTTTCCAATTCCCATTCTTCGTAGAATAGAGGGAAGGTATAGGTAGACAGAGATTTCAATGAATGATTCGCACAATTAAACAGAAACTTCGTGCCACAGGCAATAGAACAGAACTTGCCAATGATTAACTTCTCCCGGTGGATGGGATAATGATAAAGCACATTGTTCTTCTCAAACAGCAAGGGATCAGCTACAAAATCATTGTAAATAGTATAATCGCCAACCTCAATTTGTGGTCATTCAGATAGACTGTTTGCTTATCTCCGGTGCGTGGATATATTTTTGTCATCATAACTTGATTCGTTTTTAATAGTGTTTACTTTTCAGATAAATAATAGATTGCAGTGCCAGCAGAATCACAAATAGATATTCTGCCGTCAAGTAGAGGGGTAAAGATGCATCTATACAGAAGCTCAACCAATAGAGATATACTAAATACACACAGGTGGTTGTCACTTGGAACAGAAAGGTGATTTTGGTTTTCCCCGTTCCTCCGACCGCATTAAGATATACATAGCCGGGTAGTGCAAACGTGTAATTCAATAGCATCACCACGAAAGGAGCAAATGCTAATTCCACTAATAGTTCGCTATCGGTGTAGAAGTTCACAATCCAATGATTACAGAGTAAAGCAATTCCTACCAATAGGATGCCAACGGCATAGCCTAATTTCAGAACCTTGTGACAGATCGAGAAAAGCTCGTTTCTCGTTCCGGCTCCAATAGCATTGCTCACTAATGAACCCGTAGTGACTGCAAAGGAATTAGCAATTACGAAAAAGATTGCTGATACGCTTCGGGTGATATTGGAAATAGCCAACTCTGTTTTCCCTAAATGCTCGATTGCCACGAAAAATAAAAACCAAGGGGCTACGCTGATAAAAGCATGAAGCATACTCCACACAGACAGATTCAGGACTTTGATAAGTAGCTTTCCATCATAAACGGGCTTCAATCCGTATTTTTCTTTATCTATCTTCGCTCTTGTGTAGATACAAAGCACAATCAAAGAACCCATTTCCGCTAAAGATGAAGCGATGGCTGCTCCCGAAATACCTAATTCCAGTGTGAATATTAGGAAGTAGTTCAGCGGGATATTGATCGCCACCGCAGTAACAGCCGACCACGATAAGGCTTTTGTGTACGTTATTCCAACGAAGAAAGACCGGATAGCCAAAAAAGGAAATGAGAACAACAGCCCGAAGCTGCGCCAGTCCAAATAGTGGATTACCGCCTGATAAATTTCCGGTGAGGAAATTAACCGCTTCAATAGATAAGGGGAAACGGCATGAATCAGCAGGCAAAGCAAGACGGCTAATCCCGATAAAAAGAATAGCCCCTGAAAGAAAGTCTTTCCTGTTGCCTTGTAATTCTGCTCCCCATTTCTGCGGGCAATCATTACTTGCAATCCAATACTGAACCCGAAGCCCAGCATATAGACTGCCAGATAATAAATTCCGGCAATAGCGGATGCTCCCAATTCCACTTCGCCTACGTGACCTAAAAAGACAGCATCCGTTATATTGATTAACTGCTCCATGAGGATGCTCATCATCACCGGAAAGTTGATGAGCCATATTTGTTTATATGTATAATTCATTGCTCAACTGCAAAATAGCACGATACAAACAGACCTGCATAACATGGTCTGCCAGCTCGTAAATTCATAAATAAAAGGATGTAAAATCTCTGTGGCAAATAAATCGTTATTTGTCAAATAGCTGAATAGCTTTCTTGAAGGGGGCTATTCGCAGGAGCGTAGCTATATACAGAGTTTCATAAGAAGTGAATACTATTTGTTAGTTGATATAGCGCAAATGTATGAAAAATTAAGAAATTCAACCTATCAATTCATGGATTTCTTTTATATGCAGCACGGCTCTTTCATTTAAAAAATAGACGAATATTGAAAATAAGGCTTATTTTATC
>NZ_CABUOD010000010.1 GCF_902493135.1 uncultured Parabacteroides sp.
AGCGCCCGGAGCGTCTGCTGTTTGAGCGAAGCGAGTTTCAGACGCGACAGCGAACCGGAGGGAACGAAGTAGCGAGACAGGTTAAGCCGTGAACTTTTGGTTACTTTTCTTTCAAGAGAAAAGTAACAGATAAATCATCATTCATATAAACACCATATACCATGAAAACATTATTTATTTTTATATCTCTATTCTTTGCCGTATCATTGTCCGCCCGGCAACGCGATAGCCGGGTCCGTGAATATCTTCCTCCCGTACGCATCGTTTGGCAACAGGAAAGCCGGCTGATAAAGGGGGCAGACCATTTGCTTCTTCCCGGAAACGGACAAACCAATCTTGTGAATCATAACATCTGTAAGCTTTCGAGTACCGACCGGCAACATCCTGCCATCCTCCTTGATTTTGGAAAAGAGCTGCAAGGCGGCTTGCAAATCGTTACCGGTATGCCGGCTTCGCATGAACCTGTCGCCGTCCGCATCCGTTTGGGTGAGTCGGTAAGCGAAGCCATGTGCGATATTGACGGGGTGAACGGCGCTTCCAACGATCATGCCATGCGCGATTTCACCATTCGCCTGCCTTGGTTGGGGGTCATGGAAGTGGGTAATTCCGGATTTCGGTTTGCCCGGATTGATCTTTTGGACGATTCCGCCGAGTTGCATATTAAAGAAATACGTGCCATCTCCGTTTTTAGGGACATCCCATATAAAGGCTCATTTCGTTGCAACGACGAACGGTTGAACCGGATTTGGCAGACCGGTGCTTATACGGTGCATTTGAATATGCAGGAGTATATTTGGGACGGCATCAAACGTGACCGTTTGGTCTGGATTGGCGATTTGCATCCGGAAGTGATGACGGTCAACACTGTTTTCGGATATAACGAGGTGATACCGAAAAGCCTTGACTTGATCCGCGACGCTACGCCGTTGCCCGGATGGATGAACGGGATGTGCAGCTACTCCATCTGGTGGCTGCTGATCCAGCGCGACTGGTACTACTATCAGGGTGACTTGGCTTACTTGAAGGAACAGAAAGACTATCTGACCGGTTTGCTCCGTCTCCTGATCTCCAAAGTCGGTGAAGACGGTGTGGAGAAGCTCGACGGAGGAGGGCGTTTCCTCGATTGGCCGTCCAGTGAAAATCCGGTTGCCATCGATGCCGGCTTGCAAGCCTTGATGCTGCAAGCGATGAAGGCCGGAAACGAACTTTGTGAAGTGCTGGGCGAAGATGCGTTGGCTGCCGAATGCGAAGCTGTTTCTAAGAGAATGGTCAAAGCCGCTTCGAAGGTGATAAAACCTTTCCTGAAATCCGGTGTCGCACCGGACGCGCCGGGATCGAAACAGGCGGCTTCCTTGTTGGCGCTGGCAGGATTGATGAAGCCGGAAGAGGCCGATCGGAAATATCTCTCGGTCAATGGAGGGCATGGGTTCTCTACCTTCTATGGCTATTATATGCTTCGTGCGATGGCCGCCGCCGGCAATTATCAGGGAGCGATCGACGTGATACGCCAATTTTGGGGCGCGATGCTCGATTTGGGTGCAACTACTTTCTGGGAAGATTTCAACTTGGACTGGTTGCCCGGTGCTTCCCGCATCGACGAACCGGTTCCGGCAGGCAAGAAAGACATTCATGGCGGTTACGGGGGGTATTGTTATAAAGGTTTCCGCCATAGCCTTTGTCACGGCTGGGCTTCCGGCCCGACCTCCTGGCTGAGCGAATATGTGTTGGGTGTCCAGGTTGTGGAACCGGGCTGCCACGTTGTCCGGATCACACCGCATTTAGGTGACTTGGAGTGGGTGGAAGGAACGTTCCCGACTCCTTACGGCGTGATCGGCATCCGCCATGAAAAAGGCGCTGATGGGAAAGTCCGGAGCCGGATCGATGCTCCGTCCGAAGTAAAAATAGAACGATAATCAAATCAGAAAAAGATATGGGAAAGAAAAACACATTGTTGATCTGCTCGCTTGCCTTCCTCTCGTTGATAGGTTGTAAAGGTAAAAACGAGCTTACGGTTCCGGTGAACCTGCGAACCGAATACTTGCGCGAACCGATCGGTTTGGATACGAAAAATCCCCGTTTCACCTGGGAATACAAAGGAGGTGAGAAGAACTTCCTGGCTTCCCGTTCGGAAATCCGCATCGGGACCTCGCCGGATAACCTGCAACCCTACACCGGCGATATGGCATTGGAACCGCATACCCGTTACTATTGGAACGTGACGGTATGGGACCGGGACGGAGACATCTGCGAGACTTCGGAAACGGCTACTTTCGAGACAGCCAAGTTCGAGCCGTCCGACTGGTCGGGAAAATGGATAACCGACAGCCACGACAAGGAATTCGAGCCGGCCCCCATGTTCCGCAAAGCCTTTACATTGGGCAAAGAGATCGATGAAGCCCGCGTCTATGTGGCTGCCGCCGGTTACTACGACCTGTTTATCAACGGCAAACGGGTAGGAGAGAACTACCTCGATCCGGGCTATACGCATTTCGACAAACGGATCCTGTACGTGACGCACGATGTATCATCCTTGTTGAAGAAAGGCGAAAATGCTATCGCTTCGGTGTTGGGCAACGGCTGGCACAACGTACAGTCCAAGGCCGTCTGGAATTTCGAGACCGCCCGTTGGCGCAACCGTCCCCGGATGCTCTGCGAACTGCGCCTCCGCTATACCGACGGCACGACCGAGGTCATCGCCACCGACGAAAGCTGGCGTACGGCGACCGGTCCCTATACCTATAACAATATCTATAGTGGCGACAAATACGACGCCACGTTGGAAGAAAACGGTTGGAACGCCGAAGGTTTCGACGACGGCAAATGGGCTCCGGTACAGGTTACGGAAGCTCCGGCACCCTTGTTGGCCGCCCAGCAGATGCCGGGTATCCGGATTACGGAAGAATTGCCGCCTGTCTCGATGAAGAAGTTCAGTGACAAACTCTATGTATTCTCTTTCGAAAAGAACTTTGCCGGCCTGTCCCGCCTGAAAGTGAAAGGCGCTCGCGGCACGCGGATCACCTTGAAGCATGGAGAGTTGCTGAAAGCGGACGGCCGTCTGGAACCGGGAAATATCGATGTCTATTATCATCCCGTGAAACCGGGCGAGGTCTTCCAGATGGATGTCTTCACGCTGAAAGGAACGGGTGAGGAGGAAGTCTTCATGCCTTCGTTCGCCTATCATGGTTTTCAGCATGTGGAAGTCGAGAGCTCGGCTCCTGTAACCCTGACAAAAGAGAGCCTGACCGGACTGTTCATGCATACGGCGGTTCAGCCCGTCGGCTCCTTCGCCTGCTCCGATCCGTTGCTGAACAAGATATGGAAGGCGACCATGGAGGCCTACCGCAGCAACCTGCACAGCATCCCGACCGATTGTCCGCAGCGTGAAAAGAACGGCTGGACGGCCGATGCGCATGTCGCGATCGACCTCGGCCTGTTGGGCTTCGACGGTATCACCTTGTATGAGAAATGGATGAACGACTTCATCGACAACCAGCGCGAAGCCGGTGAAATCTCCGGCATTATCCCGTCAAGCGGCTGGGGATACGGCGAATGGCCCGGTCCGGTATGGGATGCCGCCATGTTTATCATCCCGAACGCCCTGTATAACTATTATGGCGAGACACGCAGTATCGAGAACCTGTATCCTACGATGTTGCGCTATCTGGATTACCTGAAAGCAAAAGAGAAGGACGGCGGCTACCTGACCTTCGGCCTGGGAGACTGGGTGTACTGGAAGTCTACGACCGACAATACCTATACCTCTACCGCCTATTATTATCTGGATTACACCTTGATGGCCCGTTTCGCCGGCCTGTTGGGTAAAGATGCCGCTCCTTACCGGCAGAAAGCCGATGAGTTGAAAGACTTGGTCAACCGTAAATTCTTCAATCCCGAAACGGGAGTCTATGCCGAAGGAACCCAGACGGCACAGGCGATCGCCCTCTATTTGGGTATCGTACCGGAAGGGAAGGAGCAGTTGGTCGCCGATAAACTTTGCGAGGTCGTGCGTGCCAACAACCATTTCCTCGATTTCGGCCTGCTCGGAAGCAAGTCGGTTCCGGCCATGCTGACCCGCTACGGCTATGTCGAGGATGCCATGAAGATGATTACGAAGACGGAAGCTCCTTCCTGGGGCTATTGGGTGGAAACGATGGGATATACGACGCTGCCTGAAACCTGGACATTGAGTCCTGAGTTCCGCGACGCCTCCCTGAACCATGTCTTTATGGGAGATGTCTCTGCCTGGATGATGAACCAGCTTGCCGGTATCAATTACGATGCTGCCGGACCCGGTTTCCGCCATATTCTGATTACCCCTCATTTCGTGGAAGGAATGGATTGGGCGAAAGGTGAGTATCATTCCGTACGCGGATTGATTTCGAGCGAATGGAAACGGGAGGGAGGCAAAGTCACCCTTACCGTGACGATCCCGTCCGGCTGTACGGCGGATATCCGTGTCGGCGATAAGACGGAAACGGTCGGTTCGGGTACGTATGTTAACACTTTTTAGGAAGGGGTGTGTCAACCGAGGCATCCTCACCTGTAGGGAAGCCTCGGTTGACACCTGTGGGGAAGCCTCGGTTGATACCTGTGGGGATCGAGGCTTCCCCACCTATAGGGACACCACGGTCGACACCTATGGGGATCGAGGTACCCCCACCCGCGGGGCACAGGGATCCTCACCTATGCCGCCTTCTTGTTTATGTTGAACTGTAAATTTAGATTAAGATGAGAAAGTATCTATTGCTATTATTGTTGGCCGGGTGGTTCGTTTCCGGCCGGGCCGAATCCGGCTGGAAAGCCCATTGGATCAATACGGAACGTTGCCAGAGCGCGACGAATACCTGGCTGGCTTTCCGTAAAACCGTCCATATAGACAAGGTTCCGCAAACACTTACCGCCCGCATCGCTGCCGATAGCAAATATTGGTTGTGGATAAACGGCCGTTTGGTCGTCTTCGAAGGCGGATTGAAACGGGGACCTTCTCCTTATGATACCTATTACGATCCGGTCGAGATCGCTCCTTATCTGCAAAACGGCGAGAATACGATTGCCGTGCTGGTCTGGCATTTCGGCAAGAGCGGGTTCAGCCATGTGAACAGCGGGCTGGCGGCTTTGCTGTTCGAAGCGGTCGCTCCTGGCATCGAGATCGTTTCCGACAAGAGCTGGCAATGCGCCGTATATGATGCCTATCAGAATACGGGTGCTCCCTATCCGAATTTCCGCCTGCCGGAAAGCAACATCCGTTTCGATGCCCGGATGGAGATGTCCGGATGGAACCGGCCCGGCTATACGGGCAGGATGCCGAATGCCGAGGTGATTTCGCCTGTCGGGGTCGCCCCTTTAGGCAAGTTGGTCGAGCGTCCGATACCCTTATGGAAAGACTACGGCTTGAAACCGTATGTCAGTGTCCGCCGGTCGGCTGCCGGCGATACGCTTTATTGCCGCTTGCCTTATAACAGCCAGGTGACTCCTTACCTGAAGGTGGAAGCTCCTGCCGGCAAGGTGATCCATATCCGGACGGACAACTATGAGGGCGGCTCCCAATACAACGTCCGCGCCGAATATGTCACGCGTGACGGCGTGCAGGAATATGAGAGTTTTGGCTGGATGAACGGCCACGAGATGCTGTATATCCTGCCGGAAGGCGTGAAGGTGTTGGATGTGAAATTCCGGGAGACCGGCTACAATGCCGAATTTACGGGTTCTTTCAGTTGCAACGATCCGTTTATGGACGAACTCTGGAAACGTTCGGCCCGCACCTTGTATATCACGATGCGCGACAGTTATATGGATTGTCCGGATCGCGAACGGGCGCAATGGTGGGGCGACGAGGTGAACGAATTGGGCGAGGCTTTCTATGCCCTTTCTCCCTCCAGCCATAAGCTGGCGCTGAAAGGCATCCACGAGCTGATGAACTGGCAACGCGAAGACGGCGTGATCTTCGCTCCGGCCCCGGCGGGCAACTGGCGGAAGGAACTGCCGTTGCAAATGCTGGCTTCGGTGGGCTGGTACGGTTTCTATACCCAGTATTATTATAGTGGCGACAGCAGTTTCGTCGCCGGTATTTACGACCGCATGCACCGCTACCTGCACGAGGTATGGCAAGTCGACAAGAGCGGCCTGGTCGTCGAGCGCGACGGCGATTGGAGCTGGGGTGACTGGGGCGAGAACATCGACATGGGCGTATTGTCCAATTGCTGGTACTACTTGGCGTTGAAGGCAGAGAAGGCTTTTGCCCTCCAACTCGGCAAGACGGCCGATGCCGGCAAGATCAGCCGCATGATGTACAGCATCGAGAAATGCTTCGACACGAAGTTCTGGACAGGATCAGCCTATCGTTCCCCCGGCTATAAGGGAGAAACGGACGACCGTGCGCAGGCGATGGCTGTCGTTTCCGGCTTGGCTTCCGCCGATAAATACCCTGCCTTAGTTAAAGTCTTGAAGAAGGAATATCATGCCAGCCCGTATATGGAGAAGTATGTGCTCGAAGCCTTGTTCCAGATGAATGAACCGGCGTTTGCCTTAGAGAGGATCAAACAGCGTTATGCGAAAATGATGAATTACCCCGAATATACGACCCTGTTCGAAGGCTGGGGAATCGGCCCGGACGGTTTCGGCGGCGGCACGATCAACCATGCCTGGAGCGGCGGCCCGCTTACGCTGCTGAGCCAGAAAGTATGCGGCATTGAACCAACTTCCCCAGGTTTCCGCTCCTTCAAAGTCTGTCCGCAGATGGGAACTCTGACCGATGCCTCCGCCACGATCGACACGCATTTCGGCAAGATCGAGGTGTCGCTGAAACGGAAGGGAAAAAAGATACAAGTCGCCCTTTCCGTCCCCGAAGGGACGGCTGCCGAAGTCCCGGTGTCGAAAAGCCGGATGAAACGGTTGGAAGCAGGCGAACACTCGTTTGTCATTCCTGTGTTATAATATTGTCATTCCGGAATAAAGTAAGGAAAAGAGGGCGTTCAGCCCTCTTTTTTGCGTATATACACTTTGTGTTTCCCGCTGCCTGAGAAGGTGATCCCGCTGGATGGGGCATGGCGGAAACGTTGTAGTTCCAATGTCGCGCTTGTCCGTTTCAGCCCGGTGATGCGCATATAGTCGGACACGTGCATGACGTGATGCTCATCCAAAAACCGTAAAGCCTGTGCGAGGCGCTCCTCCTCTGCGTAGGGCGACGACTTGATGCGGCTTGTCCCGCCACGCGTGAGCTTGCACCGCCGGTTGGTGTCGCGCACTAATTTCTTGTCCGCCCGGAAGCTGACTCCGTTCACCTTAAGGCTCTGTGCGTTCCGTTGCGGCTCTCCTTCCGCCAACGTGTCTATCTCTTTGTCTTTCACTACACCTAATTTGGGTTTGAACGTCCCGATCCCTTCGAGTGTCACCGACCGTCCGTCAGCCATGCACCGTGCCAGTTGTTCCGCCACGGCGGTCATTACCGACACCACACTTGCCCGGCTCAGCCCCGATCCGGGATAGGCGATCTCATCCATAAATTGGTTCGCGTCGATGTTTTCTTCTATCTTCATCCTGTAGTACACGCGCTTCTCGCCTTTATCGTTGAGGTCGCTCATTTCCTGTGTGATATATCTTGCCATGCCTGCTGTATATGAATTGTTTTGCTTGCTATAGGAATATCCTTTCGCTCCTTGCATACCAATACTTATTTGCCGTATTATTTCCAAATCTTAACCACTGATTATATAATCAGTGCCACAGATTACAGAATAGTTGGGCATAAAAATTTGTTTTTCAGTCCGGATACACACTTTTGCATAAAACAAGAAAGCCTCTCTGGGTGTGTCGGTTGGTGGCATACCCAGAGAGGCTTGTGTGTCATTGCGGGAGCCGGGCTATTCTATCACCCAGCTTTCTATATTCCTGTCTTTCGTGCTGAAGTTTACTCTGACTTTGGTTATCGGCAGATTGCATAAGGCGAACCGGTCCGGGTAGTTTTTCAGATCGATTTGCTTGATGGCATCCCGGGCTGTCCCGTCCAACTTCATTTTCATTATATAGAGGTCGCTCATTGTGCGTATCACTAGGTCTATCCGTCCCTTAGAAGTGTGCACTTCCACATCGGCGTAGGCGCCCAACAAGGTGAAGATGATATATCAATGTCTCCATAGCGTATTTTCTTATATACTCTTACAAAGCTATCATTTATTCCTTACAATACAAATGGTTGTATAAAGATTAACTTTGCAGTGGATGGTAGGGGGAGAATGGTTTGTTTTTGTGGCTTGTGGAAAAAGTTTATGTACTAAAAGTAGTATAGTAACTAAAAAAATGGTAGTTTTGCCATGTCTCCCTCACGCCGAAGCCAGATCTGCTAAGGCTGGCCGGATGGGAGGGACGCATATACATAAAGGCGTTTACTGAACGCTTTGGTTTTGACGCTATAAGAATCTCGCAAATTCAAACTGTTCGTTAATAACAAAGCAATGGTGAATGCCCCTTGGGTGTATTATATACTACCGTGATTGATTCTACGCTTGAAGGCAGGCGTGGAAGCATAAAGGGGTAGGTTATATATTCACATCGGCGTGGGGCTTTCGACGTTGCTCGTTTCGACGAACAGGGCAATGCGAGAGCCTTTATAGCGTGGAACGGGCGACAGGACTGGCTCCACGTTTTGTGTATATAGCTATCTATATTATTATGAATCTTCGCCAAGGTAGCCAAGCGGAATAATCTCGTATTAACGATGAATGACGAAGTATTATTAAACTATTTACAAAAAGCTCGTGAAGAGTATTATTTGTCTGGAAGCGAGACCGAGAAAAATCGTATAGGAACTACCTTACGTTCCTGGGCTAAAAACTTGGATAATGAGCACAACTTCGGATTAAATGATAGTGCTGTCAGTGGTTTATTTAGTCATGGCCGTGTTAAAGTAGATTTGGATCACTCTATTGAAGTCCTAAGTAATAAAATTCAAAGGTCGAACGAATTATGAAGATTAAGATATTATCTTTTAGTTCCACGATCAGCGCATGTTTATCTTTCTTGTTAATGATTGCTTGTGATAATAGCATTCAAAAGAGAGATGGGAGTGGAAATGTGGCGTTCTTAGCTTACCATTTGTCTACTTCGTCCCTTTCTATCATGTGTTGGAAGGGAAAGGGGATTCCTAAAGACACTGACCAGGCTTATGTCTGGTACAAAAAAGCAGCAGATCAAGGTCTCGATGAAGTTAAGTCTATGCTTAAATATTTTAAATAAATTCACAGGGAACATTTGTTTTTTGCACATTTGATTCTTTATTATTAATCTCGCCAAAGTGGCCAAATGATAAAATCTATGGAAGTTATCTTATTGATAATCATAATTTGCTTTGTTGTATATTGTTGTATCAAAGGAATTATTAAGATAGAAAAAAATGAGACAAGGCATCAAGTCTATGATGATATTGAGGAAAAACCTTCTGTAGCTACAGATTACAAGGAGGTTGAAGAAACAATAGATGATCCTGTCCCTGTTTTTCCGGAAATAGAAGAACTTTCCCAAAAAGCGGTGAATGAAATAAGAGATCCGTTTATGATAGAAGAAGATACAGGATATAGTATGTATTTGAATAGTGTTTATAAACTGGAAGTATCCGATATTCAAAAGTTTGCTCGAGAAGAAGCTAAGACCCTACCTCCTCCTCCAGGAAGGGGCAAGATTCCATTGAAAGACGAAATAGAAATGTTTCAATATGTAAAATCGTACGCTAACATGCATTATGCAAAAATTCAATATGCCATTGAAAATCTGATGTGGTGTGAAAATCCGGGTAGTATTCGGATTGTAGATTGGGGGTGCGGTGTAGGATTGGCTACTATTAGTTTCTTAGAGGTAACTCAACTTGATAATTGCTCTTTTTATACGTTGATAGAACCAAGCGAAGTGTCGCTTAAGAGAGCTGCATTACATACAAAGCTGTTTCACGAACAGCAATCTAATCGAAAGTTTGAATGTCGGACGATATGTAAAGAATTTGACGAGTTGTCAGATATTGATGTTATACAATCATTAGAGTTTGGAAATATTACTGTACATTTGTTTTCAAACGTGTTGGATGTGGAAAGCTATGATATGATGCGTTTGGCATATTTGATAAAAAGAACTCAAATAGGGAAAAATGTCTTTATTTGTGTAAGCCCATACCAAACAGTCCAACTTTGTAATCGGATAGATGATTTTGTAATGTCTTTTTCTGATTGTTCCGATTTTCAAATAATTTGTAGTGACGAATCAAAGAAAGAAGATCAGGTATGGTCTTGTAATTCTTTGTTTAAAGGATATCAGTGCTATAATGATTGTGAACAATGTAATAGTAAGTGGACAAAAATAGTCAGAGTGTTTTCTGTTAATTTGTAATTGTATGAATAGTAATAGAAAAGAGATAATGATATTAGAAAGTGGAGAGGCTGTTCCTGTTTTCTCGCCAGTTATAGTTTCAGCTAGTCGTTCTACAGATATACCTGCTTTTTATGCAGATTGGTTTTTCAATCGGTTAAAAGAGGGATATTCTTGTTGGAAAAATCCATTTTGCGGAAATAAAAAGTATGCAATTTCGTATTGCAATACTCGTTTCATTGTTTTTTGGTCAAAAAACCCATTGAATTTATTGAATTATATAAATACCCTTGAAGAACGTCATATAAGTTGTTATATACAATATACTTTGAATGATTATGAAGACGAGAAGTTAGAAAAAGGTGTGCCACCTTTGGTGCAACGTATTGATACATTCAAACGATTAGTTGATCGGCTTGGGGTGGGGCGTGTAGTATGGAGGTTTGACCCATTGATTCTTACAGATAAAATTTCGCAAGAAGATTTATTAAGAAAAATCGAGAACATAGGTGATAAGTTAAAAGGGTATACTGAAAAATTGGTTTTTAGTTATGCTGATATTCTTTTATATGGCCGTGTAGAAAAGAATTTGAGAAAAAATGAGATACAATATATTGATTGGACTCCAAGCATGATGTCCGATTTTGCGCAAAAGTTGTCTTCTCTTAATAAAAAATGGAATTATATATTAGCTACATGCGGTGAAAAAAAGGATTATGAACAATATGGAATAAAAGCCAATAAGTGTATAGATGATGACTTAATAATACGTTTTGCATATAATGACAATGTATTGATGAAACATTTAGGCGTAGAAATTAGAAAAACAGGAATGGATTTGTTTGATAACTCTATTCCTGATGGAGCATTGGATTTGGGCAATGGATTATATGCTCTTAAAAGGTATGAGAAAGCCAAAGGACAGCGTGCTCTTTGTCAGTGCATTGAGAGCAAGGATATAGGAGAATATAATACTTGTCCTCATTTATGTGAATATTGCTATGCGAATGCGAATAAAGATAGTGCCATTCGGAATTATAACGTGCATAAGCAAAATCCATATTCTGAAACAATAACAGGGTACTAATGGATAGAAATATGAGAATGAAAACAGATAAGCCAACGAAAGAAGAACTGATAACTCGCCTAAAGGAAATAGCGAGAGATGACATAATTGTTCATGTGCCGCAAAGGAGTGCGATGTGTTATAGTCCGTGCGCTACGCCTTGGATAGAACACACCTGTGATATTTGCGGTCAATCAGCAGAAATGAGTGGATGGTCTCGTGATTATGAATTGATTAACCAACATGTGCAAGAAATGAATGAACTTGGATATCAGGCAGAGTCGAGAGATATTTGTCCGGAGTGTATGAAAAAGCAAATTCTTAGTAATTCGTACGACACAAAGGATTTGTCACCTGTTTATTGGAGTAATATGTATCGAGCTTTTTACTTTAGAACAGCAGAAAGTGAGCCGTATCATATTGCCCTCTCTTCTGATTTAAATTCATACAGAGCCGTTCTCTATTACTTAAAAGACAATCGTTTTTATTCCAGCGATCATGGTGACATGGAATTGCTAAGGGATAATATAAAGTGCATCGAAAAAATGACAGGCATTCATATAAGCGAAGGTATGCAAGAAGGTAAAACTCCGGAGCAATTAATCGGGGAATTAGAAGAGTCTCTTTCGGAAAAAAAACAATGGGAATCAATACGAGAGCAGAATAAACAGAAGTATAACGAAGAAGACGATTTACCATTCTAATGGCAACTCAAATACCCAAATCAGTCGTTCTTGAATTGACTTATAGATGTAATCACAAGTGCCTTTTTTGTTCATGTCCTTGGTATGCCCCCAATTCAACTTATAATAAAGGAAGAGAACTTTCTCTGGATGAGTGGCAAAAAGCTATATTAAAGTTGTTTAATTTGGAAGTGGAAACGTTCTCTATTTCGGGAGGGGAGGCTTTATTAAAGGAAAATTTAGCGGAAATCTTGACTTATATCCGAGAAGAGGGAGACAAAAGAGGTTTACATTACCCTATAGTGTTGATCTCTAATGGACGGATAATGAATGAGAATTGGCTTCTGCTGTTTAAAAAGCTCGATGTTCAACTGAGTATGAGTCTGCCTGGATATTCGACATTCGCAGAACATACCCAAGTGGATAATGCCGATGGTGTTTTATACTGGTTCTCAAAAGCCAAAGAGATTGGTGTACACGCGATGGTGAATGTTACAGTAACAAAGAAGAATTATGAGGAACTGTTCGAAACCATATCTTTAGGATTGATCAATGGTGCAGACGGACTTTTGCTAAACCGCTTTTTGCCAGGTGGACGGGGATTGGAATATATTGAAGAACTTTCATTGTCTAACGAGCAACTCAATGGTATGCTTGATACCGCTGAAGAGGTACTTTCACTCTCAAATCGCTATGGGCATGTCGGAACTGAGATTGCGTTATGTTCTATTCTTGATCCCCAGAAATACAAAAGATTAGGGATTGGATATCAATGTGCGGCGGTAAAAGGGTTCTTCGTGGTTGGACCATCCGGTGAAATCAGGACATGTAACCATTCGTCTAAAATTGTGGGACATATATTCTCTCAAAGCTTGATTACAGATGTCGATTATTGGAATTTGTTTGCAGATAGTTCTTATAAGCCAAAAGGCTGTTCACTATGCCACAGAGTATCATCATGCGATTGCGGGTGTAGGGAAGTCGCTCGTATCATAAATGGAGATGCAACAGGTGTTGATCCATCGTTAAGGATTGGACCTGTTTGCAGGCTTTGAAAGCCGGGAACATGTGACGGAAGAGATGGTCAGCAGTTTGCAAAATTGGGAGAAGCATAAGTTGGGAAAATAAAACCATGTTAAGCGATATATTACTTTGGAATAAAATCGGGCGAATCGTGACACAAGTGCATAAGGCATTGGACATCACACCTGAAAGAGCTTTTGATCTCTTCTATGAGTCGAAGACCTGCGAGCGGCTACATGATCCGCAGGATTATCTCTATCTGATGGGTGACTTATACATCGTAGACGAACTCATACTGGAATTGCAGGGGAGATGAAATAGGATAAAAACTGCATTTAAACCATCTTTTCTAACAATCCAAACCAATATATATGTTGTACAGCATCCTTATATTGCCTACTTTTGCGCCCAAGTAGGAATAGGTTTTATCAAGAGAGATGGCAAAGAGAAAAAGCGTAAGGAAACCGCGGAAAAAGGTTCAGAAGACTTCAGGCTTCCTTTCCACAGTGAAGTGGATGTTTATGGGGGCGTGTATCGTGGTGGCTTGTTTTATAGGGTTTCTGTTCATATATGATTACTTTGCTCCGGCGACCGGACATGAACCGGCGGCTTTGGAGAAAAAGGGACAGGAGGCAGTTTCATCTAAAAAAGCTGTAAACACTCTGAAAGAAAAGACACCGGAAAAGTCGCCAGTGAAGAAAGTTCCTGCAAAAGAAACCGCTGCCAATAAAGCTCCAGCCAAATCTTCCACAAAGACATTTAAGATCCCCGCAAATACGGAGATACCCCGCTTAAAGGCAAAACGCCGGGAGCAGGTTATCAAGCATGAAGGATATACGGTCTCTTACAATTCCGAATATCGGATTGCCAACTGGGTCGCATACGAACTGACGGCGACGGAGGCCAAAAGCAAAAAGACGGAACGCTCTAACAAGTTTGTGTCCGACCCGCAGGTCAAAGGCGCGACGGCAACCAATGAAGATTATACACGTACCGGTTATGACCGGGGGCATCTGGCTCCGGCAGGCGACATGAAATGGTCTGCTAAAGCCATGCGTGAGTCTTTCTACCTGAGTAATATCTGCCCGCAGAAACCGAAATTGAACCGGGGCATCTGGAAAGACCTGGAGGAACAGTGCCGCTTGTGGGCGTTGGAGAACGGTTCGCTTTTGATCGTTACGGGTCCCGTCATTACAAACGATATGAAACGGTTAGGGAAAAACAGGGTGGCGATCCCCAAATCTTTTTATAAAGTAATATGTTATCATACGGGAGAAGGTTACAAAGGTATCGGATTCCTTTTCGAAAACAGGGATTATAAGGATAATTCACTGAAAACGATGGCAATTCCTATCGATAGCGTGGAGAAGGTGACAGATATTGATTTCTTCCCGTCTATCCCGGACGATCAGGAAAAAGAAATGGAGAAGGCGGTCGATTGGAGCAGTTGGTCGTTTTAATGCATATATCCGAAAAATTATCGGAGGGCAGCCTTTGAAATCCTGTGGAAACCGGAACAATCGATTTTAAAAGAATGTTGTATTCTTAAGGTGTAAAGGCCTGGGTATGCAATTAATAATCAGAATATAATAATGACAAATAACTAAATGAAAGTTATCATGAATGGTAAATTAATCCCCGTTTTTGTATTGGCAGCATTGATGTCGTGTAGTCAGCCGCCGGTGAAGGAGCAAGGTCCCCGTCCGGTGAAGCTGGCGGAAGTGACCTCTTTGAATCTTGTGGAAAAGTCGTTTAGCGGCGTCGTATCGCCGGACCAGTTCAGTGACCTAGCCTTTAAGATGTCCGGACCGCTGATTTCGCTGAATGTGGATGAAGGGCAAAAAGTCCGTACGGGACAGGTCGTGGCAGAGATCGATCCGCAGGATTTCAAATGGGAATATGAAGCGAAGAAAGCCTCTTTCCAAACGGCCGAAGCACAATTGCAACGTGCCAGGAAACTGTTATCCAAACAGGCAATTTCCAAGCAGGAATATGAAACGACCGAAGCCTCTTATTCAAATGCAAAGGCTGCGTTCGAATATGCACAGAACCAGTTGGAACAAACCAAACTGCGTGCTCCGTTCGATGGATTTATCCAGAAGAAATATGTAGAGAATTATCAGAAAGTGCAGGCCGGACAAGGGATCGTTTGCCTCATCAACCCGGACAAGTTGCAGATCCAGTTCACGATGCCGGAGACGAACATCACCTATTTCTCTACTCCTTACCAGATATATGTGGAATTCGACAACTACAAAGGCATCCGTTTCAAAGCGAAGGTCAAGGAATATGTGGAAGCGTCTCCCGATGGTTCGGGCGTTCCCGTCTTCCTGTATATCGACGATCCCGAATTCAATCTGAACAAATACAAGGTCGCCGTTGGTTTTTCTTGCCGCGTGGTCCTGAATATCGAAAGCGAGAGCTTTAACGAGGGAGCGGTGTTGGCACCTCTCTCGGCTATTGTCGCCAGTGAAGAAAACAACGACAAATTTGTGTTTGTCTATAATGCCCAGTCGCAAAAGGTGGAACGTCGCCGGATTGAAGAAGCCGGACTGGTCGGAAAAGACGATGTTATCGTTCTCAAGGGCCTGAATGCCGGCGAACAGGTGGTTTCCGCCGGAGCTACCCGTCTGGTTGAAGGGCAACAGGTAAAAGTATTAACAGATTAAGTTGATAAATAATGAATCTTCCAGTATATTCCTTAGAGAATAAGAAGATTATATATTTCTTTTTGGCCATCATGCTGATCGGGGGTATATATTCTTTCTTTAAATTGCCGAAGAAGGAGGACTCGCCTTTCGTAATCAAGCAGGCTGTTTTGGTTACGCAATATCCGGGCGCTACTCCTCAAGAGGTGGAGAAATTGATAACGGAGCCTATCGAACGGGAAATTCAGTCCATGTCGGATGTCTTTCAGATCAAGTCTGAATCTTATTTCGGCATGTCGAAGATCTCGATCGAATTGCAGCCGACTTTGGCGCCGGATTACATGCCGGTCAAATGGGACGAGTTGCGTCGTAAAGTGGCGAATATCCAGCCCCGCCTTCCGAGTGGCGCCTCCGCCATTAATGTGAGTGACGACTTCGGGGACGTGTTCGGTATCTATTACGCTCTGACTGCCGATGAAGGCTTTACCTACGACGATATGCGCGATTGGGCGCAGAAGATCAAGACCGAGCTGACGCCTATCCAGGGCGTGCAGAAGGTCTATCTGTTTGCAGAACAGACGCAGGTCGTGAATGTGCGTATCTCCGTACCCAAGCTGGCAAACTTGGGGATCGACCCGAACTCGATCCAGCAGGTCCTGCAAACCCAGAACCTGTTGGTCAACACGGGTGAGATCATGACCGGGACCTATCAGCTTCGCGTGCGTGCCGAAGGTACGTATAAAAGTATACAGGACATACGCGACCAGTTGATTGTCACCAAAGGCGGCGGCGAAGTCCGTCTGGGTGATATCGCCACTATCGAACGGGGCTATATGGACCCGCCTACCAACCTGATGCGCGTGGATGGCAAACGGGCCATCGGCATCGGTGTGGCTACGGGAGCGAAAGATGACGTCGTGGCAGTCGGTAATGCGGTTGCCGCCCATCTGAAAGAGATGGAGCAACTTTTCCCGATCGGTATGGACTTGAAAACCATCTATCCGGAAAACCAGATTGCCAACGAAGCGAATAACGGGTTTATCCTGAACCTGATCGAATCGTTGCTCATCGTAATTGTGATTATCTTCCTGGTGATGGGATCGCGTGCCGGTATGCTGGTGGGCAGTTCGCTGCTTTTCTCGGTTGGCGGCACGTTGCTGATCATGTTGATCTGGGGCGTCGGACTGAACCGTACGTCGCTTGCGGCTTTCATCATTGCGATGGGTATGTTGGTGGATAACGCGATCGTGGTGACCGATAATGCGCAGGTCGGCATCAAGCGCGGCCTGTCACGCTACCAGGCGTTGGTCGACGGGGCTACCAAGCCGCAATGGGCGTTGCTGGGTGCGACCTTCATCGCTGTTTGCTCTTTCCTGCCGATGTACTTGGCGCCGGCTTCCGTGGCCGAGATTGTCAAGCCGTTGTTTATCGTGCTTGCCGTGTCTCTCGGACTGAGCTGGGTATTGGCTTTGACGCAGACAACGACTTTCGGTAGCTTTATCCTGAAGGAAGCCAAGCCGGGAGAGGCAAAAGACCCGTACGACACGAAGTTGTACCATAAGTTCGAGCATGTGTTGGGCCGCCTGATCAAGCGTCGTTATCTGACGCTCGCTTCGGTTGTGGCGACTTTGTTTCTGTCCTTGTTCATCATGGGGATTATGCCGCAGAGCTTCTTCCCGATCATGAACAAGCCCTATTTCCGTGCCGACCTGATCTTCCCGGAAGGGTATGGGATCGACGATGTGGAAAGGAATGTGATCAAGATAGAGGAATATCTTAAGAATAACGAGAATATCAAATCCTATTCGTTCACGTTGGGGGGCTCGCCGGTGCGTTATTACCTGGCAAGTTCATCTATCGGTCCGAAACCGAACTTCGCCAATGTCTTGATCGAGACCAAGAACGCGAAGGATGCGCAGAGCGAGGAAAACAAGTTCTATGAATATATGGTAGCCAACTATCCGGACATCCTGACGCGTTCCGCTTTGTTCGCATTGTCTCCAGTGCCTGATGCAGCCATCGAGATCGGCTTCGTCGGCGATAATATCGATACGTTGGTGGCGTTGACGCAGCGTGCGCAGGAGATCGCCCGCAAGAACGACATGGTGATGGAAGTGCGTAACAGTTGGGGAAACAAGGTTCCGGTATGGAAGCCGTTGTACTCGCAGGAAAAAGGTCTCCGCTTGGGTATCACCCGCCAGCAGATGGCCTATTCGCTTCGTTCGGCTACCAACGGCGTGCCTTTAGGCGAATATCGCGAGGGGGATGTGTTTATGCCGATCCTGCTGAAAGATGCCGACCGGGATTCCATGAACCTGAACGACATCAAGACCTTGCCGGTCTACAGCGCCAAAGGGCGTTCTGTCAAAGTAGAGCAGGTGATCGACGATTTCTCGCTCGATTACGAGTACAGTGTCGTGAAGCGTTACAATCGCCAACGTTATATGATGATGCAATGCGAACCGAAACGCGGCGCCAATACGATGGCTGCTTTCAACCAGTTGTGGCAGGAGATCCAGCAGGAGGTACAGGTTCCCGAAGGATATAAACTGCAATACTTCGGCGAACAGTCCGAACAGGATAAGGGCAACAAGGCGATTGCCGCCAATATCCCGTTGATGTTCGGCCTGATCTATGTCACCCTGTTGTTCCTCTTCCCGAAATATTACCGGAAGCCGGTCTTGATCATGTGTATGTTGCCGTTGATCTTCATCGGTGTGGTACTGGGATTGCTGGTGTTCGGCAAGTCGCTCGATTTCTTTGCCATGCTCGGTCTGTTAGGTCTGATCGGTATGAATATCAAGAATGCGATCGTACTGGTGGACGAAATCGGATTGCAGCTCAACAGTGGCTTGGCGCCGGTCAATGCTGTTATCGAGGCTACGAAGACGCGTATCGTTCCGGTGACGATGGCTTCGGGAACGACGATCTTAGGTATGTTGCCGTTGTTGGGCGATGCCATGTTTGCCGGTATGGCGGCGACGATTATGGGAGGTCTGTTCGTTTCGACCATCCTGACCATTTTCGTGCTTCCGGTGACCTATTGTATATTCTTTAAGATTAAATCGGTATAATAAAATGAGAACTCAAATAATTATCGGTTGCATGCTGTTGGGGGGGTTATCTGTGGGAGCACAGGAAAAGCCTGTCACGGCTGCAGACTACAAGCAGAAAGTGCTTGAGTATAGCCGTCAGATCAAACAGAGTGCGGAAGAACGTATTGCGATGCAGCATGCTATCAAGGCGGCCAAGACCGCTTTCTTCCCGGCTGTCGATTTCTCCGGCAGCTACCAGTATCGTATCAATAAGTACGACTTGGATTTCGGGCCGGGCATGTCGGTCGAAATGGATCACAACACCTATAGCTTGGGAGCTACCGTAAGCCAGCCGATCTATGCCGGCGGACAAATCTACAACAATTACAAGGCCGCCCAGATACAGGGAGAGATCGCTTCCGAAGCGGAAGACCTGACGACGGATAATATCGTGTATGCCGCCGACCTGAACTACTGGTCTGCCGCTGCCCGTAAGGGCATGTACGATGTCATGTGCCAGTATGTCGATATCGTGCAGGAACTGGCAAACGTGCTGACTACCCGTTTCAATGACGGACAGATCAGCAAGACCGACCTCTTGCAGGTACAGTCCCGTTTGAAAGAAGCGGAATTGAACAAAAGTGCTGCCTACAAGGACTATCAGATCGCCTTGCAGAACCTCAACGTGCTGATGGGGGTTCCTCCTATGACGCCGGTAGAGATTGCCGATGCCATCACGATGGTCCAGCCGTTGCCTATGCACATAGGGGAGGAGGCCGCTTTGCAGAACCGGCCGGATTTCACGATCTCCCGATTGAATATCGAATACCAGAAACGGCAGATCAACTTGTCGAAAGCCAAATATAATCCGACACTGGCGATCGGTTTCCAGGGAACCTGGGGCACTCCGATGCTGAACGTGAAAGGTTCCGACCAGCTTTGGACACCAGCCGTGTTCGCCTCCCTCAAGATACCTTTGTTCCGTTGGGGCGCCCGTTTCAAAGAGGTCAATTCCCAGAAAGCCATCTTGCGCAGCAAGGAGTATGCGATGGATTATGTACGTGACCAGATTTCCCAGGAGGTAGCCAATTCCTGGACCAGCCTGACGGAAAACACGAAGCAGATCGATGTCGCCGAAGAGGCCTGCAAGATCGCCGAAGAAAACCTCGACCTGAATACGTTCAGCTATAACGAGGGGAAACTTCCGATCCTCGACGTCCTTTCCGCCCAGCTTTCCTGGATTCAGTCTTATAGCAGCCTGATCCAGACCTGGTATCAGCAGAAAGCATCCCTTGCCCAGTATAATAAGGCGGTGGGTATTCGTCGCTTGCAGTAATCGGAAAACACCTTTATTACAATTTTTTAGGCACGGATTTCACGGAAAACACGGATGAATTTATTTTCTTTCCGTGTTTTCCGTGAAATCCGTGCCTAAATTATATTCGCTCAGCGAGTGGACTTTAGTCTGATAATGATTGATTACCGGAACTCTTTTTTCAGTTCCGTGACCCATTTCAGGATGCGTTCTTCCGTCTGCTCGGACTGGTTCTCGATGTCGAGGGCGAGTCCCAGGAAATGCCCTTCCTTGACGGCTCGTGATTGGGTGAAGTGGTAATCGCTGACAGGCATGAAGCCGACCAGTTCCGCGTTGCTCTTGATAAAGGCTTCCGCCAGAATGCCGATTCCATCGACAAAATTGTCGGGATAGCGTTCCTGGTCGCCGAGGCCGAAGAGGGCGACTTTCTTGCCCGTCATGTCGATGGATTCTATTTCCGGTAGAAACTCGTCCCAGTAGGTCGGCAGTTCCCCGTCGAACCAGGTGGAAGTTCCGGCAATGATGTTGTCGAACGATTCGAATTCCTCGCGTGTCGCCCCTTCGATCGGGATCAGGACGACCTCGTTTTCCGCGAAGGCTTCTTGTATTTTCAAGGCGACTACGGCTGTTTTAGCGGTTATGCCACCATAGAATAAACCTATTTTCTTCATTCTGTGTACTGTTTATAAGAGACGGATTGCCCCGTCTCTTTCATTAATATTCTAATAATGTTTTTGCAGCGTTGTAGATCCGTTCTTCACCCGGCAGGATCGCCTTTTCGAGGACCGGATGGAAACCGACAGGGGTAAAGGTGGAACCGACGCGCTGGATCGGAGCGTCCAGATAGCGGAACATCTCCGTCCCGATGATTCCGGCTATTTCCGCACCGAAACCGGAGAACACCTTGTCTTCATGTACGATCAGCACCTTGCCGGTCTTTTTCACGGAGGCGAAGATCGTTTCCGTATCGAGCGGGATCAGCGAGCGGATGTCGATCACTTCCACCTCCCAGTCATGCTCTTTCTTCAGCTTTTCGGCGACAGTCAGGCAGAAATGTGTCGTATTGCCATACGTGATCACGCTCAGGTCGCTACCCGGCCGGCGGATGCGGGCTTTTCCGAAAGGAACTTCGAAGTCTTCCGGCACGAAACCGGCCGCTTCAACCGAATTATATTGCGCTTTCGGTTCGAGAAAGACGGTGAAGCCCTTCGAACGTATGCTGGTGCGCAACAATCCAGCCGCATCGTCGGCAAACGAAGGATAGACGATGCGGGCCCCCGGAATGGAGGTCAGCGCTCCTTCGATCGTCTGCGAATGGTAGAGTCCGCCGCCGATATAACCGCCCGATGCCAGGCGGAGCGTCAGGTTAGGGGTGAACTGCCCGTTGCTTCGCCAGTATTCGTGTGTACATTCGACGTATTGCTCGATGGCCGGCCAGAAGTAATCGGCAAATTCGGCTCCTTCTACCACGACGTGTATTTTCGGGTCGAAGCGGCACATGCCGTTGGCCGTGCCCACAATGTAGTCTTCGGCGATGGGAGCATTGAAGATACGTTTCGGCCCGAACTCCTGTTGCATGCCTTTGGTGACGTTGAACACGCCGCCTTTGTCTTTGTTAGCCACGTCCTGTCCCCACAGGAATGTATTCGGGTTATGGCGGAATTCAGCTTTTAGTGTTTCGTTGATTGCGGTTACCAGTGTTTTCTTTTCGCCATTTTCTTCTTTGTGTGTGCCGTCTGTATATTTCTGCGGTTGGTAAGGTTCGGGCAGGACATAGTCGTAGATCGTTGCAGGATCGGGTTCGGGAGCCGCCATCGCTTTGCGGTTGGCAGCGCTCAGGTCTTTTTTCGCCTGCGCTTCTATCTGCTTCAGTTCCTCTTCGGTCAGGCGATTGTAACGGAGCAGCATACGGCGGAATTTTTGCAGCGGATCGGCTGTTTTCACGTAGGCAAGTTCGTTTTCATCGCGATACAAAGTCTGCTTGTCGGAGTTCGAATGGGAGCCGATGCGCACGCAGTTTGCATGGACGATCACCGGATTATGCGTATTGATCGCATGTTCGCGGGCTTCGGTCATGGCGTTCATCGAGTCGAAAACGTCTTTCCCGTTGCAGTGGATGATGCGCAGGTTCTTGAAGCCGGAGAAGTTGTCGGCTACCTTGCGGTTGGCCGTCTGGTCCTTTTTGGGGACGGAGATGCCGTAGCCGTTGTCCTGCAAGACGAAGATAACGGGGAGCTGCTCGTTGCTCGCCCCGTTGATGGCTTCGTAGACGTAGCCTTCGGAAGTGGCGGACTCGCCGTGCGAAGTGATCGCAACGCCCTTATGATCGTAATAGACCATTGCGCGGGCGACACCTACGGCGTGCAGGTCGTGTGTCCCGGTCGCCGAGGATATGTTCTCGATATGCCACTCCGGCTTGGCGAAATGGTTGGACATGTGCCGTCCGCCGCTGGACGGATCGGTCGCTTTCGAGATGCCGTTCAGGATGATTTCTTCCGCCGTCATTCCGGCGGACAGGACGGTCAGCATATCGCGGTAATAGGGAAAGAGGTAATCCTCTCCCTGGTGGAATACCTGCCCGATGGCGAGCTGGATGCCGTCATGTCCGGCATAAGGGGCATGATAGGACCAGCCTAAGGACTGGAGCAGGTAAGAAGGCGCCTTTTCATCGAGCGCCCTGCCGAGACTCATCAGGTAATACCATTTGCGAAGGGTCTCGGTATCGGTCGTTTTTATATCGTATCGTTTCATACTTTATTATTTTAGTTGTTTACAGTTTCCTCGGTAAGAAACTTTTATTTCCTCGGCAGGGAACTCTCGTTTCCCAGGCAGGAAATTGTAGTTCCCTCGGCAGGAAACGCGAGTTTCCTACAGAGGGGAACTATAATATGTTGTTTGTTAGCGATTAATATCCTACTTATCCCACTCTTCCAGATAATCCGCAACCCGCCGCAAGAACTCGCCGCCGAGGGCGCCGTTGATGATCCGGTGATCGTACGACAGGGACAGGTACATCTTGTGGCGGATTGCGATCGTATCTCCTTCGGGTGTCTCCACGACGGCCGGTTTCTTTTCGATGAAGCCGACGCCTAAGATGGCCACCTGCGGCTGGTTGATGATCGGCGTACCGAACAGGCTCTTGAACGAACCGAAGTTGGTGATCGTGAAAGTTCCGCCTTGTATATCGTCCGGCATCAGTTTACCCGTGCGTGCTTTGGCGGCAAGGCTGTCGATGCTGCCGGCAAGGCCGTTCAGATTCAACTTGTCCGCATCGTGTATGACCGGAACGATCAGGTTGCCGTCCGGCAGCGACACGGCGATACCCAGGTTGATATGCTTTTTCAGAATGACCTTGTAACCGTCTACCGATGCGTTCACGTATGGGAATTCAGCCAATGCCTTGGCCGTGGCTTCGGCAATGGCAGGCATATAGGTGAGCGCCACGCCTTCGCGTTTGAAGAAGGCCTCTTTCACGCGGCTGCGCCATTTGACGAGGCGGGTAACGTCGGCTTCGACAACGGTCGTAACGTGAGGAGACACTTTTTTCGACATTACCATGTGGTCGGATATGATACGGGCAACGTGGTCCATTTCGACCGTTTCGTCTCCGGTGACAGATGCCGGATTGCGTTGATCGTCGATGGTGGGCGGCGTTGACTGGTGACGGTGTCCACCGTCGACCGTTGACGACGCGTTGCGTTGATCGTTGACGGTGGGCTGCGTCGACGGTTGGCGCAAGTTTTCGGTTTCACTTTGTGGAGCTACTCCGCTTTTCTTCGTCGTTATATAGTCTTTGATATCTTTTTTGCTGAGACGCCCTTCGTAGCCGGTTCCCGGAATGGCATCCAGTTCGGCTTGCGATATTTTGGCTTCCTTCGCCAGTTGCAGCACGATGGGAGAATACCATCTTCCGTCTTCTTCCTTGGATGATTTGACGGGCGGGGCGGGTTCTGCCGGGGCAGACTGTACCGTTGTGCTTTCGTTGCTTTTGGCCGCTGCGGGAGCGGGGCTTTCGGGAGCTTCTTCCTCTTCGCCTTCCAACCGGATCAGGGCGACGGTTGTGCCGACGGCCACCGTATCGCCTTCGGCAAACAGCAGTTCGAGCACTTTTCCGGCTACCGGAGAGGGGATTTCGGCACTGACTTTGGCGGTGCTCACTTCAAAGAGGACATCGTCCTCCTGAACAGTGTCGCCTACTTTGACGGACCAGGAGACGATCGTCCCTTCCGTGATGCTTTCGCCCAGTTTGGGCATTTTTATTTCAAATGTCGACATAGTTTTAATGTGTATTTTATGTTCTGATATTGAAGGTCCAGGCCGGCGTCGCATATTTGTTGTCACGCAGGGACCGGATGGCGTTCAAATCGTTTTCAGTGAATGAATAGGGACGGGGGGCCGTCCTGTTTTCCGTAAAATAGTTCAGAAGCGCGTCTCTGAATTCTCCGATAGATATCGCTTTGCGGGTATAGGTGCATATATTGGTGACCGGGCTTTTTACGGACTTGACATAAAAAGGAGCGGGCTTCACCTCATTTATCTCCGGCCTCCGCCTTGTACTTTTGAGGGCGGTCGCCAGGTGATAGAGGTCGGTGGAGAAAAGGAG
Organism: uncultured Parabacteroides sp.; assembly: GCF_902493135.1. Classification (GTDB taxonomy): domain Bacteria; phylum Bacteroidota; class Bacteroidia; order Bacteroidales; family Tannerellaceae; genus Parabacteroides. The sequence continues at coordinate 24,724 of NZ_CABUOD010000010.1, forward strand.
GGTGGCGTGGTGCAAGAGCCTGCCTTTGTGGATGGATTGCGCACTGCCCGATATTTTCAGCCCGTCGATCGTGAGTGCCTGCCGTTCGTCAGCTTCCGCCCGGATGCCGAATGTGGCAAGGAAGGCGATCAGCCGGGCTGTGAAGGTGGCGGATGCAAGTTCCTTGCTGTTTTGTATGAAGGTGACATTCAGGTTGCCGGAATCGTGATAGACGGCCCCGCCGCCGGAATAACGGCGTACGACTTTGATGTGCTTCTCCTCTATATAGTTATGGTTTATCTCGTCCCATACGTTCTGATGCTTCCCGATGATGACGGACGGTTCGTTCTGCCACAACATGAAGATGTCGTCCGAAAAGTTCTTGAGCAGATACTCTTCGGCCGCCAGGTTGAACCAGGCATCGGTGTATGGATTGTCGATATAAAGCATAAATCAGAGGTAGAGGCTTTCATGTATCACCTCTCCGACAGTCGGATGGGGGAATACGGTTTTCTTGAATTCATCGACCGTATAACCGTGCTCGACGGCGATACCGGCAATGACGATGATCTCCGATGCCGGATTTCCCAACAGGTGGCAACCGATGATCCGGCCGTTCACGTTTGTCAGGAGCTTGCATAGCCCGTTGCCGGTTTCGTTTTCGGCGACAAAACGGCCGGAGTAGGTCATGGGGATCTTGACAAGGTTGTAGTATTCTCCGTTCGCCTTCAATTCCTCTTCCGTCTTGCCGACACCCGCCACTTCGGGATTGGTGTAGACGACGGCGGGAATGGCCCTGTAGTCCATCCAATCCTCATGCCCTAAGATATGGTTGACGGCAACCTCGCCTTCCCGATAGGCCGTATGGGCCAGTTGCGAGAATCCTGTGATGTCGCCGGCTGCATACACGTGCGGATGGGAGGTCTGCATATATTCGTTCACCCGGACACCCCGTCGGTCCGTCTCGATGGAAAGGCTTTCCAGGCCTAAACCGTTGGTGATGGCCCGGCGTCCTACGCTCACCAGGATTCTGTCCGCCGGGATCGCATTCGTCTTGCCGTCTTTCTCGACAATGACCTCTTTCGGGTTGACCTCGATCACTCTTGTACCGAGATGGAATTCCACGCCTTTCTTGGCATATTCGCTCCGGAGCATGGCGGAGGCCTCTTTGTCCATCGCGCCGAGTATTTCCGGCATCATCTCGATCACCTTCACTTTTACTCCCATGCTGGTAAAGAAAGAGGCGAACTCGATCCCGATCACGCCGCCGCCTATGATGGCAAGTTCTTCGGGAAGCTCTTTACTGTCGAGCGCTTCCCGCGAAGTCCAGTAGTCTACGTCCGAGAGTCCCTCGATGGGAGGGATTACCGTTTCGGAACCGGTACAGAGGAGTACGTTTTTGACGGTGAAAAGGTCGTTTCCGCAGTCTAAGCGGATCCTTCCGTCCGTTTCCCCGTTCAACACGGCAGTACCCTCGACGATCGTGATCCCGCTTGAAGTGAGTCGCATCTTCACGCCGGATGTCAGCTTTTTGACCGTCCGGTTCTTACGCCCGATGATCTTGTCCATGTCGAAAGACGGCGTCCCTTCCGGTGAAATGCCGTATTTGGAGGCTGTTTTGAAACTGTCCAGTATCTTGGCGGAGTATAATAACGTTTTTGTGGGAATGCAGCCTTCGTTCAGGCAGACGCCCCCGATGGCGTTCTTTTCGAAGAGGACGGTCTTCAAGCCCCCTTCGGCTGCCCGTTCGGCGGCGGTATAGCCCGCCGGCCCTCCCCCTATGATTGCAATATCGTAATTCATGTTTGTGCTTAATTTAGTTTGACATTAAAAAGAGAAAGATGCTCCGTTGCCATTTCGACAGCAAAAAGAGGGGTATCGCTTCCAAATAGAAACGTTAAAAAATATTACCCTTGCTACTAATTCCATTTATATGCACTACTAATCCGATTTAGATGGGGGCGTAGTGACATTTTGCTAATGGGCCACTTTCTCTTTTACCCGAAAACCAGGACTCTTTTGTCCAGCGGCTTGTACTCTTTCGGTCCGGGTCCTTCCGTCGGCGTCCCGAAAGGCATCTGGGCAACCAGTTCCCATTTCGGGTCGAGTTTCCACTCCGCACATACGGTTTCGTCGATCAGCGGGTTGTAATGTTGGAGGGATGCGCCTAAGCCGGCATCTTCCAGCATAGTCCAGATAGCCAGTTGGTGCATGGCGGAGGTTTGCTGTGCCCAAACCGGGAATTTGTCGTAGTAAGTAGGGAAGGAGTCTTGCAACTGTTCGACGACCGCTTTGTCTTCGTAGAACAGGATCGTCCCGTAGCCGGCGGCCAGGCTTCCGTCTATTTTAGCTTCCGTTCCTTTGAAGACTTCCGCGGAGACAATTCTCTTCAATGTCTCTTTCGTGATCTCCCAAAGTCTTTTATGGTTCTTGCCTAACAGCAATACGATGCGGGTCGATTGCGAATTGAAGGCGGAAGGGACGTTCATGACCGCGAAGTCTATGATTTCTTTGATCTGTTCGTCTGATATCGGGGAACTGTCCGTGATGTGATAGTAAGTTCTGCGATGTTTCAATGCTTCTTTAAAATCTTGTGCCATAATGAATACGTTTTTATTTTATGTTTCTTTGAAAAGAAAACCATCAGGAGTCTGGTTTTGTTGCAAATACGGCTTGTTGTTTCACGAATAGCCCGATAGAATTAATCTATCGTGGGCGGATTACCGGTGAAAAGGCTGTATCTTTGTCTCCCAAAAAGAGTGAAAGAGGAATGATTGGAAAAAAATTGCCGGCTGTTTTTCGGGTTATGTTTGCCATATGGGTGATCCTGCAGGTTTGCCTGGTGGTTAAATATTGGGATATGCCCAACCACGATGATGCTTTGGCTTACGTGAAACTGGCTTCGGAATGTGTCGCGAGGGGCACTTGGTATCCGGACGTGCATAACCGATATGACGATTTTGTTTTCGGTCCGGGCTATGTGAACCTTTTGATCGGGATCTATCATCTTTTCGGATCTTTCTCTTTTGTCCGGTTGCTGAATTTATGGATGAATATTGCAATGGTATTTGAAATACGGGAGTTGGCCGGACGGATGTTTTCGAATAAAACGGGGTATTACGCCGCTATTTTATATATGTCGATTTTTTCGAACCTATATGCCCCGATAGCCGTATTGACTGATTTGCCTTTTACTTTCCTGTTGTTGACAGCCTTGCTGTTGTGCAACTTTCGCCGGCTGTTTCCTGTGGCTGTCGCCGGGGTGTTGATCGCCCTGGCTAACTGGTTCCGTCCGCTGGCAATTGTCTTTTTATGCGTTATTTTGCTCCTTTTCATCGTGCAAAAGCGCCGCTGGCAGTCTTATGTCGCTTTGGCCCTTCCGCTTGTCTTGACTGTTTTTCTGATCGGGCAGAGTGCGAAGATGAGAACCGGTCATTTTGTCTATCAGGCGGTGTCCGGAGGCTATAACTTGGCCATGAGTTCTTTTGATGAAGCAAACGGTTTGGTCAATTTCAACGGCTTCAGTGATCCGGACAATTATATTTGCCTTCCTCCCGGAGATTATACCTATATGGAGCGGGACAGCCTGTTGAAGCGTGCTGCGATCCGCTGGATATCGGAGCACCCGTTTCAATATATTTCCCAACTGCCTTTCAAGTTGGCCGCTTTATATTGTGAAGATACCTGGACGGAGCGTGTGAAGCCGGATATGGGATTTAGAGTAGTACTTTCAACGGTACAGGGTAACGATTTGAAATTGATGGAGTTGATGGCTGTTCTGGCATTGAAAAGCATTGTCTATTACACCGTGCTTTTGCTATTTCTTTATTACGTTTGGACGAACCGGCGCGATCTGCTACGGGAACGGAATGTCTATCTCCTGATCCCTGTTTTAGGTACGGCTGTAACGGTTTTGTTCGTGATCACTTCCCGCTATCATTATCCTTATTTGTTTGCGATGACAATCTATGCGGCGGCGGGGCTTGACATTCTCATACAGAATAAATTAAAGAAAAATAGCAGAAAGTGCTGATTTATTTGTCGATTTCTTGTGCGTGAATCAAAATAATTTGTACCTTTGTGCCCCGTAAAAGAAGAGAAACTCTATTAGAATCTTTGTTTTTGTTCAAGATGCAGTTCAAAAAGGGAAGACAGATAGCAGGAGTTGACTTAAATTTCGTAATATTAAAAAGAAAGATTAGCGATGTCTAAAATTTGTCAAATTACCGGAAAGAAAGCAATGGTTGGCAACAACGTTTCTCACTCTAAGAGAAGAACGAAACGTAAGTTTGATGTGAACCTGTTTACTAAAAAGTTCTACTGGGTAGAACAGGATTGTTGGGTTAGCCTGAATATTTCAGCCGCTGGCTTGCGTACTATCAATAAACTTGGTTTGGATGCAGCCATTAAGAAAGCTGCTGAAAAAGGTTATTTAAACGCTTAATTTGAGGAGGAAATAAGAAATGGCAAAGAAAGCAAAAGGTAACAGAGTTCAGGTGATTCTTGAATGCACGGAACACAAAGAAAGTGGTATGCCGGGTACTTCTCGTTATATTACTACAAAGAACAGAAAGAATACAACTCAGAGATTGGAGCTGATGAAGTACAATCCTATCCTGAAGAAGATGACGTTACACAAAGAAATTAAGTAAGAGGAGATTAAACAATGGCAAAAAAAGCGGTTGCAACATTTAAGAAAGGTGACGGTCGTACCTATTCTAAAGTAATCAAGATGGTTAAGTCCCCGAAGACCGGTGCTTACATCTTCCAGGAAGAAATGATTCCTAACGAAGCTGTTAAAGATTATTTCACTAAATAACAGAGCGTAATATCAAGATACGAAGAGAGGTTCTTCTCCATGGCGGGAAGGACCTCTTTTTTTATCTCCATTCGGGCGGTTATATGGAATATTTTCATAATTTTGTGTGGGCGAATCCGCGGCTGTCCGATTGGGGACTGTCTGTGAGTCGGACCTACAACACGTTGATAAATAATAAATAGAAACAAATAAATAATTAAGAACCATGAGATTTGATGTATCCAGCACAGCGCTGTTATCACGTTTGCAATCTATTAGCAAAGTCATTGCTTCTAAGAATTCATTACCGATCCTGGACAGTTTCCTTTTCAACCTGGAAGGTAATAAACTCACCATAACAGCTTCGGATGCTGAAACACGTCTGGTTACATCCGTTGACGTGATGAATGCACAGGGAAGCGGGCTTTTCGCCGTCTCGGCAAAAATCTTGCTCGATCCGTTGAAGGAGTTGCCCGAACAACCGCTGACTTTTGATATTAACGACGATAACCTGGAGATCTTTATCCATTTCCAGAACGGTAAATATAATTTTATCGGCCAGAAGGGAGACACGTATCCGCAGCAGAAACCGCTGAATGAGAATGCGATCTCCATCATGATGGACGCGCAGATGTTGCTGAACGGTATCAGCCGTTCACTGTTTGCAACGGCTGACGACGAACTTCGTCCGGTCATGAACGGTATTTATTTCGATATTCACACGGACGATTTGACATTCGTGGCTTCCGACGGTCATAAGCTGGTGCGCCTGCGCAACCTTTCGGTGCAATCATCGGAAAGAGCTTCTTTCATTTTGCCGAAGAAGCCCGCCAACCTGTTGAAGGGTCTTTTATCGAAGGAAGGGGAGATGGTCAGCATCAAGTTCGATGATAACAATGCCTATGTCAACTGTGCTAATTTCGAAATGGTCTGTCGCCTGATCGAAGGCCGTTATCCGAATTATAACAGCGTGATCCCGCAGGAAAATCCTTTCAAGGTGACGATCGACCGTATCTCTTTCCTGAATGCCTTGAAGCGTGTTTCCGTCTTCTCCAATCCGGCCAGCAGCCTTGTCAAGTTGCAGTTGAAGGAGAGCGAAATGCTTGTTTCCGCACAGGATATCGATTTTTCCACTTCCGCAGAAGAGAAAATTGTTTGCAGCTTTGACGGAACCGAATTAAGCATCGGTTTCAAGGCTACTTACCTGATTGAAATACTGAGCAACATCAATTCGGAAGAGGTGATACTCGAATTGGCTGATCCTTCGCGTGCCGGTCTGATCGTTCCTTCTGAAAACGAAGAGAACGAAGATCTGCTGATGCTGCTGATGCCTATGATGTTGAATGATTAAAATATAAGAAATGCAGTTAAACCTGAAAAACCCGTTGGTCTTCTTCGACTTGGAGACGACGGGTATTAATATTGTTAAAGACCGTATCGTGGAAATCTCTTTTGTCAAGGTTTACCCGAATGGAAAAGAAGAATCTAAAACGAGACGCATCAATCCGGAAATGCCCATTCCACCGGAATCGACCGCGATCCACGGCATCACCGACGAAGATGTAAAAGACTGTCCTACCTTTAAAGAAATAGCCAAATCGCTGGCCGCCCAGATAGAAGGGTGCGATCTGGCCGGATATAACTCCAATCGTTTCGATATCCCTTTGCTGGCGGAAGAGTTTCTGCGTGCAGGTGTCGATATCGATTTGAACAAACGTAAGTTCGTAGACGTACAGACCATTTTTCATAAGATGGAACAGCGCACGCTTTCGGCTGCCTATAAGTTCTACTGTGACAAGAGCCTTGAAAACGCCCATACGGCGGAGGCCGATACGATGGCGACCTATGAAGTGCTGAAGGCGCAGTTGGACCGGTATCCGGAGTTGCAGAATGATATCAATTTCCTTTCCCAATATTCAAGCTACAATAACAATGTGGACTTTGCCGGGCGTATGGTATATAACGACAAAGGGGAGGAGGTGATAAACTTTGGCAAATATAAAGGCCGTCTGGTAGAGGAAGTGCTGAAGAACGATCCCGGATATTATTCCTGGATAATGAATGGCGACTTCCCTCTGAACACCAAGAAAATACTGACTGAAATAAAATTGAGAGGTTTTAATTCGAAATAAGGACCATGAATAATTTTGAGTTTTGTAACCCTGTAAAGGTTGTTTTCGGCAAAGGTTCCATAGCCCGTTTGTCCGCTTTGATTCCGGAAGGAAGTAAAGTGCTGATGGTGTATGGCGGCGGGAGCATAAAGAAAAACGGCATCTACGGCCAGGTGACGAAGGCGTTGGAAGGATTTGAAGTGACCGAGTTTCCGGGTATCGAAGCAAATCCGCACTATGAAACCTGCATGAAGGCCGTGGAGGTCGTCAAAGAGAAGAAGATCGATTTTCTGCTGGCCGTAGGCGGAGGTTCGGTGATCGACGCTACAAAGTTCATCGCGGTATCCGTCGGTTTCGAAGGCGATCCGTGGGATATCCTTTCGAAAGGCGGCCGGATAAAGAGCGCTTTGCCTTTGGGGACGGTGCTTACATTGGCCGCGACCGGTTCGGAGATGAACGAACGTTCGGTGATCTCCCGTGCCGCGACTCGCGAGAAGCTGAATTTCGCCAGTCCGCTGGTATTCCCGAAATTCTCCGTGTTGGATCCGGAAGTGACTTATTCACTCCCTGCCCGGCAGGTGGCGAACGGGGTGGTCGATTCTTTTATTCATGTAGTGGAACAGTATCTGACCTACCCGGTCAATGCGAAGGTGCAGGATGCCTTCTCGGAAGGGCTGATGCGCGTCATCCATGAAGAGGGACTGAAGGTCTTGGATAATCCGAACGACTACGATATCCGTGCCAACCTGATGTGGGCGGCGACCAATGCGTTGAATGTCTGGATCGGTCAGGGAGTTCCGCAGGACTGGTCTTCCCACCGCATGGGCTATTCGCTGACGGCCCGGTTCGGCCTGGATCATGCACAGACGCTGGCGATTCTTTTGCCGGGCGTCATGACGTATATGTTTAAAGAGAAGCAGGCCAAGTTGGCTCGTATGGGAGAAGTCGTTTTTGGCATTGCGGATGGAACGGAAGAGGAAAAGGCACGCAAGACAATTGCGGCCTGTGAGGATTTCTTCCGCCGGATGGGACTGAAAACGCGCCTCGGTGAATGTGGCATTACGGAAAAGGATCTGGATGCCCTTGCCGCTCCTGTGGACAAACAGGGCTGGAAATTGGGTGAACATCACAATATCGACAGCCGTGTGGCACGCGAGATAATGGCGTCGCGCTTGTAATTTCATGCTTACGAAATTTCGGTTTTAACCGGAAGTATATATAAATAGGTTATGGGAAATAGTCTGAAAGGTAAACATATCATATTGGGGATAACAGGGAGCATCGCTGCCTATAAAGCCGCCTATATCATCCGTGCCCTGGTGAAGAAAGGGGCGGAGGTTCAAGTTGTTATTACCCCGGCGGGAAAAGAATTCATAACGCCGCTCACGTTATCCACGTTGAGCAGCCATCCGGTGATCAGCGAGTTTTTCTCGAATCGCGACGGCACGTGGAACAGCCATGTCGATCTCGGCCTCTGGGCCGATGCCATGCTGGTCGCACCGGCCACTGCTTCGACAATCGGAAAGATGGCGAATGGCATTGCCGACAATATGCTGGTCACGACATACCTGTCATGCAAAGCTCCGGTTTTTGTCGCTCCGGCGATGGATTTGGATATGTTTGCGCATCCTTCCACCGGTCAGAATTTAGACCGGCTCCGTTCGTTCGGCAACCGTATCATCGAACCTGCCGAAGGGGAACTTGCCAGTCATCTGGTGGGTAAAGGGCGTATGGAAGAACCGGATAGGATCGTGGCGGTCCTGGAAGATTTCTTCGCTTCCCAAACCCGGCTTGAAAAAAAAAAGATCGTAATAACTGCCGGGCCGACATATGAAAAGATAGATCCCGTACGTTTTATAGGTAACTATTCTTCCGGAAAGATGGGCTTTGCATTGGCGGAAGCGTGTGCGGAGCAGGGAGCCGAGGTGACATTGATCGCTGGGCCGGTGTCTTTGAAGGCGGTTCATCCGAATATCAAACGGATCGATGTCGAGTCGGCCGAAGAAATGTATCAGGCGGCCATGACGGCCTTTCCGGAGGCGGATGCCGGTATCCTTTGTGCCGCCGTGGCGGATTATCGCCCGGATGAGCAGGCAAGCGAAAAGATCAAACGGGAGACGAAAGGGGAAATGACGCTCCGTCTGGTTCCGAATAAGGATATCGCGGCCTCGCTGGGAGCGATCAAGCGTGAAAACCAGGTCCTGGTAGGTTTCGCATTGGAAACAAATGATGAAACGGCTCATGCGGAAGGAAAGTTGAAGCGGAAAAACCTCGATTTCATCGTGCTGAATTCTTTGAGGGATGCAGGCGCCGGTTTCCGTTGCGACACGAATAAGATCACGATCATCGACAAGGAAGGCGGGGCGACTGCTTATCCGTTGAAGAGTAAACAGGGGGTGGCCGTTGATATTGTAAATAAATTGGCAACATTATTAAAATGAGAATGATTAAGAAATTGTTATGCATATGCTTGTTGGGAGCCGTTCCTTTTATGGGCAAGGCGCAGGAGTTGAATGCCCGCATCACCATAAACAGTGATAAGGTGCAGAGTACGAATAAACAGGTATTCAAAACCTTGCAGGATGCATTGAACGATTTCGTCAACAACAAAAAGTGGACGGATGCCACTTTCGCCCTGAACGAACGTATCGACTGTTCAATGACTCTCATCATCAACGAAATGGTATCGGACAATAGTTTTAAAGGCGAGATACAGGTGCAGGCCCGCCGTCCGGTATATAATTCCAGCTATACGACTACGTTGCTGAATTATCGTGATACGGAACTCTCTTTCGACTATACCGAATTCGAACCGTTGGAATATACGGAAAATACGTTGAACAGTAATCTGATCGCAACTGTTGTTTTCTATATTTATACGATCCTCGGACTGGATTTCGACAGCTTTTCCCCGAAAGGAGGCACTGCTTTCCTCGGGCAGGCCATGCAGATCGTGAGCCTGGCACAGGCGCAACCTACTTGGACCGGTTGGAAAGCTTTTGAAAACGACCGTAACCGCCATGCTTTGGCAACGGCTCTGACGGACAATACTTCGGAGCTGTTCCGGGACATGTGGTATAACTATCATCGTAAGGGACTCGATGAAATGGCCGCAAATCCGGATCGTGGACGTACGACCATAATCGGTTTGCTTCCGGTTTTGGAGCAGGTGAAAAGTGCCCGGCCGACATCACCGTTGCTTCAGATGTTCGCCGATTCCAAACTGGATGAAGTCGTTTTGATTTATTCGAAAGCTACTACGCCGGAGAAGCAGGAAGGCTATAAGAGGTTGTCCAATCTGTATCCTGCCCTCACGACACGTATGGAAGCGCTTAAAAAGTAATCTGGAATAGCTATGCTGAAATCTTTGTTCATACGGAACTTTGTTCTGATAGACAGCCTGGACATTAAGTTCGATAAAGGTTTTTCTGTGATAACCGGCGAGACGGGGGCAGGAAAGTCTATTATATTGGGGGCTCTTTCCTTAGTCTTGGGACAGCGTGCGGATGGAAAGAGCATTAAGAACGGTTCCGAAAAATGTGTGATAGAAGCTGTCTTCGATGTCTCCCGCTATAAGCTGGAAGAATTTTTTCTCACGAATGACTTGGAGTATGATGCGGAGATTTGCATTCTTCGCCGGGAATTGTTTGCATCGGGAAAGTCCCGTGCTTTTGTAAACGATTCGCCGGTCCCGCTTTCCGTGGTGAAGGAATTGGGGAGCCGGCTGATCGATATCCATTCGCAACACCAGAATCTGTTGTTGGGGGATAACCGGTTTCAGCTGAAAGTAATCGATGTAATGGCTGAAAACGATATCCTCCTGATCCTTTACCGGAAGGAATACAACCGTTATCTGTTTTTGAAAAAGGAACTGAAAGAACTGACCGAAAAAGCTCTCCAGACCAAGCAGGAGGAAGACTATGTGCGTTTTCAGTTGGAGCAGTTGACCGATGCCGGTCTGGTCGCCGGTGAACAGGAGGAACTGGAACAGGAACTGGAAACCCTTTCCCATGCCGAAGAGATAAAAGGTTCGCTTTATAAGATAACCCAACTGCTGGACGGAGAGGAACAGGGAGCGGTCCAACTGATAAAAGAAGCCCTTTCCACCGCAGACAGCCTGGAACGCTATTATCCGAAAGCGAAGGAAATAGCCGAGCGTCTGCGTTCCGCCTATATCGATATGAACGACCTGGCTTCCGAAACGGAAGTCTTGAAAGAGGATATAGAATTTAATCCTGAACGCTTGGATTGGGTGAACGAACGTCTCAATACATTATACACCCTGGAACAAAAACACCGGGTTTCCAAAGTCGAAGAACTGATGGAATTGCAGGATAAATATAACGAGCAGCTGAAGGAGATCGATTCTTTTGATGAACAGATCGAATCGTTGAAAAAGCAGTTGGAGGTCTCTCACCGGGAATTGCTTCAACAGGCAGCCGTGTTGAGCGAGCAGCGTAAGATCGCCTCGAAAGCCATCGCATCCCAATTGGTGGAGATGGTTGTTCCGCTGGGTATGCCGAATACGCGTTTTGCAATCGATTTTGTACCTAAACAGGAACCGGAAAGCGATGGAATGGACGAAATCCGGTTTATGTTTTCCGCCAATAAGAGTGCGGAACTGCAACCGGTGGCCCAGACGGCATCCGGAGGCGAGATCTCCCGCCTGATGTTATGCATCAAGGCGATGATTGCCGGATTTACGGCGTTGCCTGCCATCATTTTTGATGAAGTGGATACGGGTGTTTCCGGGGATATTGCCGATAAAATGGGGGATATCATGCAGGAATTAGGTACGAAGATGCAGGTTTTTGCCATTACCCATCTTCCCCAGATCGCGGCAAAAGGAAAAGATCATTATTTTGTTTATAAGGAGGATACGGATGAACGGACGGTTACCCGTATCCGGAAAATGAATAAGGAGGAACGCGTGAAGGAGATTGCGCGTATGCTGAGCGGTGCTTCGTTGACCAGTGCTTCTATTGCAAATGCAAAAGAACTGTTGAAGGCGAAGAATTAAACCTTTTCACCGCTATCCGGTCATAATAGCAACCGAATATAATTGCTAATTTAAAATTGAGTGACATGAAGAGATTGAGTATTATATTAATGGTGGTCCTTTTTTGCAGCTTGCAGGGCCATGCGCAATTTTGGATCAGTTTCGGATGGAATGAACCCCATTGCCAGAACTGCCTTTGGATGGAACAGGCAATCCGCATGACGAACCGTCAGGCTGCCGAGTATCATAAGATCATTCATCGATACGGGGAAAAGATCGAGCGTGAAGCACGCAAGCATTATCGCTATTGGGACCAGTCCGCCCAGAAGATCTATAAGTTGCGTATGGAGCGGGACCGGAAATTGCAACGTCTCCTTTCACCTTCGCAGTTCCGCTTATATGTGCGTTTCGTCCGTGAGACACCGACGCGCATCCACGACTGGAGAGGTTGGTATAATAACCCGCATTATCCGAACTACCGTCCGTCCAGTTCCTGCCATCGTTATGAAGATCATTACTGGCATTGCCGGTGGGAATATACGAACAATAGATGGTTCGACCGCTTTGACGACGGCAAATGGTATCCCGGTAAGTATGATCGTCCGCAACCGAATCATAACAATGGCCGTCCGCACCATGACAATGGACAATGGAAACCGGACAAATACGATCGTCCGAACCATCCGGGAAGCCGTCCCGGTTCCGATAATCATAAGGTTAAACCCAATAGGGATAAGCGTGATAAGGACAAATATGACAAGAAACGTCCGAATCGGGATAAAAACAGACATTACGATAAGGACAAAAAAGAGGACAAACGCTCCGACAAGGATCGCACGAATAGCCGCCAGCGTACGAGCAACAGGCGGGGCATAGAGAAAAGTATCTGACAATGGGATTTAGAGTAAACCGACGCACCCTGCTTCTGATTGCCGGGTGCGTTTGGATAATAGCAGGCATCAATATCTTAAGGATCGGTATCGTCACGTGGTTGAACGATGCCCATTACTGGCTGTTCAAAGTCGGAGAGGCCATTGTCGTTTTCCTGCTTTTCTTCCAGTTTGTCTTTCGTCGTTTGTTTGTTAAACATTCCGAGCGGATCTCACAGAAAGGGGAAAAGAACTGTCCTTTTTCATTTTTCGACGTGAAAGGCTGGGTCGTGATGATCTTTATGATTACTTTCGGCGTTACGATCCGTCATTTCCAATTGCTACCCAACTCCTTTATTTCGGTATTTTATACCGGACTTTCGTCTGCCTTGATTATTACCGGCATCTTATTCCTGATCCGGGCTTATTCTTCGTCCTACCATAAGCCGAAAAGCGATAGCTAAGATAAAGTTGGCCATATAACATATGTTTGTTTGTTTTTGAATGCCACCCGAAGGTATATAATAAAAGCGTAAATCTTCGTATCTTTGTCCACATAAAGCCGGAATAAACGAATAGCCCGGTGGTAAAAAACGGAAAAGAGATAGAATAATGAAAGAAAACGAAATGGTGTTCGGCATCCGTGCCGTGATCGAGGCAATCCAGGCCGGTAAGGAAATTGATAAAATATTGGTAAAACGTGAACTGCAGGGAGACCTGTCTCGTGAACTGTTCGAAGTTCTGAAAGGACGCGACATACCTGTACAGCGTGTGCCTGCCGAACGTCTCGACCGTTTGACGCGCAAGAATCATCAGGGAGTAATAGCCTTTATCCCGGCTATCACGTACGAGCGGCTGGAAAATATTATTCCGTTTGTATATGAGCAGGGAAAGAATCCTTTTATCGTGTTGTTGGATGGGGTTACGGATGTCCGTAACTTTGGTGCGATTGCCCGTACCTGCGAATGTGCCGGCGTGGATGCGATCGTGATTCCTTCAAAGGGAAGCGTGACGGTGAATGCCGATGCGATCAAGACCTCGGCAGGTGCGCTCCATGTATTGCCTGTCTGCAAAGAAAAAAGCATTACGGAGGCCATCCGTTTCTTACAGGCGTCCGGAGTAAAAGTCTATGCAGCCAGTGAAAAAGCCTTTGAGAATTATACGGCTGTCAAATATGACGGACCTGTGGCTATCGTAATGGGAGCCGAAGATACGGGAGTTTCGATGGATAATCTTCGTATCTGCGACAGCATGGTGAAGATCCCGCAGTTCGGTACGATCGGTTCGCTGAACGTATCGGTCGCCTCTTCCATCCTGATCTATGAAGTGGTTCGCCAGCGGATGAATGAACAAGCACAATAACGTTATAAAAATAAAGAAACAATGAAGAAAGTTATCGCAACAAAAAACGCACCGGCCGCTATCGGTCCGTACAGCCAGGCTGTGCAAGTAGGAAATATGCTGTTTGCTTCCGGCCAGTTGGGGCTTGACCCCGCAACAGGCAATTTCGCGGAAGGCGGAGTGAAAGAACAGACCGTACAGGCATTCAAGAATGTACATGCAATTCTGGAAGAAGCAGGTCTTAGCATCAACGATGTCGTAAAGACAACCGTATTCCTGGCCGATATGAGTGATTTCGCTGCTATGAACGAAGTATATGCTTCCCAGTTTGAAGGAACTTTCCCAGCCCGTTCAGCCGTTGCTGTCAAGACATTGCCGAAGAATGGTCTGGTGGAGATTGAAGTGATTGCCGTAAAGGAATAAGTTGTATTTAGGGAAAAGTCAAGACGCGGATAGGACGGCCGTTCTATCCGTGTCATTTGCGTACCCGGCTCTTTATGTGTATATCGCTTGGCAACTTACTTTCCAAACAACCTTCCTATTAAATCCTTTTTCCCGATTCGTTGCAATGCTTGTGTGATCTGGCGGCGGAACTCCGGTTTATACCAGAAAAAGAACTGACGCTGTGCCAGTTTTTGTTCTTTCGTACGGGCCGTATATACCTTTTCCAATGTATAGGGATGATAGCCCGTGTAGTACATCTCCGTTGCCAGCGTCATGGGGGTGGGGGTGAAATCCTGTACCTGTTCGAGTTGGAAATGCAACTTCTTGGTCTGGATAGCCAAGTTTGCCATATCCGCCTCGGTGCAACCGGGATGGCTGGATATGAAATAAGGGATTAATTGCTGGTTCAATCCGTGTTGTTTGTTTACACGATCGAATATCTTTTTGAATTGTCCGAAAAGCTCGAATGAAGGTTTGCGCATCATCTTCAGGACATTGTCTTCCGTATGTTCGGGTGCGACTTTGAGACGGCCGGAGACATGGCGGGCTATCAGTTCCTCCATATAGGTATGGGCGGCCTTGTTCAGATTGTCGTCCGCATACCGGTGCAAGAGCAGGTCATAGCGGACGCCGCTACCGATAAACGAACGTTTGATTTCCGGCATGCTGTCCACTTCTTTGTATATATCTAACAGCGGCGTATGATCCGCGTTCAGATTCTTGCAGACGACAGGGGAGATGCAAGACGGTTTCTTGCACTGGGCACAGATATCCGGATTCTTCCCTTTCATCCGGTACATATTGGCCGAAGGACCGCCGAGGTCGCTCAGATATCCTTTGAAGTCCGGCATTTGGGTAATCTCTTTCACTTCTTTCAGTATCGATTCTTTACTTCGTGAGGCGATAAACTTTCCCTGATGCGCCGAGATGGTGCAGAAGGCGCATCCTCCGAAACATCCCCGGTGGATATTTACAGAAAACTTGATCATCTCGAAAGCTGGTATCGTCTTCCCTTTGTACTTGGGATGGGGCAGGCGGGTGTAGGGCAGGTCGAACGACGCATCTATCTCTTCTTCCGTCATAGGCGGGAAAGGAGGATTGACGACTATTGTTTGCTTGCCTGCCTTTTGCAGGATACGGGAAGCCTGCTGTTTGTTGGATTCTTCCTCTATGTGTTTGAAGTTCTTGGCCTGTTTCAGCTTGTCGCGCAGGCATTCTTCATGGGAAAAGAGGTGGACATCGTTTGGTAGCGGCTCTACCGCGTCCGTCAGATAGGCCGTTTGCCGTATATCTTTGATCTCATGGAAGGGAATACCCGCCTGCAACCGGTTGACCAGTTCTTTCAGGGGAAGTTCCCCCATGCCGTATATCAACAAATCTGCCGGGCTGTCTTTCAGGATTCCGGGGAGCAGCTTGTCCTGCCAATAATCGTAATGGGTGACCCGGCGCAGGGATGCCTCTATACCTCCCAGTACGATAGGGATATCCGGATAGATTTCCTTTAATATCTTCGTGTAAACGATACTCGGATAATCGGGGCGCATGCCGGCACGGCGGTCCGGTGTATAAGCATCATCGCTGCGCAGGCGTTTGTTGGCCGTATAGTGGTTGATCATCGAATCCATCGCTCCGGCAGAGACACCGAAGAAGAGGCGTGGCGCTCCCAGTTTCTTAAAATCGCGATAATCCCCACGCCAGTCCGGTTGCGGAACGATTGCTACGCGCAATCCCATCGCTTCGAGTGTCCGCCCGATGACGGCAGCCCCGAATGAGGGATGGTCCACATAGGCATCTCCGCTGAAAAGTATCACATCTATATAGTCCCATCCGCGGGCTTCAACTTCTTTCTTGGTAGTAGGCAGCCATGCCTCCGGTCTGAATGTTCTCATGCCTGCAAAGATACGAATTATATTCAGTCTGTCATGATAGGCCCAAGTTATAACTTTTGCTTATGGGTGATAGGAATTAATGATGTACAAGGGGTATGGAAATCTTTTACCTTTGCAAACAAAAGGAAAAATAAGGTTTGCAAGCGAACTTTATAGTTGCCGGGAATGTTTCAGTAAAAGACATATCATTAAAAAAACAATACAATATGAAAACATTGACAGACGAAAAGCTCACGATCGTAGGGGCAGCAGGTATGATTGGTTCAAACATGGCTCAGACAGCCATCATGATGGGACTTACTTCTAATATTTGTTTGTATGATCCGTATGCTCCGGGGTTGGAAGGAGTGGCCGAAGAATTGTTCCATTGCGGCTTCGAAGGCGTTAATATCACGTTTACTTCCGATATCAAAGAAGCCCTGACAGGTGCCAAATATATCGTAAACTCAGGTGGGGCAGCCCGTAAGGCAGGCATGACCCGTGAAGACTTGCTGAAAGGAAATGCCGCCATTGCCGAAGAATTCGGTAAGAACGTAAAGGCTTATTGTCCGGATGTCAAGCATATCGTAGTTATTTTCAATCCGGCTGACATCACAGGTTTGATCACATTGTTGTATTCAGGTTTGAAACCTTCGCAGGTGACGACTTTGGCAGCTCTGGATTCTACCCGTCTGCGTAGCGAACTGGCTAAACATTTCGGTGTCTCTATGGATGTTGTCGAGAATTGCCGTACATACGGCGGTCATGGTGAACAAATGGCTGTTTATGCTTCTACTGCGAAAGTGGATGGCAAGCCGTTGGCCGGTATGATCGGCACGGATGCCTTGACCAAGGAACAGTGGGCTGAAATCCAGACGAAGGTGACGAAAGGTGGCGCCAACATCATTGCTTTGCGCGGCCGTTCTTCTTTCCAGAGCCCGTCTTATGTCTCTATCGAGATGATTGCTGCCGCGATGGGTGGTAAACCGTTCCGCTGGCCGGCTGGCGCTTATGTATCCAACGGCAAGTTCGACCACATCATGATGGCTTGGGAAACTTCCATTACAAAAGACGGTGTAGTTTTGAAAGAGGTGAAAGGCACTCCGGAAGAAGAAGCTGCTTTGGAAAAGAGCTACAAGCATCTCTGTGCGTTGCGCGACGAAGTGATTGCAATGGGTGTTTTGCCTCCGATCTCCGAGTGGCACGCATTGAATCCGAATATTAAATGAAGGGATAGGTAAAAAGATTTAGGTTATCAGGTTATAGATATTTATTAAAAGAGTATGCCGAAAGGATTTTCCATTCCTTCTTTGGCATACTCTTTTTTATTGATTACGGTGCAGTTTGATTATCCGATAATTTCCGGATAAGTTCAGCAACGTTTCGTCCGTCCATAAGCCCATGATGTGCACAGACCGAAATGGGCAACAAGTATTTGCCATCCTCCTGCATCAATTTACCTGTGGAAATGCGGGGTGCGGAGTCTCCGTTCTTGAAAGAGGTCGCATGTTTCATTTCCGAGAAAGCGAACCAGGGTAATGCCGAATAGCGGATAACATCCGGTCTGCCGGTATCTTCCGAAAATGACAATCCTGACCCATTTTTAACCCTTTCCATTTCCTGTATCGCGTTTCGAATAAACAGATCGATATTCATATCGTATTCAAAGAAGCCGAAACCGAAAGTCCCGTCTTCACGCCCGATGGTCGGAGAGATATGGATCGTATCATAACGGACTACCGAGTCTTTTTCTATTCGTAATTTGAATGCATCGGTTTCGTTTACACACTTCAATAAGAAATGAAGGGAATAAAGAAAAAAAGAGACATTCTGTTCTTTACTTTGTTTGTAGACATCGGTGAAATCCACAAGAGTTGTAACCCCGAAAAAAGGGTCGTCGAATGCAGAAAAGAAAGCGAAATGCTCTTTTCTGTTCCAATTGTCTAAATCGATAACTTGCTTCATCTGGTCCTTTTTTATAAATGTCTTTCCGGATAAAGCGCATCCCACCATTGCGGTTCGTCTTTCAGGTATTTGGCGAACCAGGCGAAGATGGTATTCTGCCATTCGAGACGTTTCTTGTAATCCGCAACGCCATGATCCTCGCCGTCTACCTGTACGAACTCGACTGTTTTTCCAAGTAGTTTCAAAGCCAGGAACATCTGGATGCTTTCCCCGATGGGCACGTTCGTATCTGCATTCCCGTGAAGCAGCAGGAGAGGGGTTTTGATCTTGTCGGCATTGAACAACGGACTGTGCTTGGTATAGAACTCCGGATTATTCCACGGGTAAGTGCCCGTATTGGCAACCGAGCAATATCCATACCCCCAATATCCTTCTCCCCAATAACTGCTCAGGGCGCTGATACCTGCATGGCTGACAGCGGCAGCAAACAGGTCGGTCTTTGTTTGCAGATATTGTGTCATGAAACCGCCGTAGCTGGCACCGGCACAACCGATTTTCTTCGGGTTGACGAACGGATGTTCTTTGCAGAACAGTTCTGTTCCCTGGATGATTTCATCGGCAGTCTTGTCTCCCCAGGCGTTTACGTGACGGGCGGCAAACTCTTGTCCGAAGCCGGTCGTGCCGCTTGGGTTCAACGTGTAGACCACATAGCCGAGGGCTGCATACATATGCATGGAGTAACTGAATTCCAGCGCACGGTTAGTGGGAGAGGTTCCGCTGTAGTAGTAGACGATCATCGGATATTTCCGGGATGCGTCGAAGTTGGGCGGGAGATAATAGCGGCCCTGAATGACAGTCCCGTCGGTAGAGGTGAAATTCCAGTCGCGCACTTCTCCGAATTGGATGTCTTTCAGTTTGTCGGCCGACAAGTCGTAGATCAGTTGCGTCTTCTTGCTCTTGGTGTTGTAACTGTACAGGCGGTTGGCGTTGGATACGCTCTGTCCGTAGTAATACATGACCGGAGCGGCTTCGGCCAGCGAGTAATTGTAAATGACGTCTTCCGGCAGGTCGAGGCGGCGGATTTTCCCATTGGCCGGATTGCAGGTATAGACACGCTGGTAATCCTGATCTTCCGTCAACATATAGATCTGTCCGTCGAATTTGTTCCATTGTGCACTTGTGACGTTCGGATTGAAGTCTTTGGTAAGCGCTTTCGCTTTCCGCGTTGCCGGATCGTACAGGAAAAGCTGTCCGTCGTAGGTGTTGGATATCTGTCCCTCTTTGATGTTCAGGCCGATATTGTCGAAGGCATTGCCGGAACCGAACACCATCAACTGCTTCCCGTCCGGTGAGAAGGTCGCCCCATTGATGTATTTGGCCCTTTCCCATAAGGTGTCGACCGCCATGCTCTGCAAATCCAACTTATACATGGAATTGCTGGAGTGGGGCAGTGAAGTGTAATCCTGGTCGCTGGTGCTGAACAGCAGGTAACGGCTGTCGGCACTGACATCATTAACAAAGGTATTGTTATGTCCGTATGTCAGCTGCTCGTACAGGCCGGTTTGAAGGTCGTAACGCCAGATGAAGTAACGGTTGCGGAATCCCGGCAGGCGATCGTTCGGTTCCAGGATACGAAGCATATCCGGCCCGTCTTTAGGCCCCTCTTCCCGGATGGTATAGAGCAATGTCTTTTCATCCGGAGTGAAGCTGAAACTGCCTTCCGGCAGGTTTTCCGCCAGGACTTCCTCCTGCATGGTGGCCGGATCGACGGTTACCAGCTCTTTCCCATTCATTCCGGTACGGGTGAAATACATCTTGCTGCTCGTCGGCATCCAGTCGGCAGTCAGGATAAACCCTTTGTCCTGCAATAAAATCCGTCCGGTCGCCGCATCCCGCAATTGGGCGTATTGTTCGCTTTTCCCACCTTCCAGGCGGGTGTAATATTTTACCAGTACATATTTCCCGTCAGGTGAAACGCTCGTTCCCCGGAATTGCGTTCCTTCCAGGATATCGCGTGATGTATATCGCTTTTCCGGATCGAGAGAAGCTATGACTTGTGCTTCCTCTTCGCTCTTGAACTTGGCTGCCAGCGTGGACGGACAGGTATCGGTGTCGGCTGTCAGATATTTGATTACTACTTCATAGCGGTGCGGTTCCAAGGTCAATTCGGAAGTGGCGCCGACCGGTTTATTGTTGACGAACACTTCGAACGTCCCCGGTCCGGAGACTTCCAGCGAGCCTTTCGTATAGCGGTCGCTGTTCAGGTAGAACGAATAGAGATGCAAGGCATATCCTTTTTCGGGCGTCGGGACGGTAATCAGTCCGGCGGTGTCCGCATCGACCACGCCCGCGTTGCTTAGGGCACGGTCGAACGGGATGGTCGACTTGACCAGGTTTTTCGCTTCGAAAGGTTTGCCATTGACGTTCAGGCTGTCTGCCAGGATCGGTTTGTTGACCGTTATCGGCCCGGCATGAAGGTACTGCATCACTTTAACGTCTTCCGCCGTTTGTGTGGCGAAAGCCGAAAAGAGGAGTAACGGGATAAGTTTAATCTTCTGATTCATGTATCGTATATATTTAGAATGTCTGTTTGCGGGTGGCGCTGATCATATACAGCCGGTCACTGTCTTCCATCGTGTTGACAGTGAAGAAAGGGGATAACATGCGTGCCAACTCTTCCACGGGAGGCAATCCTTCCGAGAGTTTTCCGGCATGTTTGTCATGATGCCCGTTAATCTTGTCGCGGCTTTCGCTGTGGCAGATCACCAGTTCGCCGCCAGCCGGCAGCAGTCCGGCTAAATGGGAGATCAGTTTCTCCGGTTCCTGGAAATGGGGGAAAACACTATAAGCAATGATATAGTCGAAAGATTCTCCCCGTATGTCCCGTACGTCCTGGCAACGGAAGTCGACGATTGGTGTCGCGTATTTGCCTCGTGCCTTTTCGATCATCCCCGGAGAGATATCCACTCCCACGATTTGCAGGGGAGAATGGGGCAGGAGATAACTTTCCAATACGCCTGTCCCGCATCCTATGTCCAGTATGCGGAGCCCTTTCCGCAAGCCGGTTCGTTGCAGGATGTCGTTCAGCTTTTCCGGATCATGGTAGCAAAGCTCGTCCCACCGGTCGGCAAGGGTGTCGAAGAAGTCCGCTACCTTGTTCATGGCAGTTGTCCCTCCCAGACAAAACAACCGGCAAACAAGCCTTTGAGGTCTGTCGCCTCTTTGAACAGTCCGAACACGGAAGAGCCGGATCCGGACATGGATGCATAGACGGCTCCCTTTTCATACAGCGTTTCTTTAATCCCGGCAATGACCGGATGTTTCGGGAAGACGCTTTTCTCGAAATCGTTTACCATTCGTTCTTTCCATTCTCCGACCGGTCTCCTGATGATTTCCTTCAAAGAGGTTCGCGGAGCAGCGGGTGTCACCATCGAATAGGCTTCCGGTGTCGAGACGGCGACATCCGGCTTGACAAGACAGAGATGATATCCCGTCAGCGACAATTCAACCGTTTCGAAGATATTTCCCGTGCCGGATGCGAATACCGGCGTATTGCGGATAAAGAACGGGCAGTCCGCCCCGATGGAAGAAGCAAGCTCTTCCAAGCCGTCTTCCGGGATGTGAAGCCCGCAATAGTCGTTCAGCAACTTCAGCATAAAAGCGGCATCGGCCGAGCCTCCGCCAAGTCCGGCCCCGAAAGGAATGGCTTTCAGCAGATGGACTTCCAGTTCGGGAATTTCATACCGTGACTTCAGCAGGTTCAACGCTTTGACAACCAGGTTCTTTTCAATTGGGGCATCTACCGGTATTCCCGTCTGTGTGAAAGAGAATGTATCGGCTCCGACTATTTCCAGCGCATCTTTCACCGGGATCGGATAGAAGATAGTTTCGATATTATGATAGCCATCGGGACGTTTGCTCACGACATTCAGCCCCAGGTTTATTTTGGCATTAGGAAAACAGATCATACGTTTCTTTTTTAATGATTGGCAAATGTAAGTATTAATACAAACTTTTCCATACAAATCAAGTGGTAACTGTGGCAAATTATGGCTGGTGGAATGTGAATCTGATAAGTTTGCAGAAGAGGGGAATACTGACTTAGTTCGTTATGAACTATGGTTATACTGCTCACAAAGATAGTAAATATCCTGTAAGTGCTTATAAATAGTTGTTATTTATCAGGTGTTTTCTGTGTTTATTTTGCCTGTGGACGGATTAAATTATACTTAGAATCTCCGGTTAGGGTATAAACAAGGGTGACTAATCGCTGGTATTTTATCGTCTTTCCCTTTATTGTAGCCGATTTCAAGAGACATATCAGGCCTTGATTTTTAGTAATCGACTTAGTTCATAACGGACTAATTAAATTAAAATATCATGGCAAACGAACCTAAAAAGCGCAGTATTACAGGCAAATTGGTAGCCAACGTACTGACCGAACGTGAGGACGACTTCACATGTAATGTAACCTATGTCGCAAACCGCTCTATCAAAGACCTTTGCCGGATAAGAGCGGCTAAAGGAAGCAAGTACACTGCCGCCGAGTATGAGAGCATGTACAACGATCTTGAAGAAACGGCGAAAGAAGAGATGTACTCAGGTTCTACCGTAGAATTTGGCTTTACGAACAACTCTCTTGGAGTCGACGGGCCGTTTATCGGACCGGGAGCCGCTTTCGATCCTGCAAAGAACAATGTATCCATCCGTAGCACCACCCGCTCTGTTTTCCGTGAAGATCTGAAGAGCATAAATGTAATCATTTCAGGTGTCGAGGAAAATCTACCCACGATCACCACCGTTACCGATGTCGTGACCGAAAAGGTCAACTCGCAACTCACCCCGTTAGGCAATCTCAACGGCGAAGGCAAGCGTGTCAAAGTGGTCGGTTCGGAAGGATCGACCGTCGGTTTCTTTTTTATCAATGTCGATACGGAAGAAGAAACTGCCGTTCCGAAAACTTCTGTTTCCCGTAACGATCCGTCGTTCTTCTCCTTTACGATTCCGCAACTGGCGAAAGGCTACTACTATCTCGAGATCGCGACCCAATATGGAGGTAACAGTAAAACGATCCTTAAAGAGGTACGCCGTAACCGTTTCCCCTATAAGCTGAGGGTAGGCGAGGATGAGGAAAGACCGGGCGAACTCTGATGCTCCCTTTTTTTACGATGACCGTAACAGAGGGGTTACGGTCATCGTAAAGCCTCTGTTACGACCATCGTAATAGGGTTGTTACGATCTCCGTAAAGCCTTTGTTACGGTAGCCGTAATAAAACAAGTGCGACATATCTATAAACTACATAATAATTATTGCATATGAAAAAGAGATACTTAAAGAACATGACAGCTCGTGTGACGGCACTGATGCTGTCTTTTTTATGTCTGGCTGGAAGCCAGGCCGTAATGGCGCAAAGCCTTAGTATGGGAGGAGGAGCGTCTTCGAGCGGTAGTAGCCTTTCCGGAAATATCGATTCTAATAAAAACAAGTTCCATTCACCTATGACAAAAAGTGGGAAAACTGTCGATATAACAGTAAACGGAATAAGTTATACGGATTGGGATTCTGCCCTCACAGCAATCAACCAATCGGCAGAAACAAATTTCGATATCGTTTTAAATGCAGATCTGACAGTGGGAGAAATGCCGGCAAAAGCATGCGTATTTAGTAGCAGTGATCCTGCCGATCCAAAAACTTTTCACTTTTATAATAGTAATAATACGGGTAATGAATATCGAATGTCAATGCAAGGAGCTGTTGCCTTCAAGAATATCAAGTTGAATATATTTCAAATATTAGCAAATGGGCATACACTTACGTTTGATGAAGGGACAGATTGCAGTGCTTCCGGATATAACACTAATGATGGACAAAATTCATATACGGGAATATGTAATGTCTGGGGAGGTGGTAATACCGAGAATGTTGAGAATACGAACATCATCATCAAAAGCGGCCAGTTCGGATGGGTACTTGGCGGTAGCGCTTCTACCGGAGCTGTCACCGGAATCGCTAAAGTAACGATGAGTGGCGGAACGGTTAATGGTGCTATTTTCGGTGGAGGTTATGATGGTGTCTGTGGAAATACGGAAGTGAGAATTTCAGGTGGAACATTTATCGGTGAAATATATGGGGGTGGCGAGTTGGGAACTGTGACCGGAGCTACATATGTAGAAATCGACGCTGCTCATATCGTACCCACAGTAATAGGCCCTGGAACCTATAGCGGAGGAGGCATTTATGGCGGCGGTTTTGGAGAAGTGGCAGAAAGTGACAAAGGAAAAGTCGGCTCTGCACAAGTCCTTATCAAAAGCCTTGCAGGGGATAGCCGTAATGTAACTGTCTTTGGCGGCGGCCTGTATTCAAATGTAGGAGGAAATACGCAAGTAACGGTCGAAGGAGGAAATATCAATGCCGTCTACGGGGGCGGTTATAACTATACCAACACAAGCGGTAGCGTTGCCGGCAATGTAGACGTGCTTATCAAAGGCGGAACAATCATGACTGTTGGTGCAGCCAGAGGGCAGGAGTCCGGAAAAGCCGTTCCTGTTAGCGGAAATATGAATGTCACGATTGAAGGGGGAGAAGTGACGTATATGATACAATCTGGCAATGAACCTCGTGGAAGCGAGTATAAATCTTGTACGTTGACGATCCGGAATCTGGGTTCGGAGAGTGCTCCTTTTATGTTGCCGGGGATATATGCTATTACCGATCTTGTACTTGAGAACTCGACTGTGAAACTCAAACCTATTGAGCAGTTGGTTTCGGGTGCTTACGAAGTGCATAGTTTCATTTTGTATAAGGACCATCCGCTAAATATAAGCGGGGATGGGAAACTTGTCGGGACCGATATTCTTCTTGATAAGTTCGGGACAGAGAACTTGCCGGAAAACCTCCCGTTAGTAATTGCAAGCAACCTTCCCAAAACCACTACATTCGCCAAATATGTAAAACTGGAAGCCGGCAGTGCCGTTACTTCCCCCGTCTACAAAGCCGGAAACACCTATCGCGTGAAAAAAGATGGCGAAACCCTTTATACGGTAAAGATCACGGAACCGGACCGGAAATTCGGAACTTTGTCTGTCGTATGGGATAAGTTTAAAGAGCAAGATGTCGAGTTGGAAGATGGCGACCAAGCTCCGGAGAATACCCAGTTGACTGTTACCGTCACCCCGGCGGATGCAGGTATTGCCGCTATCCTTAAAAACAATGGCCAAACGATAACGAGCGGCGAAAAACTGACCTTGTCCGCCGATGCCGATATAACGGTGGAAACAGAAATCCAACCGTTGGATTTGTCCCAGCGAAGCGATGATGTCACGATCTCGAAGGATGGCGATGCTTGGAAATATACGGAAGCCGCCATTACAAAAGCCGCTACGGCAGCAGCCTCTTTCAACGGTACAATCAAGAACACCCTTGCCGATGGCAAACGCATGTTGATCGATAACACCGCACAGGGCGTTTTGACCTTCGAGAGCGCAAAGATCAACTCGACATCGACCGCGGCTCCGGCATTGACAATCGAGAACGGAGCGAACGTTTCCTTTAGCGGAAGCTTGGAAGTAAAGACAAGCAATGCCGACCAATACGGTATCCTGAATAACGGTAACCTGACCATTACAGGTACATCGACAACGATCACATCGACCAATACGAATGGAAGTAGCGATAAGGGGATTCAAGTCGGCAATGGTGCGGTCATTGTGTCTGAAACAGGCACTACTCTTACCACTTCCGGTCTGAGCAATGAAGGAACTGTTGTCGTGAAAGAGGGTGCTGAGGCCAGAAACGCAGGAGGACAGGATTTGCAAAAGACTTATCTGGTTACGATCGCCGATCCGGGTAACGGCCATACCTTTACGGTAAAAGCCGGAGATATCGAAATCAAGTCTAACGACAAGGTAGCCGATAAGACGATATTGACAGTCCAGGT
This sequence comes from uncultured Parabacteroides sp., assembly GCF_902493135.1. Classification (GTDB taxonomy): domain Bacteria; phylum Bacteroidota; class Bacteroidia; order Bacteroidales; family Tannerellaceae; genus Parabacteroides. The sequence goes on from NZ_CABUOD010000010.1 coordinate 50,975, forward strand.
AATCCCGGCAAACGGCTATCGGTTGGAAACGATCACTGCCACTCCCAAAGACGGGCAGGCAGTGACATTGGCAAACAACGGAACCTATGTGATGCCTGAAAATGAAGTGACCTTCAAGGCTGCCTTCAAAAGCACGTATGTCCCGCCTGTCCCGACTTACTATACCGTTACCCTCCCCGAAGTGGAAGGTGTCACCACCAATCCGAAAGCCGGTATGCGGACTGTCGAGGAAGGCTATTCGTTCAGCTTTACCCTGACGCTTCATGAAGGTTACGAAAACTCCCGGCCGGTAGTAAAAGCTAACGGCATAGTAGTAGAACCTCGTGAAAGCGATGGCAAATACATCATTCGGAATATAGAGGAAGATACGGAAATAACGATCGAAGGCATCATAAAGGACGATCCGACGGGCAATGCAACGATTGAAGGAGAGATAAAGGTCCAGGCTATCGGTTCTACCCTGCATATCTACCTCCCGAAAGCGGAAACCATCAGCGTCTATACGCTTTCCGGGCTTCTGTACGAGCAACAGGATGTATCCGCAGGAAGTACGCAGATGCAATTGGGTAGAGGCATGTATCTTGTGAAGATCGGAGAGAAGACATATAAGATCGTAATCCGGTAACAAAAAAAGGAAGGTGTTCCCAAGCACCTTCCTTTTAATCTTTTTGGCATGGAGTTCTTTTTATCTCTGCCCTTCTCCGATCATCTCTTCTGCCAGTACTTTGTCGGCGTCTTTCTGGATGTTCGGAAGTTCCAGGCCGTAACCTTTGATGCGGTCTTCACGTTTCAGCAACAGTGAAATGACAAGTGCCAAAACACCGAAGCAGGTGAAGATCAACATCGGGATCGTATAGTCGTAGGTCGGTTTGCCGTTGATCTCTCCGGTAATGCAATATTGATCCAAAACGATGCCGATCATATACGGAACCCCCATCAGCCCCCAGTTCTGTACCCAGAATATCAGAGCGTAGGCAGTCCCTAATTTGTTTTCCGGAATGATCTTCGGAACGGAAGGCCACATGGCGGACGGAACCAGCGAGAAGGCGATACCCAACAGCAGGATCAGGCCCAGGGCGATCAACCAGTTGTTCAGCATCGGGATGGAGAATGTGAGGTGGATGAATATCAGCATGATGGAGCCGATAATCATGATGGTGGCTCCCTTTCCCTTACGGTCGTACAAGTTCCCGAAGAACGGAGTTAAAAGGATGTTGCCGAACGGCAACAAGGCCGGAATGACACCGGACCATTCCGGATCGATCCCGAACTTATTGATCATCAGGTTCGGAGCGTATTTCAGGAAGGGGAAGACAGCCGAATAGAACAGGACGCAGAGGAGCGCCATATACCAGAAGCCTTTTAACGTGATGATATCCAGGATATCGCCGAAACGGAACGGCTCTTCCGCTTCTTCTTCTCCGGTAGCGTCGGCTGCATCTTCCGCATCACGTTTCTTATCCATGATTACGAATACGATGAAGGATAATAAACCGATGCAAAGCAGGATCAGACCGATGAAGATCGGCATGCTGATGGAGTTGCCGAACGCGCGGCTCAACAAAGGCGTAACGCCGATCGCCAACCCCGTACCGATACGGGCACAAGCCATTTCCAGACCCATTGCCAAGGCCATCTCTTTGCCTTTGAACCATTTTACGATGATCTTCGAAACGGTGATACCGGCAATCTCGATGCCGACGCCGAACAAAGCATATCCTAATGAAGCCACTACCAATGGATATCCGTATTCCGAACCGAAAACGGTGACGGTTGCACCGTCGAAGTTGTGTGATATACCGAACCATTTAATAAATACGCCGATCAGCATGATGCTGGTCGCCATCAAACCGGTGAAACGTACGCCCATCTTGTCCAGGATCATACCTCCGAAGATCAGCATCAGGAAGAATACGTTGAACCAACCGTAGGCGCTGGTGAATTTGCCGTATTCATTGGCTGTCCATCCCAGTCCGCCTCCTTCGACGGGGGTTTGTAGTAAGTCTTGTAGCGGAGCCATCATGTCTGTGATGAAGTACCCGCAGAGCATTGTGAATGCGACGAGCGCCAGTACGGACCATCGTGCCGTTTTTGATTCGCTCAGTTTTCTCTGAATTTGTTCTGTCATGATATTTGTTTTTGAATTATGTTATTTGTTTTCTTTCAAGAATAAGGGCAAGGCATCCGCCACGATGAAAGTGCTTCCGCCGATAAAGATGAGGTCGTCCTGTCCGGCTTGCGCCAATGCTTTTTCCACGGCTTCCGGCACGGAATCGCAGATCGTGCCCGGCAAACCGTGCCGTGCCGCCTTTTCCGCAAACTTTTCCGCAGGCATTGCCCGTTGCACGGATGCTTGGGTGAAGAAATAGAACGCCTTTTCAGGCATCAGCTCCAATACGCCGTCGATATCTTTGTCGTTGACCATGCCGACGACCATGAAGAGCCGTTTGTGGCGTTTCAACTCTCCTGTCAGGTGGAAGCCTAAATATTGCCAGGCGCCTGTGTTGTGCCCCGTGTCGCAAATCACGGTCGGTTGCTTTTGTAATGTTTGCCAACGGCCCATCAAGCCGGTCAGTTCGACTACGTGCTCGAAACCCTCACGGACGGCTTGGCGCGTGATCATCGTGCCATTCTCCTTCAAAATACGGAGAGCCGTCAATACGGTGGCTGCGTTTTTCCCTTGTACGGCGCCGCCCAGTTCACCGAAGAGCTGCCCGTAGTCGGTACTGTCGTAATACCATTCGTTTGATTCATCCAAATAGGCGTCACGAAGCACTTTTTCAAATTGCGGCAAAAACAATTTAGATCCGATATCTTGGGCCTTTCTAAGGAAGATGGGCAGGAGGCCCGCCTGGTCGATTTCGCCGATTACGGCCGGGACCCCTTTCTTGATGATGCCTGCTTTCTCGACGGCTATCTTCTCGACCGTGTCTCCTAAGAACTGCGTATGGTCCAAACTGATGTTCGTGATGATGCTCAGTATGGGAGTGATGATATTGGTGCTGTCCAAGCGGCCGCCCATGCCCACTTCGATAACGGCATAATCCACCTTCTCGGCGCGGAAATAGTCGAAAGCCATGCTGGAAGTCAGTTCGAAGAAGGAAGGATCGAGAGTTTCGAAGAAGGAACGGTGGCGTTCTACGAAATCCATGACATATTCCTTCGGTATCTTTTGTCCGTTTACCCGTATCCGTTCGCGGAAGTCGATCAGGTGCGGGGAGGTGTAAAGCCCGACCTTATATCCCGACTGGCGCAGGATGGCGGCCAGCAGGTGACTGACGGAGCCTTTGCCGTTTGTACCGGCTACGTGTATCGTTTTGTAGGCTTTATGCGGATTGCCTAAATGGTCGTCCAGTGCGATACTGGTTCCTAATCCGGGTTTGTAGGCTGAAGGTCCGGCATTCTGAAAAACAGGAATACTGGTATATAGATAGTGTAGCGTCTCTTCGTATGTCATGCTGTTGTTATTTATATTTCGCAAAGTTAGGTACAAATCTTTTAGGAAAAAAGGAATTGGTTAAAATGATAGGTGGAATAAACAAGAAAAGGATACCCGAAACCGGATATCCTTTTCAATTTAGCTTTTATAATTCTGTGGAATTAATTTCTTGGGATTGCTTCTTTTACAACCATCTGACGGCCTTCGTACGTAGCTCCGTTCAAATCTCTGATTGCATTTTGTGCTTCGGATTCTTCCGGCATTTCGACAAACGCAAAGCCTTTGGATCTTCTTGTGTCGCGGTCTATGATCAGTTTAACTGAATCAACTGTTCCGAACTCTTCCATTACATCTCTCAAATCCGATTCCTTAACGTTATAGCTAAGGTTACCAATATACATGTTCATAAATATAAAAATAAAAAAATTAATAATTCAACAATCGAATTTAAGGAAGTTATTTATCAGAGATGAAAATGCTCAATATATAATTGAGAAGATACATGTGAAAAATCAAATCGATATAATCTCTCATTGTTTGTTGATACAAAGGAAAGCATTCTTTTCGGATAAAGCATCCTACTTCCCGATATATCTTGAATAATTTGTTTCTTTTGTGAAATTAGACCAATACTTAAGGATTGGCGGTTGTCTTAAATTATTCTATCTTTGTGGCCCGTTACAGAATTTATATAGAAGCAGAAAAGGATGAATAGACAACGTGTTACTTATACTCCGACCGGCGGGGTATGTTCTAAAATGATGATTGTCGACTCGGAAGACAACGTGATTAAAAATGTACAGATCATTGGCGGTTGCCAGGGAAATACACAAGGTTTGTCCAGGTTGCTGGTCGGAATGGAGGTCGGCGATGCGATCCGGCGGCTCGAAGGCATCGATTGCCGTGAGCGCGGGACCTCGTGCCCGGACCAGTTGGCACAGGCATTGAAGCAGATCAGTCGATGATCAGCTTATAACCGATCCCGCGTACGTTCAGTATTTTGATCGATTCGTCTTTCGACAGTTTATGCCTCAACTTGGTTATGAATACGTGCAGGCTGCGGGCATTGAAGAACGAATCGTCTCCCCAAAGTTCCAACAGGACGTCTTTCATGGGCAGCACATGGTCTTTGTTTTCGCATAAGCGCTTCAGTATTTCGGATTCGCGGTTGCTCAGCAATTGCTTTTCTCCGCAGTACTGAAGCGTTTGCGTGATGGAGTCGAATGTATATTGTCCGAGCGTGAAGTTGCTGCTTTCTTCTTTACGGACGCTTATTTTGTTCAATAATGCTTTGATACGGATGATAAGTTCCGCCATCCCGAACGGTTTTTTCAGGTAATCGTTGCCTCCCAGTTCGAAACCTTCGACCACGTCGTTGGCTGCTGAACGGGCGGAAAGGAAAAGGACCGGTATCTGCCGGTCCGTTTTCCGTATGTGCCGGACCATCGTGAAGCCGTCTATTTTCGGCATCATGATGTCTGTGACGATGATGTCCGGCTTTGTCTCTCTATATCGTGACAATCCTTCTTCTCCGTTTGCGGCGAGAATCACTTCAAATTCTTCACCGTCCAGAGTGTCTTTTATAATCATGGCGAGCGTCGGCTCGTCTTCAACCAATAATACTCTGATCTTATCCATTGTCGTTAATTCTTAAAATGAAGGGTGAATGTGGAACCTTTTCCCGGCTGGCTCTTGACGGTAACATTTCCGCCGTGCTTGGACATCATATCGTGTACATAATATAACCCAAGCCCGAACCCTTTTACGTCATGCAAGTTGCCGTTGGGGACGCGGTAGAATTTGTCAAAAATCCTTTTCAGGTTAGCCTCGCTGATGCCGATTCCTTCGTCTGTAACTGAAAGAACTGTTTCTTTGGGCGATACGGCACCTCTGATTGTGATTCGGCAGGGCTTCTCGCCAGAATATTTGATTGCATTCCCGATCAGATTGCTGAGCATATTGTACAGATGGGTCCGGTCGGCCGTTACCACTAATTTAGCCGGTATCTCTGTCGTCAGGTCGATGGGTCTGTCCGTCTTCAGTTTGAATTGCTCGATAAGCGGAATGAGCAGTTCCGGTACCAGTATCGGTTCGGGCCGTAGGCGGAAAGTATTCCTGTTTTCGACAGAAAGGGTCAATATTTGTTCGACAAGTCCGGATAGGTGGTTGAGTTGTTCCCGTACGATACTCAAATATTTCTTTTGCTTCTCGTTAGTGGTGTCACTGTAATTCAGCAGCACGTCATTGGCGGCATAGGCTACCGATATCGGCGTTTTCAGTTCATGCGTCATGTTGTTGGTGAAGTCTGTTTTCAGTTCCTCTATCGTTTTCTGCCGGAGGATGGTATAAAGGAGGTAGATGAAGGCTATCAGAATAATAACGATAAGCAGGAATGAAGATGTCAGGATGCCTGCCATTTGACGGAATACGATCCGGTCGGGGGATGGTAGTTTCAGGCTGTAATAATACTGTTCCGGCTCGATCGTGTGGGTAAAACAGACCGCATTCTTCCAGGGTTGTTTTCTATATAGCGAATCACCGCCGGCGTAAATGACGGAGTCGGTTGCTCCCTGCCGGATCACTTGCAGGACGAACGGTGCTGCAATTCCTCTTTCCTGCAATTCCATTTGCAGCAAGTTCTTATATTGCGCGTAATCAATAGGCAGTAGTGAGTCTATTTTCTGGTGCATCATGATCTGGACGCCTCTTTCCATTGTACTGATCATCTGCAGGTATTCTTTGAGGGTCTCGGCTGCTGCTATATATTGGACTGTAGTGGCAGGGGAAGGCGATAGAGTTTGATCCTGACTGAGGGAATCCTTTTTGTCTTCCCAATCCGTATCCCGGCTGATCGAAATCCTGGGTGAGATTTCTTCATGATAATTATTTTGGCTAAGCGAATCCAGGCGTAGGAATAATTCCATATAATCGGCCATCCGCATGGATTCTTCTATCTTCTCCCACGTGCTTTTCTTATTTGAAACATACAAACCTTTTAGCCAGTAACCCTGCGATATCAGTAACCCGGCAAGAGAAAGGCAGATGAGTGCCGCTATTATCTTAAATCGGAGACGTGTCTTCATCCCAGTCATATTATTATCTGATTGGCTCATTATTCCTTATAAAGACCGGATTGTTTCTTCGCTTAAGCCGGTGCATTTCGCTATGGTAGCAATATCTACGCCCGTATCTTTCATCTTAAAAGCGACTTGGCGCATACCTTCGGCAAGGCCTTCCGCTTTCCCCTCGGCTTTCCCTTTCGCTTCTCCTTCGGCAAGACCTTCAGCCTTACCTTCGGCGAGGCCCTCTATTCTCCCTTCCAATTTGGCCGTGTCGATCACGTCGTTTTGGATCATGATGGCGTCGAGATGCCGGTCGTAGATAAGACGTTCCTGGGGCGACATGGAGTAGTATTTTAACTTCTCGCGTGCCTCTTTCAGACCCGGTGCGGTCGTGTCGGGGCGGATCGTGCCGTCTTTCAGGTATTCGATCCATTCGTCCAAAGGGGTAAGAGCCGCTTTGTCGAACTCGTTCACGCGGATCAGGATGTATTCGGGGAAGATTTCAGCAGGAAGGTGCGGGACGAGGACATCACGCTCGCGCACGTTTACACGCAACTGGTCGCCTGTATGCACACCGATGAAATGGTTCTGGCCGTGATAGAAATAGTCCGCTCCGATGCCGATGTCGAAATAAAGGATGCTGATGGAGTAGACTTTCTTGATTTTCCGGTAGCCTTCACCAAGAGAAATATGTTCGGTGATCGTTTTGGCCACGCCGTAGAGGATGCGCTCCAAGTAATGCAGTTCGCGTGTGTTCTGGATCTCGACGATGATGATCTCCCCTTTGCTGTTCAAGGCTTTGATGTCGACGCGGTTGTACTTGTCGTCGGCACTTTCCTGGTTGCCTTCGCTCTCGAGGATTTCGACGATCTTGATCTCTTCGTTCAGCATGACGGTCAGGAAGCCGTCGAGCACATCGAAGTTGGCTTTCTGGCGCAACAAGCGCTTGATGGCCCAATCAAAACGGATATATCTGTCCTGCAACTCTTTTCTTTCCATCTCTTCCATGATTTTCAGATCTGACTCTTCTTTTTTCATAGTTACTGTTGATTTTAATTGTTACGTAATTCGCAAATATACGCATTATTTATGAACGGGAGGGCGGATTGGGTAAAATGTTTTCTAAAATCTAATAACCGGAATATGCAATGATAATAGAAAATATGAGCATTGAGGAAATTCAAAAAGAAATTCAGCGAGATTAGACCCTATACCGAAATAATCGCAATTTACCGTTCGCAGTCAATAAATACACCGGAGATGTTGATGAAATTCCTTTGTTTTGTCAGGTAACCGGCGATAAGACTAAATAACACTTCGTAAGCGAGTGATAACACAGTTTCTCCCCGGAAGGCTTTTCCTTTGTAGTGTTAATTAAAAAACAAACGAAAATGAAACGAATACTTTATTACTCTTTGGCTTTACTTGTTGCCGGTAGCGGGATGGTACAGGCGCAGGATTGGATTCATGGAAAGGTGGTCGATAAAAGAGAACAGCCGGTAGATGGAGTGGCTGTCGTGTTGCAAACATTGGATTCTACTTATATGGATGCGGTCGTCACGGATAGCTTGGGGCTGTTTTTACTGAATAAGGAAGCCGACCGGGAATACCGTTTGCTGTTCCAGCATTTGTTATATGAACCGGTCTGTAAAGAAATTTCTACCTCAGATGTCGGTAGGGTACAACTGACCGAAAAAGAGAACGAACTGGATGGTGTTGTGGTAAAGGCCGAACGTCCGCAGGTGAAAGTGGAAAATGGCAAATTAAAATATGATGTCCCCCAATTGATGAAAGATAAGGCGGTCAGTAATGCGTTCGAAGTGGTGAAACAGATACCCGGTGTGATCGGTACGGACGATGCCGTCCAACTGTTGGGCGCCGGCAGTCCGAGCATTGTGATCAATGGGCAGTTGACCACGATGTCGATCGATCAGTTGGTCGGTTTGCTGAAGACAATCCCGGCTTCGAGGGTAAGTAACGTAGAGATCATGTATAATGCACCCGCCAAATATAATATCAAAGGAGCTATGATCAATGTCGTATTGGATAAGGAAACTGCCGAAAAGAATATTCTTCAAGGAGAAACCGGTGCCGATTATTTGCAGCGCCATTACGCGGAGGGGAGAGTTCATGGCAACCTGCTTTACTCCACCTCCCGTTTCAATATAGACTTCTTAGCCGATGGGGCTAAGGGACGGAACTACATGGGAGAGGAGATTCTGGCCCGTCATACCCTGGAAGAACGGGTAACGGAGGTCAACCAATCGGGACGCGGCACCCGGAACGGCATAGATGGAACGGTGCGTTTAGGCATGGACTATACTTTCAAAAATGATGACAGGCTTTCTGCCGCTTATTATCTTACGGCTGGCAAATCCGATATCGAGCGGATAGCCGCCACAACCTTCCAGGCATTGAAATCCGGACAGCCGGTGGAAGAACGCCTGAGCCGTACCTATGTGGAAGGAAACAATGCGTTGCATAATGTCCGTATTCAGTATGACGGCAACTCCGGACTGATGGCGGGAGCGGATTTTACGCGTTATCATTCACCCGGTTTCCAGACATTTGTCGATCAAAGCCTTGAAACGACGGTGACGGATATGCAGAACAATTCCAAGCAAGATATTTCACAAGGAGCACTATTTATTAACCATAGCCGCACTTTTGAAACCGGGTGGGCGCTGAATTACGGTGTCCACGGCGGTTTCACTTCTTCGAAGACCTATATCGATTATCTATATAATAAAGGTAACGGCTATGAATTGGCTCTTGATGAACTTGAAAATAACCGCCAGAAAGAGTATAGTGGAAATACATTCTTGGAGGTGTCCAAGGATTTCGGTTCTCATTTCTCCGCAACTGCTTCCCTGAAAGTTGAATACTTCAAATCGGATTATACCTCTAACGGTGTGAAGTCCACACTTTGGAATGACTGGACTTTATTCCCGAATGCGACTCTCAGCTATACGATCAATCCGATGCACATCATTCAACTGGATATAAGCAGCGACAAAACCTATCCGTCTTATTGGGATGTGACACCGCAGGCAAGTCCGATCAACTCTTATTCCGTTGTCTTGGGCAATCCTTCCCTGAAGCCTTACCCTTCTTATAGCGGACAGTTGATTTATATCCTGAAGCAAAAATATACGATCCTCGCTTTTTGTGACTATGTGCCCGATTACTTCGTCCAATTGCCTTATCAGAATACCTCGGAACTGAAAAACGTATTCCGGTATGAGAACATGGACTACCTGTTGCAATTCGGAATCGGGGCGATCGTCCCTTTCCGTGTCGGTGAGTTCTGGAACAGCCAGGTAACCTTGTCAGGTCAGCGTATTCAAGAGAAGTTGGACCATTTTCATGATCTGTCTTTTCATAATGAGAAATACACCGGACAGTTCAAGATGGACAATACGTTCACCCTTTCCAAGAGCCGTCCGAATTTGAAACTGGATTTGAATGCCTATTTCGTGACCGGAGCCGTGCAGGGAATCTATGATCTCGGCTACCTCTATGACGTGTCTTCCGCACTGAAATGGCAGTTTGCCGACGATCGCGCTACTTTGATCCTGAAATGTAATAACATTTTCCGTAGCAATATGCCTCATACAATGGAAATCAACCAGTCCGGTCAATATAGCCGCCTTTGGAAACTGGACGACCAACGTTGTGTAACCGTTTCTTTTGTCTGGAAATTCGGAGGTTATAAGAAAAAGCACCATGAAGCGGTGGATGCTTCCCGGTTCGGCAAATCGATGTGACCTGCTCTTTTGACATTTAGATCGGGAAATGGGATATTTGCTATCAAATGGAATGTTAAAAAATATTACCCTTGCGGGTAATTTCAAATAGATGGGGTATAAATCCGATTTTCACGGGATCATGCTGTCTTTTTGATAAAAGAAGATTCAGGGTGTATAAATGGGATTCTCTTTTGCGAGGTTCGGAGAACCGGATAAAAAGTATTACATTTGGTGCCCGATAACAAATTAGAATAATGGCAGAAAAAGGAAAAAATACAGGAGGCAAAGGAAGGCAGAAGCCGGTCGTAGTGCCCGATATGGGGCGCTTGCAACCGCAAGCCCGTGAGTTGGAAGAGGCGGTGTTGGGCGCTCTGATGCTTGAAAAAGATGCTTATTCCATGGTCAGTGAAATATTGAAACCGGAATGTTTCTATGAGAAGGCGCATGAGAAAATTTATGCCGCCATCGTAGACCTGGCGATCAGCCAGCGTCCGGTGGATATGCTGACTGTCACCGAGCAGTTGAAGAAGCGCGGTGAACTGGAAGAGGTGGGCGGCCCGTTCTATATATCCCAACTGACCGGCAAGGTAGCCAGTAGCGCCCACATCGAATACCATGCCCGTATTATCGCACAGAAATACCTGGCGCGTGAATTGATTTCCTTTACAGCCATGATACAGGGCAAGGCTTTTGACGAGACGATCGATGTGGAAGACCTGATGCAGGAAGCCGAAGGAAAACTTTTTGAGATTTCCCAGCGCAACGTGAAGAAAGACGTCACCCAGATCAATCCGGTAATCAAGGAAGCGATGGTGCTGCTTGAGAAGGCGGCCAATCAAAAAGAAGGGCTGAGCGGCCTGCGCACCGGTTTTGAAGGACTGGACAAGATGACTTCCGGATGGCAGAATTCCGACCTTATCATCATTGCCGCCCGTCCTGCGATGGGTAAGACGGCGTTCGTCCTCTCTATGGCCAAGAATATGGCGGTGAACCATAATACGCCGGTCGCCCTGTTCTCTCTTGAAATGAGCAACGTCCAGCTTGTCAACCGTCTGATCGTGAACGTATGCGAGATTCCGGGCGAGAAGATCAAGAGCGGACGTCTGGAAAACTACGAATGGGAACAGTTGGACTTCAAGATAAAGGAGTTGTACGACGCGCCGATCTATGTGGACGATACGCCGAGCCTTTCGGTGTTCGAACTGCGTACGAAGGCCCGCCGCCTGGTGCGTGAACACGGTATAAAGATCATCATCATCGACTACCTTCAGCTGATGAACGCGAGCGGCATGAGTTTCGGCAGCCGTGAACAGGAAGTCAGTACCATTTCACGGTCGTTGAAAGGGCTGGCGAAGGAACTGAACATTCCGATCATTGCCCTGTCGCAGTTGAACCGTGGCGTCGAGGCGCGTCAGGGAGCGGAAGGGAAACGCCCGCAGTTGGCCGACTTGCGTGAATCCGGCGCTATCGAGCAGGATGCGGATATGGTTTGTTTCATCCATCGTCCGGAATATTATAAGATAACGGAAGACGAGCGGGGTAATTCCCTGATCGGCCTGGCCGAGATCATTATTGCCAAGCACCGTAACGGTGCGGTCGGGGATGTACGCCTTCGTTTCAAGAGCGAATTTGCCAAGTTCATGAATGTGGACGAAGATGTTCCGGTCCGTGAGTTCTCTTCCAATATGAACGGTTCGGGTCCGATGGAAACTATGCCGCCCATACCACCGGCCGGGGCTGATTTCCTGGCTCCCGCTCCGAGGAATAATGAGGTGCCGTTTTGAATCTGCACTAATTAGATTATTCATGCAAGGCGCCTTCCGCCCGGTTCTTCCCTCTACCCGGCCGGAGGCTATGCTTATCAGCGGGAAAAATTGCGGACGGTTATTTACCGTCAGATGAATCTTTTCCGCTGATATCCAGTATATCTTTGACTATGTGCCAAATAACGAACAATATCATGACGCATCCGATCATGATGCCTCCGACTTTTATGACTGTGCCAATATATTCTTCCATGTTTCCCAAGTATAATTTTCGTAAATATAGGAATAATATAATCACTTACCTGTTTTGGAAGAATAAAAGAGTAGCATTTCCTATATTCGGATACTCGGCAGTCAGGCAAACGCCGCGATACCTGTCCCTATCAGGTTGGCGTTCTTCATGTCGTTGATCCGTACTTCTATATCTTTTAATGCAAATTCATCGAGCAGTTCCCGCAATTTTTCCATGACAAGGGTACTATAGTTCTTGTCCTTCCGGTTCTCGCTCCAGAAGAGGCTGCCTTCGGCGACCAGGCAGATTTTCCGTATCTCTTTATTATAGGATCTCAACAACAGGATAAGTCCTGCGAGCGAAGCGGCTGTCAGCTGTGCCGACCGGTTGTAAATCCAGTGTGCGACTTGTACATACACGTCTTTGTGAATGTCCGGATAGTTCATGATCGCCGTCAGTTTACGGGCATCGAATTTGTCTTCGAACTCATCTAATGAGAAAGTGGCTTTCAGAATATCTCCCAGATACAGGCCTGAGATCGCTTTTTCAAAACGCTGTTTCCCCAAACTGCCCGAAATGGCATCGACCATGTCGTCGACGGCAGTCAGGAAGGGCGGGTGAAAATTACCGGATTCCAGGTTAACCGGGATCAAGCCCTGCATCTTGTATGCCGGATTCAGTTTGGTTATTTTATCCGCCGGAACGAATGTAGCCATGTTTGTCCCCGTCCCTACGATCAGTCCGATATAGGCATCGTAACTGCTGTCTGTCAAACCTGCAAATAAACTGGCTATCGTGTCGTTTAAGACCTTAATACCCGTAAATTTGATTTTGCTGCGTTCATTCAGATAGTCGAGCAGAGGTTTCCCGACCAACTGCCCGACCATCTCTTTGATGTCCACTCCTTTTGTCCAGCGTAGCAATTTGGCATCGCCGTCCGGTACCGACTCTGCCGGATAAGAGAAACAGTAACCGATTGGTATCTCTTCATCACGTTTTATCCCGACAATCATGTCAGCCAGTTCCTTGAAAAGTTCTTCGCGGGTGTAGCCCGGCGACTTCATGACCGACATGTCTTTTTTCCAACCGTTATCGGGATGGATGGCGGGTGCTCCGTCGCCGAAGTCGACGGTTGCCACCCGGTAGTTGGTGCCTCCTAAATCGAGAACCAATGCTTTGCCCTTGATATGGCCGGCATCAGGCGCAATAAAAGTGGGGATACACTGTATTTCCGCATTTTCCCTGTTCAACCCCTCTTCGACCTTTTCCCTGAACGAGCGGGCTATCTCTTTGAGCTGGCTGTTATCCAGCCAGAAAATGTTCTTCTCCATAAGATTGTTTTATTGTAATAACAATCGAGGAGGAAGATTTGCTCAAAAAGGAAATTTGTTACAATGCCGGCAGGATATGTTCCCAGATCAGGTTGATTTCAGCCTGCATATCGTTGATCTTGGCGGTCGTCACGATTACAGCGTCTTTATCGGGGAGGAGGATGATATACTGGCCGGCTGCACCATCGGCACGGACACCGTTATGCCGGCAACGCCACATTTGATAGCCATATCCTTGCAGCCAATCGCTGTCTTCGGGCTTCATCCGGAGATTTTCCGGCCGCATACCGGCGGGTAAAGAGGCTATTTTGGAGGTTGTCGCCTCTTTGATCCAGGATTCGGGCAACAGCGGCTTGCCGTTCCATTTCCCTTTTTGCAGGAAGAGTTGTCCCATCTTTGCCAAGTCTTCCGTTTTGAGGTATAATCCCCAGCCTCCGCAATTGATCCCCTGCGGGCTTTTATCCCAGGAAACGCCAGTGATTCCCAATGGTTGGAACAGGCGCGGGGTCAGGTAGTCGAGAACTGTCCGGCCGGTCACCTTCTGGATGATGGCGGAAAGCATATAGGAGCCGAGGCTGTTGTACACGAAGAATGTCCCCGGTTTATGTTCTACGGGCGTTGCCAGGAATTCCTGCACCCAGTTCGCATCCTTTTGCTGGCGGATCCGGTTGGTCGGGTCTGTGTCGTGTCCGCATGACATTGTCAGAAGATGGCGTATTTCCATTTCTTTCAGATAAGGGCTGATTTCTGCCGGGAGCTTGTCGGGGAAGAAGGATACGACCTTGTCCGTGACTTTCAGTTTCCCTTCGGCTACGGCAAAACCGATGGCGGTAGCCGTAAAGGTTTTACTGACAGAGTTCAATATATGGGGTTTGTCTGCGGCCCCTTCGCCCAGCCATTTCTCTGCAATTACCTTGCCGTGCTGGAGAACCATGATGCTGTGCAAATCCTGTTTGGCGACGTTCACGGCATCCAGGTAGTTGTCTATGGCTTTTTTCATTGTTTGAGGAGCCGCGGTCCGGGGGAGTTTCGTCCCGTTATCCGTTGCGGTCTGTTCCATACTTTTTCTCCCGGTGTTCTCCGGGTGGATATTGGCCTGTCCTGGCATAGGAAGTACCGACGCATATACCATACAGCCGAAAATCAGTTTGCTTACTTTGTTTTTCATAATATATGATAGTTGTTTTTATGAATCTCAACAAAGATAAATAAAATCTATATCGAATGGCATACTGAGGCCAATAAAACAAAAACAATGAGGTGAATATCCGCTGAATATGGTTTTTCGATTATCATAATTGACAGGTATTCTGTCAATTTTATAACAATATATCACGGTTAACTTCTTATTTTTGTTCCTGTAATTCTTAATTTTTTAATATTATGATGATTCCGTTTAAGGTGAAGGCCTTCTCTTTCCTGTTGGCTTGTGCCTGCTCGACAGCAGGGATGGCGCAAGTCGTCAATGATTCTCCTGTAAGACAGGTAAAAATATCCGGTTATGTTGGGACTCGAATAGCTGATTGTATCGAACATCGTGTGAAAGCGCAGGATGTGGATCATTTGGTCGAACCGTTCCGCCACCAGGACGAGAAGACGCGTTGGCAAAGTGAGTTCTGGGGAAAATGGATACAGGGGGCGATCGCTTCTTATCGTTATAACCGGGATCCGGAACTGTACCGGATCATAAAGGAGGCGGCCGAATCGCTTATGGCGACGCAGCTGCCGAACGGCTATATCGGGAATTATGCACCGGAATGCCAGTTGCAGCAATGGGATGTCTGGGGACGTAAATATACTTCGCTGGGATTGATTGCCTGGTACGATCTGTCGGGTGACAAAAAAGCCTTGGAGGCAGCCTGTAAAGTGGTCGACCATCTGATGACGCAGGTCGGTCCCGGAAAGGCGGATATCGTCTCGACCGGCAATTATGTCGGTATGCCGAGTTCGTCCATCCTCGAACCGGTCATGTATCTGTATAACCGGACGAAAGAGGGGCGTTATCTCGACTTTGCCCAATACATTGTCGGACAGTGGGAGACACCCGGCGGTCCGCAACTGATCAGCAAAGCAATTGCCGATGTGCCTGTAGCCAACCGTTTCCCGCATCCGAAAACCTGGTTTTCGAGGGAGAACGGACAGAAAGCCTATGAAATGATGTCCTGCTATGAAGGGCTGCTCGAATTATATAAGGTAACAGGCAATCCGCTCTATCTCTCTGTCGTGGAAAAGACAGTCGGGCATATCGTACGCGAAGAGATCAACGTGGCCGGATCAGGTAGTGCATTCGAATGCTGGTATGGCGGGAAGGAACGGCAGACACAACCGACTTACCATACGATGGAAACCTGCGTGACTTTTACCTGGATGCAACTTTGCAACCGCTTGTTGCAGATGACGGGCAACTCCCTGTATGCCGATTATATGGAAACGGCTATCTATAATGCTTTGATGGCTTCTTTGAAAGCGGATGCTTCTCAGATAGCCAAATACAGTCCGTTGGAAGGATGGCGGCATGAAGGGGAGGAGCAATGCGGCATGCACATCAACTGTTGCAATGCGAACGGCCCGCGTGCTTTTGCCATGATTCCTCAATTCGCCTATCAGGTTCAGGACGATTGCGTCCGGGTGAATTTTTATGCTCCCTCGGAAGCGGAGTTGGTATTGCCGGGCAAGAAACCGGTACGGTTGAAGCAAACGACCGAATATCCGCAGACTGATCAGATCGAGATAGAGGTCGATCCGGCGAAAGAGACGGTTTTCACCATTGCCTTGCGTATCCCGGCATGGAGCAAGATTGCGACGGTTTCCGTGAACGGACAACCGCAGGGCGGTGTCCTGCAAGGCGCTTACTTGCCGGTGGACCGTAAGTGGAAAAAGGGCGACCGGATCACTGTCAAGCTCGATTTGCGTGCCCGTCTGGTGGAAAAGAACCAGGCGCAGGCTATTGTGCGGGGTCCGCTGGTCTTGGCCCGTGACAGCCGTTTCGGGGATGGCTTTGTCGATGAAGCCTCTGTTGTCGTGAGCAAGGACGGGTATGTGGAGTTAACGCCTGTGGAGGCTCCAGATTTTGCCTGGCTGGCTTTTACCGCCCCGATGGTGTTGGGAACGGACCTGGAAAGCAACCGGGCTCCGAAGCAGATCCATTTCTGCGATTTTGCCTCTGCCGGGAATACTTGGGATAAAACGCAGCGTTACCGGGTGTGGTTGCCGAAGACATTGAATGTGATGCATTCGCCTTATAAGCCGTATAACCAATAGATAAATAAAAATTCGTACCTTTGTATTCTTAAAAATACAAGATACGTGGAAGAATATCTGCAACAATTGAATGAAAGTCAGCGCGAAGCGGTTGTCTATACCGACGGGCCTTCGCTTGTGGTAGCCGGAGCCGGGTCGGGAAAGACACGCGTGCTGACCTACAAGATAGCTTATCTTTTGCAACAAGGGTTGCCACCCCAAAGTATTCTGGCGCTTACTTTTACCAATAAGGCGGCACGCGAGATGAAAGAGCGTGTTGCCTCCCTGACGGACGAACAGACGGCACGGCGGTTGTGGATGGGGACGTTCCATTCCATCTTTTCCCGCATACTCCGCTACGAGGCGGAGCGTATCGGCTATCCGTCCGATTTTACCATTTATGATGCGACCGATTCTAAAAGCCTGCTCCGTTCCATCATGAAGGAGATGCAGCTTGACGACAAGACGTACCGGCCGGGAATGGTGCAGAGCCGCATCTCGAATGCAAAAAATGCGCTTGTCACCTATAAGGCGTACGAGCAGAACAAGGAGTTGGTACAACATGATATGGATTCGAAAGTCCCTTTGCTACGTGAGATATATAAGCGGTATCAGAACCGTTGCCTGCAAGCGGGGGCGATGGATTTCGACGATTTGCTGCTGCAAACGAATATCCTTTTCCGTGATCATCCGGACGTATTGGAGAAGTACAGGAACTTTTTCCAATTTGTGTTGGTGGACGAGTACCAGGATACGAACTTTGCCCAGCATCAGATCGTGCAGCGCTTATGCGAAATGCACCGGCGTATCTGCGTGGTTGGGGATGATGCGCAAAGCATCTATTCTTTCCGGGGAGCCAATATCGATAATATCCTGCAATTCAAGAACCAGTATCCGGGTTGCCGCATTTTCAAACTGGAACGGAATTACCGTTCGACGCAGAATATCGTAAATGCGGCGAACAGCCTGATCCATAAGAACACGAAGCAGATCCGGAAAACCGTCTATTCGGAAAAGGAAGTGGGCAGCAAGTTGACCGTTTGTTCGTCCTATTCCGATTATGAAGAGGGATATGCCGTTGCCGGTAGGATTAACGAAATGAGGATGCGGGATTATGATTATGCCGATTTTGCCATCCTCTATCGGACAAATGCGCAGTCCCGTATTTTGGAAGAGGCTTTGCGTAAAAGGGGAATCCCTTATAAGATATACGGTGGCCTGTCTTTTTACCAGCGGAAAGAAGTGAAGGATGTCATCTCCTATCTTCGCCTGATTATAAACCCGCATGACGAGGAGGCTTTCAAACGTGTGATAAACTATCCGGCTCGCGGGATAGGAAATACGACATTGGATAAGTTGACGGCTGCCGCCACGAAACATAATATCAGCTTGTGGACCGTGTTGAACGATCCTGTCGGGTACGCCCTGCCGATTAATAACGGCACAGCGAAAAAGCTAAGCGATTTCCGGGAACTTATTTCCGGTTTTATCGAACGGAATGTCAAACTCTCTGCCGAAGAAATCGCCTCTGTGGTGGTGAAGGAAAGCGGCATTGTCGGTGTCTTGTTTCAGGATCGTTCGGTGGAAGGAATCAGCAAGCAGGAAAACTTGCAGGAGTTGTTGAAAGGTATTGCCGAGTTTTGCGAGATACGCCGTGAGGAAGGGGCGGAACACGTCTCGCTTGCCGACTTCCTGTCTGAGGTATCGCTGTTGACAGATCAGGATAACGATAAGGAAGAACAGGCAAACAAGGTGACGATGATGACGGTGCATGCAGCCAAAGGGCTGGAGTTCAGGAATGTTTTCATTGTCGGGCTGGAAGAGGACCTGTTCCCATCCGCCATGTCGAAAGACAATCCGAGGGCGGTGGAGGAAGAACGCCGCCTCTTTTACGTTGCCATTACCCGTGCGGAAGAAAATTGTGTGCTGACATACGCCAAAAGCCGTTACCGGAATGGCCAGAGTGCGATGTGCTCACCCAGCCGCTTCTTGAAAGACATCGATGCCCAATATATTTATACGTCGGCAGATACCGTTGCCGATGATTTGTTTGCTGGCACTCGTCGTCCTTCGGCTTTTTCCTCTGCTTTCCGGCAACCGAAGGCTATGGAAGAAGATGCTTATGTCTCTCCGGTCGCTCAGGCAGTCGGACGGCAGGCACGTCTGACACAGATGGAAACGGCTTCTTCGTCTCCGGCCTCGTCTCTGTCTTCTGCCCCGGCCCTGTCGGGCTTGCATGTCGGGGCTAAAGTCCGGCACGACCGTTTCGGGGATGGTGAGGTGACTGCCATTGAAGGCGAAGGTGGCAATGCGAAAGCAACCGTTTCGTTTGCCCATTTCGGCCAGAAACAACTGCTTTTGAAGTTTGCACGCTTGACAATTGTCGAATAAAAATATCTCCCTTTCTGAGAGGAGCGTGGGGCATGTGATCTTCCTTTATCGCCTGGCAGCATTTTTGAAGATTGCATGCCTTTTTTGTGTCCTGCTCAAAAAGGGAAATACTGTCTTAGGTTACTGTAACCGGTAAGTTAACGGGACGGTATATTGCACACGGACAACTTTTCCGTCTTTCATCTTTCCCGGAGTCCATTTGGGCATTGAGTTGACAACCCGTAAAGCTTCTTCGTCCAATGAGGGATATAGGGCTTGTATTACTTTGGCATTTGTAATGCTTCCGTCTTTTTCAACAATAAATGTGACAGTCACTTTTCCCTGCTTTCCCTGTTGCTGGGCTTTTACCGGATATTTTATGCTTTTAGCAAGAAACTGCAATAATGCACTTTGCCCACCTGGAAATTCGGGCATGATATCACACGTTTCATGAATCTTGTCCTTGTCCGGTGGAAGCGGATCGGCAGTTTCCATTTCGAAAACAGTGGTTGCTGCGAGAGAAGCCGGCTGTTGGATAACCTCTGCTACCTTTTCATTCAATACACGTGCCATCGCATCGATATTATTGAGCAATAGCAAGCCTGCGGCCATTGGAACCAGCGCCAGGTATTTCACTTTTCTGGCGTTGTTCGTCCTTTTTTTGTTTAACATAGTAATTCTCTTTTTAAGTGGTAAGACACTGAAATTGTTATATAAACTTGTAATAGCCGTATTGGGATGTTTTACTCCGATCAGATGGTACTGGTATTCTTTCTTGTCGAATCCGGCAAGCATGACCTGCTCATCTGCGATAAATTCATGATTTATGCTGATTTCTTTCTTTAGCCACCAGGCAAACGGGTTTATCCAGCAGACTATACAGACGATCTCACCGGCCATCATGTCGACCGAATGCCATTGGCGGACGTGCGTTTGTTCATGGATCAGGATGTCATCGAGCCTTTCCCTTTGTTGCGGGTCGGATGAAATGAAAATCCAACCGAAGAAAGAGTAGGAGGCTTCCGCTTCCGGCAGGATACAAACTTCGGTGTCGTTCAAAGTGATTTTCCTGCATTTCGCGTGTAAACGGAAAACGGTGGACAACTCCGCCAGACATCTGAACAGCAACAGGCCGGCTCCTGCCAGCCAGATAGCTTGCAGGACCCTGAGCCCGGTTTCTTTCCAGTCGGAGGCGGCTATTTCATCACTTGCCGCCAGAACCGTTTCTTTAGGTAGCAACCCCGAATAGTAGCCGACTATACCCGCTACGCTTGTCTGGGTCGACAACCAACCGCTCAAGTCCGGCAAAGGGTAAAGGAATGCGATCAGGTAAATCGACAATAACACCCCTCTGCGTAACCTGAAGAACGTATCGTCGCGGAACAGGAGGCGATAACAGATGTATAAAAATGCCAACGCCAGATTTACCTTAAGGAAGTAGATAAGTATCGGAGTTATCATATCGATATCTTTATAATAATAGATTATTCTTCTTTTTCGATCTGATCCATCAGGTCCTGCAAATCGCTTTTGGATAATTTGCGGTCGCGGACGAAGAAGGAGACCATTTCCTTATAAGAACCGGTGAAATAATTTTGTACGACATTCGACATGAAGGTACGCTTGTATTCCGCTTCTTTTACGAGTGGGGAAAAGAGTGTGATCGTCCCGAATTTCTTCGGTGTGACATATTTCTTTTTTTCAAGATTCCGGACCACCGATGCCACGCTGGTATAGGGCGGTTTCGGATCGGGCATTTCGTTCAGTATGTCACGGATGAAACACGATCCTAATTTCCAGATATACAACATGACACTTTCTTCTTGTGCTGTCAGTCTTTCCATTGCTTTGTTGTTTTTTGAATTACAGTTTACTATCTTTTCGCAAATCTACTTTTTTTTAGTAGATAAAGGTATGCGTTTTGTGGTAATAATTGTTAATGAAGAGAAAAGAGGCGATAAGCCCCTCACTTGTTTTTCGCTTTTTATTCCGTATCTTTGTCCGACAGAATTAAAGAAAAATACTTACCGGATGATAGATTTCAATATGATACCATCCCCCTGTTATGTGATGGAAGAAGAGTTGCTTCGCCGTAATTTGTCACTGATCAAGAGGGTGAAGGAAAGGGCTGGCGTTAATATAATCTTGGCTTTTAAGGCATTTGCGATGTGGAAAGCATTTCCTATCGTACGTGAATATATCCCGTATTCGACAGCCAGTTCGAAGTTTGAAGCCAGGCTGGCTTTTGAAGAGATGGGCAGCCGGGCGCATACCTATTCGCCGGCATATACGGAAGCGGATTTCCCGGAGATTTTAAGATACAGCAGCCATGTGACGTTCAACTCGCTCACGCAGTTCGAACGTTTCTATCCGATGGTGCAAGCGGACGGCAACCGCGTGTCGTGCGGCCTGCGCATCAATCCGGAATACTCGGATGTCGGAACGGATTTGTACAATCCTTGTGCGCCGGGGTCCCGGATGGGAGTGGTCAGCGACCTTTTGGGCGACAAGTTGCCTGACGGTGTCGAAGGCTTGCATTTTCATACGCTTTGCGAGTCGAACTCGTATGATTTGGAAAAGACGTTGGGAGAAGTGGAGAAACGTTTCGGCCGTTTCCTGCCGCATATCAAATGGTTGAATATGGGAGGCGGCCACCTGATGACGCGAAAAGGCTATGACACGGAGCATCTGATCGGATTGTTGCGGTCGTTCAAGGCCAAATATCCAAATCTCGAAATCATCATGGAGCCGGGAAGCGCATTTGCGTGGCAAACCGGATTCTTGCTGACGACGGTGGTGGATATCGTGGAGAATCATGGCATCAAGACCGCGATCATAGACGCTTCTTTCACTTGCCACATGCCCGATTGTCTGGAAATGCCCTATAAACCGGTGATTCGCGGGGCTATAGAGCCGGAGGAAGGGAAGCCGGTTTATCGTATCGGGGGAAACAGCTGCCTGAGCGGTGACTACATGGGCGACTGGTCTTTCGAGCAGCCCTTGAAAGTGGGTGATAAATTGATATTCGAAGATATGATCCATTATACCGTTGTCAAAACGACCATGTTCAACGGGATCCCGCATCCTTCCTTGGCTTTGTGGAGCAAGGAAGACCGGCTCGTGATGTACAGGGAGTTCGGTTACGAAGACTACAAGGAGAGAATGGACTGAGAAATTGAAAATTGAGAATTATTTAGTAATTTAGCGCACTCATTCAGAAAAGAAATAAATTAAGCAATATAAGATATGGGTATTTTTAGCTTTTTCAGTAAGGAAAAAAAGGAAACTCTGGACAAAGGGTTATCTAAAACAAAAGAAAATGTATTTTCTAAGATTACCAGGGCTATTGCCGGCAAGAGCAAGGTGGACGATGAAGTCCTGGACAATCTGGAAGAGGTGCTGATCACTTCCGATGTCGGAGTAGATACTACGCTGAAAATCATTTCCCGTATCGAAGACCGCGTAGCCAGAGACAAATATGTGACGACCGGCGAGCTGACGGCGATCTTGCGTGAAGAGATCGCCTCCCTGCTTACGGAGAACCATACGGAAGATCTGGAGTCGTTTACGGTTCCGGAAGACAAGAAACCGTATGTCATCATGGTCGTTGGTGTGAACGGTGTAGGCAAGACGACCACGATCGGCAAACTGGCTTATCAGTTCAAGAAAGCCGGCAAGAATGTGTATTTAGGAGCTGCCGATACATTCCGCGCTGCAGCCGTGGAGCAATTGGTGATTTGGAGTGAACGGGTGGGAGTGCCTGTCGTGAAGCAGAAGATGGGCTCTGACCCTGCTTCGGTGGCATTCGACACGTTGAGTTCGGCAAAGGCGAACGGGGCGGATGTGGTTATCATCGATACCGCCGGTCGCCTGCATAACAAAATCAATCT
Organism: uncultured Parabacteroides sp.; assembly: GCF_902493135.1. Lineage (GTDB taxonomy): Bacteria > Bacteroidota > Bacteroidia > Bacteroidales > Tannerellaceae > Parabacteroides. The sequence goes on from NZ_CABUOD010000010.1 coordinate 74,054, forward strand.
TATGAATGAACTGACCAAGATCAAGAATGTGATGAAGAAAGTGGTTCCCGATGCACCGCACGAAGTCTTGTTGGTTTTGGACGGCTCTACCGGACAAAATGCATTTGAACAAGCCAAGCAGTTTACAGCCGCAACCGAGGTGAACGCGTTGGCGGTTACCAAACTGGACGGTACAGCCAAAGGCGGCGTAGTGATCGGCATTTCAGATCATTTCCGTATCCCTGTCAAGTACATCGGCTTGGGAGAAGGAATGGAAGACCTTCAGGTGTTCAATCGGAAAGAATTTGTAAACTCCCTTTTCGGAGAATAAAAGGGTGTTTGTACCATCAATATGAGAAAAAATAAAGTAGACATTATAACGCTGGGTTGTTCGAAGAACCTGGTGGATTCGGAGCAACTTATGCGTCAGTTCGTGGCGAACGGGTACGACGTCGAACATGATCCTCACAGGATCAACGGTGAAATCGTCGTTGTGAACACGTGCGGCTTTATCGGGGATGCCCAGGAAGAGTCGATCAATATGATACTCGATCTGGGAGAAGCCAAGAAGAAAGGGAAGATCGGCAAACTGTTTGTCATGGGATGCCTTTCCGAACGGTTCCTGAAAGACCTGGAAAACGAATTGCCCGAAGTCGATCGTTTCTATGGGAAGTTCAACTGGAAAGAGCTGCTCGACGATTTGGGCAAATCCTACCATCGCGAATTGGCTGCCGACCGTGTCTTGACCACTCCCCTGCATTACGCCTACCTGAAGATCGCCGAAGGGTGTGACCGTACCTGTTCGTACTGCGCCATTCCGATCAGCACGGGGCGTTACCAGTCCGTACCGATGGAAGAGGTTGAGAAGGAAGTCCGCCTGTTGGTGAAACAGGGTGTGAAAGAATTTCAAGTGATCGCTCAGGATTTGACTTATTACGGTTTGGATTTGTATAAGCGCCATGCATTGCCGGAACTGGTGGAGCGCATCTCCGATATTCCGGGAGTGGAATGGATTCGCTTGCATTATGGTTATCCGTCTCATTTCCCTTATGATTTGCTCCGGGTTATGCGTGAACGCGGTAATGTCTGCAAATACATGGATATCGCCCTTCAGCATATCAGCGACCCGATGTTGAAGAAAATGCGCCGTAACATCACGAAAGAAGAAACATACGCCTTGATACGCCGGATGCGGGAAGAAGTCCCAGGCATTCATCTGCGTACGACTTTGATGGTCGGCCATCCGGGGGAAACCGAACAGGACTTTGAAGAGCTGGTCGGATTCGTAAAGGAAATCCGTTTCGAACGCATGGGCGCTTTTGCCTACAGCCATGAGGATGGGACCTATTCGTTTAAGCATTATGCCGATGATATCGATCCGGAAGTCAAGCAAGAGCGTTTGGATTATTTAATGCGCGTCCAGGAAGGCATATCGGCGGAAGTAAACAATTCCAAGATCGGAAAGGAATTCAAGGTGATGATCGACCGGGAAGAAGAAGACTTCTATGTCGGCCGTACGGAATTCGACTCACCGGAGGTCGATCCGGAGATTCTTGTCTCTAAAGAGAAACCGTTGATCCCCGGAACGTTTTATAATGTACGGATTGACGATGCGCAGGCATTCGACCTGTATGGAAGTGTATTTTAATTTGATGTAAAAACTGCAAATAAGTTTGCCGGTTTACGAAAAAATAACTAATATAGCTGCATAATCTATTAATGGATGCGGATATGAAAAATAAGGAACTGGTTACCGAACTTGCTGCCCGTATGGGCTGGAGTGCACAGGAAGTCGCAGAAACGCTTTCTGTCCTGAGTACCGTAGTCAGTTCGCGCCTGGTCGATAACGACACCATATACCTGCAGGGTTTCGGCCAGTTCGAGGTGAAAAAGAAAGCGGAACGGATTTCGGTCAATCCTTCAAACGGCAAACGGTATTTGGTTCCTCCCAAACTTGTTCCGGTGTTTAAGCCCGGAACGACCGTCAAGAATAAACTAAAAGAGTTAGGCGACCATGAATAACCGGCTGACAATACAGGATTTGGCCGGTCTGTTGGCCGAATATACAGGGAAAGACAAGAGTAGTTCCGAGCGCTTTTTGAGGGAATTCATAGCGGTCGTGTCGGAAGGGGTCTATACGGATAAGCTGGTAAAGGTCAAGGGGCTCGGCACTTTTAAAATCATACCTGTGGAGAAACGTGAAAGTATTCATGTGAATACGGGTGAACGTTTCGTGATCCCGGAACATTATAAGTTTTCTTTCCTGCCGGATAAGGATCTGCGGGAACTTGTCAATAAGCCGTTCTCTTTTTTTGAAACGACAGAACTGGGGGAGAATGTCGATTTTACCGATATGGATATCGTACCCGACGAACCGGAAATAAAAGAGACGGAAGACGAATCGATCGAGGAGGTGATGCCTGAAGAGAAACGCTTGCTTGAGGAAGAGGTGATTCTTGATAGGACGGAAATCCCGGAAACTCCTGAAATTCCTGAAATCTCTGAAACTCCTGAAACCTCTGAAACTCCTGAAACCTCTGAAACTCCCGATGTGTTCGAGCCTGCTGGAAGTTTTGATGAAACTTCGAAGATTCTCGGATTTTCGGCAGAGACTCCTGGAACTCCGGATGCAGGCCAACCGGCTTATTCTGTAAAAGAAGAGGGTGAAATAGCCCGCTATTCGGAGACAAGCGTAGGGGTGGATATGTCCCGTAACAAACTGAAATTGATTATTTGGGTAATCGTTATTTTTCTGGCTTGTTTCGGGATTTGTTTGTCCCTGAATATTTTCTTCTTTTCTAAAGAGGACAAGGAGATGCTTGATTTAAAGAAGAAGGTGGCTCTTTGGGAGAATGATACTGCCGTGGGAGATTCCGTTTCTTTGGTTGAAGATACTGCTGTTGTCAAGGAGGATGGCCTTCCTTTGCTGGAAGACACGCTTTCCGTATCATCTGATTTTGGCGCTCCGCAAGCAGAAGAACCTGTGATAGCAGCTCGTCCCGATACGTTGGATACGTCAACGAAGCCGGAGACCGCTTCGCCTAAAGTCATTGCCCGCGTCAAGATAGAGCCGGGGAGCCGTCTGACGCTGATCTCGTTGAAGTATTACGGAAGCAAATTGTTCTGGGTATATCTGTATGAGTACAACAAAAACGTCATAAAAGACCCGAACAACGTGCCTATCGGCACTGTGATCGAGGTGCCTGCGCCGGAAATGTATGGCATCGACCGTCGTGACCGTTCTTCTGTCGAAAAAGCCGCTGCCCGCCAGACCGAGATACTGAATGGCAAACTGTAACGAAAACCCTCCCTTTTAAGTAAAATAAAACAAAATAGTTCTGCGCAGGTTAGTATTATTTAACTGCGAAAGTGCAGAATACGAATTTAACATTTCTAATTTTGTGCATCTTAAAAAAGCACGTAAAAATAGTAACAATATAATTGAAGAAAATCTATGAGTCAGACAGTAGACATTCGTGAGTTGAACGAGCGAATTGAAAGTAAAAGTTCGTTTGTGAACATGATTACGATGGGTATGGACCAGGTAATTGTTGGACAGAAACATTTGGTTGAATCATTATTGATCGGTCTGCTTTCAGATGGCCATATCCTGCTGGAAGGTGTGCCGGGATTGGCAAAAACATTGGCCATTAAGACGCTGGCATCATTGATCGATGCGAAATATAGCCGTATCCAGTTCACGCCGGACTTGTTGCCGGCCGACGTAATCGGTACGATGATTTATAGTCAGAAAAGCGAAGAATTCCAAGTCAAACAAGGTCCCGTCTTCGCTAATTTTGTGTTGGCGGATGAAATCAACCGTGCTCCGGCAAAGGTGCAGAGCGCCCTTCTGGAAGCGATGCAGGAACGTCAGGTGACCATCAGCGAAAACACATACAAGTTGCCGTCTCCTTTCCTGGTAATGGCGACCCAGAACCCGATCGAGCAGGAAGGTACCTACCCGTTGCCTGAAGCACAGGTGGACCGTTTCATGCTGAAAGTCATCATCAACTATCCGAAGAAAGAGGAAGAAAAGCTGATTATCCGTCAGAATATCTCCGGAGTGAAGCCGGATATCAAACCGATCCTGACGAAAGATGAGATCCTCGAAGCCCGCAAGGTTGTCAGGGAGGTTTATCTGGATGAAAAGATCGAACGCTATATCGTGGATATCGTGTTTGCTACCCGTTTCCCGCAGGAACATGGTTTGGCAAACCTAGCTAACATGATCTCCTTCGGAGCCTCTCCGCGTGCGTCCATCAACTTGGCATTGGCTGCCCGTGCATATGCCTTTATCAAACGCAGAGGGTATGTGATCCCCGAAGATATCCGTGCAGTGTGCCACGATGTGATGCGTCACCGTATCGGTTTGAGCTATGAAGCGGAAGCCAATAACCTGACATCCGAAGAGGTGATCAGCGAAATTCTGAATAAGGTAGAAGTCCCTTAAAAAACCTTTCTGTCTTTTCGGGACTTGCCGGAAATCCGGGAACCGGAGGAAGGCAGTTTTTAATTGTCAGCAATAAGAAAAATGGAAACAAGTGAACTATTAAAGAAGGTTCGACGGATTGAGATAAAGACGCGCGGCTTGTCACGCAATATCTTTGCCGGGCAATACCATTCGGCGTTCAAAGGGCGCGGTATGGCGTTCAGCGAAGTGCGCGAGTATCAATACGGAGACGATATCCGCGATATCGACTGGAACGTGACCGCCCGTTACGTCCGCCCATACGTGAAGGTGTTCGAAGAAGAACGGGAGTTGACGGTGATGTTGCTGATCGATGTGTCGGGCAGCAGGGACTTCGGTTCCGTGAATGTAATGAAGAAAGAAATCATTACGGAGATCGCGGCGACACTGGCCTTCTCGGCTATCCAGAACAACGACAAGATCGGCGTGGTGTTCTTCTCCGACAAGATAGAGAAATTTATTCCTCCTCAGAAAGGGAAGAAACATATCTTGTATATCATTCGCGAACTGATCGACTTCCAGCCGGATGAAAAGCAGACCAATATCGCACAGGCATTGAAATATCTGACCAATGCGATCAAGAAGCGCTGTACGGCTTTCCTGATCTCCGACTTTATCGACAAGGACGGGTTCAAGGATGCCTTGACCATCGCCAACCGCAAGCATGACGTGGTGGCCATACAGGTGTACGACCGCCGCGAGACGGAACTGCCGGCTGTCGGGTTGATGAAGATCAAGGATGCGGAGACGGGACAGGAACGCTGGATAGACAGCTCGTCCGCCCGTGTACGGGCCGCCTATAAGGAGTGGTGGGACCGCCGGCAGGCTGCTATGAGCGATTCGTTCAAGAAGTGCCGCGTCGATTCGGTTTCCGTCCGTACGGAAGATGATTATGTGAAAGCATTGATTGCTCTTTTTGACAAACGTAATTAAAGCAAACAAATGAAATTAATAAAGAAAAGCATTCTGTTACTTGCACTTGCCGGTGGAACATTCCTGTCTGGCGGGAAAGCGTATGCGCAGCAGACGCTCGTTGACGTCCGTGTCGACTCTGCCGCCATACTGATCGGAGAGCAGACTGTTTTACATTTGACGGTAACGACAGACAAAGATAAAGCCGTCCGGCTCGTCATTCCGCGCGACACGTTGATGGCAGGAGTGGAGGTGCTGGAAATCCCGAAAGCGGACTCCACCTTGATCGAAAACGACCGCCTGCTGATCAAGCAGGACTTGCTGGTGACCTCTTTCGACTCTTCCCTTTATCTGTTGCCTCCGTTTATGGTGATCGACGGGCCGGATACCGTTTACTCCAACCAGGTGGCCTTGAAGGTGTCGACAGTTCCTGTCAATGCCGACAAACCGGAGGAGTTTTACGATATCAAAAGCGTCTGGAAGCCGCCTTTTGTATTGGCCGATTACTATCCCTGGATATTCGGCGTGTTGCTGACTCTGTTCCTGATTTGTGTGGTTGCCTACGTGATCAAACGTATGCGTAATCGTCAATCCATCCTGCCGTTCAAGAAGCCGGAACCGAAACTTCCGCCTCACGAGCAGGCGATCAAGGAACTCGACGAGATCAAGCAGCAGAAGCTCTGGCAACAGGGGCGCAGCAAGGAGTATTATACATTGATTACAGATACGTTGCGCCGCTATATCGTGGACCGCTTCGGCATCAGTGCGATGGAAATGACTTCCGGAGAGATACTCGATATCATCCGTAAGCAGCAGGAGGCGACTTCTGTCTATGAAAGCCTGAAACAGATCATGCAACTGGCCGATTTCGTGAAGTTCGCGAAGATGAATCCGCTGCCTGATGAGAACGACTTGAGCTTGATGAACGCTTATCTGTTCATCAACCAGACGAAGGTGGAAACCGTTGCCGAACCGGAACAGGATGTCCCGTCCGGGCAAGACGCAATCCATCGTCTCGACGAGACGCAGCGCGTCATCTCGCCTGAACGTAACGCATCTTCTCGCCTGAACGGCGGGCACCGTCTCGACGAGACGCAAACTGATACAATAAACGATTCAAATAGAAGTAAAGAATAAGATGATATTTGCAAATCCTACATATCTGTATTTGTTATTGTTGCTGATCCCGATGATCGGATGGTACGTCTACAAACTGAGCAAGAATCAGGCAAGTTTGCAGGTATCGTCTACGGAAGGTTTCGATGCTCCGGGAGCAAGCTCTTGGAAAGTCTGGCTCCGGCATGTCCCCTTCATCTTGCGTATGGCGGCGGTAGCTGTCCTGATCGTGATATTGGCGCGTCCGCAGTCGACTAACAGTTGGCAGAATTCCTCGACGGAAGGTATCGACATCGTGCTGGCAATGGATATCTCGACCAGTATGATGGCGCAGGACTTGAAACCGAACCGCTTGGAAGCATCCAAAGATGTGGCGTCCTCTTTCATCAACGGCCGTCCGAACGATAATATCGGTTTGGTCGTGTTCGCGGCAGAGAGTTTCACGCAATGTCCTTTGACAACCGACCATACGGTTCTGCTGAACCTCTTCAAGGATGTCCAGCCGGGCATTATCCAGGATGGGACGGCGATCGGTCTGGGGTTGGCGAATGCCGTCAGCCGTATAAAGGACAGCCAGGCCAAGTCGAAGGTAATTATCCTGTTGACGGATGGTGTGAATAACCAGGGCGAGATCGCTCCGGTGACGGCCGCCGAGATAGCCAAGACGTTCGGGGTCCGTGTTTATACGATCGGCGTCGGAACGCAGGGCAAGGCGCCTTATCCGTTCCAGACAGCTTTCGGTGTCCAGTATATGGATGTCGACGTGGAGATCGACGAACCGACTCTGAAACAGATTGCTGCTACGACCGGCGGACAGTATTTCCGTGCGACGGATAATGCCAGCCTGAAAGAGATCTATTCGGAAATCGACAAGATGGAGAAGACGAAGATCAGCGTCCAGGAATACAGTAAAAAACAGGAAGAGTACAAGAATTGGGCGATTCTGCTGTTCTCGCTTTTGCTGGTCGAGATATTATTGAGAAATACATTGTTAAGAAATATACCGTAAATATAAAAGGCTTATGTTTCGTTTTGCACATCCGGACTTTTTATACTTGCTCTTTCTGCTTCCCGTACTGGTTGCATTCTATGTGTATGCAATCATCTTGAAGAAGAAGGCGATAAAGAAATATGGTAATCCCGAATTGTTGGCAGAGTTGATGCCGGAGGTATCTCCCAAGCGCCAGCATCTGAAGTTTTGGCTGTTGTTCGGAGCCATTACGATGGTTATCATAGTTATGGCCGGGCCGCAGTTCGGTTCCAAACTGGAGACAGTGAAGCGTCAGGGCGTGGAGATCATGGTCTGTCTGGACGTATCCAATTCGATGTTGGCGGAAGATGTTTCGCCCGATCGTCTGTCCAAGGCCAAACAGATGTTGTCTAAGTTGACTGACGGTTTTTCAAATGATAAGGTCGGACTGATCGTATTCGCAGGAGATGCTTTCACGCAACTTCCCATCACTTCCGATTATGTCTCGGCCAAGATGTTTCTTTCGTCCATCAACCCGTCGATGGTCTCGACGCAAGGTACGGCTATCGGCGCTGCCATCAACCTAGCGGTGCGTTCCTTTACGCCGAGCGAGACATCGGACAAAGCGATTATCCTGATTACCGATGGTGAGAACCACGAAGACGATGCCGTGAAAGCCGCCGCTGCCGCCGCAGAAAAAGGCATTCATGTGAACATTGTCGGCATGGGTGATCCGAAAGGTTCTCCGATCCCTGTGGACGGTAGCAACAACTACATGAAGGACAAGGAAGGAAATGTGGTGATCACGAAACTGAATGAAGAGATGTGCCAGGAGATTGCGGCTGCCGGTCATGGGACGTATGTCCGTGCCGACAACACCAATTCTGCGCTTCGTGCACTTCAGAAAGAGATCGATAAAATGAATAAATCGGAACTGGACAGCAAAGTCTATTCGGAATATGACGAACGTTTCCAGACATTTGCCTGGATTGCATTGATTCTGCTTTTGGTGGACTTCATGACGCTGGACCGCAAGAACCGTATATTCAGAAAAGTAAAATTATTCTCTTAATGCTATGGACAAGATGAAACGTATGCGAAAATCGATTATATGGATGGCGGCATTCATGTTCTGCAGTGGAGTTGTGTTTGCCCAGAAAGCGGAACGTAAGAATGTGCGGGAGGGGAATAAACTTTATGAGACGGAGAAGTTTACCGAGGCGGAAATCGCCTACCGGAAAAGCTTGGAAGTGAATCCGCGTTCATCCGAAGGAACTTATAATTTGGGGAACGCCCTGTATAAGCAGAAGAAATTTCCTGAAGCAGCCGAGCAGTACCAGTTGATAGCCGGACAGGGAGAGAAGATGATCGAAACTCCCGAAGGCAAAGCCCGCTTGGCGGAAATTTATCATAATGTCGGAAATATTGGCATGCAGAATAAAGAGTATGCCAAAAGTGTCGAAGCTTACAAACAATCTTTGCGGCTGAACCCGAAAGACGATGAAACCCGTTATAATTTGGCTTTGGCACAAAAATTGTTGCAGGATCAGCAGAATCAGCAAAATGAAGATCAGAATCAGGATCAGAACGAGGACAAGAAGGAAGATCAGGATAAACAGGATCAACAGCAGCAGAATCAGGACCAGCAACAACAGCAGGATGACAAGAAGCAGGATAAGACACAAGAGCAACAACCGCAGCAGCAAGAACAGATGAGCAAGGACAACGCTCAGCAGATGTTGGATGCCTTCCTGCAGGATGAAAAGGACACTCAGGAGAAGGTGAAGAAAGCGCAGGCTCAGCAGCAACAGCGCCGTCGCACGGATAAGGAGTGGTAGTTGAAAATTAAGAATTAAGAAGTAAGAATTAAAAAATAAGGATTGAGGAATGAGGAAATTAGTTTTCTTATTTGTTCTCTTTGCAACTTTCGGAGTGGTAGCCGGAGCGACGGATGTGACGTTCAAGGCTTCTGCTCCGGAAGCTGTCGTTATGGGAGAAACTTTCAGATTGTCGTACACGGTGAATGCGGAAGGTAAGGATATACGTGTACCGGAAATTCCGGACTTCGAGGTATTGATCGGGCCGTCTACTTCCACAAATATGAGTACCCAGATTATTAACGGTAAAATGACCACCGAAACGTCATTGACGTTTACCTATATCCTCCAACCGAAGAAAGAGGGTACTTTCAACATCGCGCCGGCAACAATCAAGGTCAAAGGCGCCAATTACACATCTAACGCATTGGTTGTAAAAGTACTTCCTCCCGATAAGGCGGAAGAGGCTTCGGCGCAGGGCGGGGGAAATGCTTCTGCTTCTTCGGCTGTTGGCAAGAATGATCTTTTCATAACTGCCAATATTTCTAAGAAGAATGTCTATGAACAGGAAGGATTTCTGATTACCTATAAATTGTATGCGAATCCAAGAAAGGCAAATGTGGTCGGTATTAATCAAGTAAAATTGCCGGAGTTTGAAGGGTTTTTGACTCAAGAAGTTGAATTGCCTCAAAATCGGCAGTTGACATTGGAAAACTACAATGGGACGAACTATGGAACGATTATCATCAAACAAGCAGTGCTTTTTCCGCAGCGTTCCGGCAAAATAACGATACCGAGCGGTAGTCTGGATGTCGCTATGCGTGTCCAGGTCCAGTCGCAAAGACCGAGAAGCGTTTTCGATTTCTTTGAAGATGCCGGATATGTGGATGTAAATAGAACAGTTCCTATTTCTCCTGTCAGTATTGAAGTAAAACCGTTGCCTTCCGGTAAACCAGCCTCGTTCTCGGGTGCAGTCGGAAACTATTCGATGACATCCAGTATCAGTTCGAATAATGTAAAGACAGATGATGCGGTTACGATAAAAGTAACTATTTCCGGCAATGGGAACATCAAGTTGATAAAGAACCCGGAAGTTGTCTTCCCGAACGATTTCGACGTGTACGATCCGAAAGTGGAGGTAGACATCAAGACTACCACGGCTGGATCTTCCGGTACGAAGACGATCGAATACATGGCCATCCCGCGTTATGCAGGCGATTTTGAAATTCCGGCTATCGCATTCTCTTATTTCGACACGAAGACCGATTCTTATAAGACGATTACATCCGAACCCTACAAGTTGCACGTAGAGCAGGGCAAGGGGGGGGGAACATCTCCTGTCGTTTCTAACTTCAGCAACAAGGAAAGCGTTAAGTACTTAGGCAAGGATATCCGCTACCTGAAAGTGAACGATATCCATTTTGTTCCGAATAATGAACTGTTCTTCGGTTCGTTCATGTACTATATGTGTTATTTGATCCCGTCAATACTGTTCGTAGTCTTTTTCTTCATCTACCGCAAGCAAGTGAAAGAGAATTCCAACTTGGCATTGGTGCGTACGAAGAAAGCCAATAAGATGGCTGTAAGACGTCTGAAAAATGCCGGCAAGTTGATGAAGGAAAACAAGAAAGAAGAATTCTATGACGAAGTGCTTCGCGCCTTGTGGGGCTACCTGAGCGACAAACTGAGCATCCCGCAGGCCAACCTGACAAAGGATAATGTCGAAACGGAACTGGCGAAATACGGTGTGGACGACGCTTTGATCAAAGAATTTATGGATATCCTGAACACGTGCGAGTTTGCCCGCTATGCTCCGGCACAGGCTTCGGATGCGATGGATAAGTTATATGAACTGACAGTGGATGCCATTGGCAAAATGGAAAATACAATTAAAAAGTAACGCGATGAAGATGAATATAAATATGAAAAAGATCGTATTCTTCCTCCTGGTTCAATTCGTTGCCTTAGGTGCATTTGCTCAGGAGGCGGTGATCAAAGAAGCGGAAGCTGCCTATACGAAAGAAGACTATGGCAAGGCTATCGAACTCTACGAAGGGCTTCTGAAAACGCATGGCGAATCGGCCGAGATTTACTATAACTTAGGGAATGCCTATTATAAGGAGAACAAGATTGCTCCTGCCATCCTGAATTACGAGCGGGCTTTGTTGCTGGATCCGGGAGACGGGGATATCCGTTTCAACTTGCAGCTGGCACGTCAGAAGTCAGTCGATAAGATCGAGCCGGTGGGCGATTTCTTCCTCCACCGTTGGTTCGACAAGGTTCAGAACATGGGGGCTGCCGATTCGTGGGCGCAGACCGGTATCGTTTGCTTTATCCTGTTCATCGGATGCCTGATCCTGTTCTTCTTCTCCAAATGGATCCATTTGAAAAAGATCGGGTTTTATCTGGGACTGGTATTCCTGGTGTTGGTCATCTTTGCCAATATCTTTGCCGGTAACCAGAAGGACGAGCTGGTAAACCGGAAGAGCGCCATCGTGTTTGCTCCGACAGTGACAGTGAAAAGTTCTCCCGATGCAAGCGGAACCGACTTGTTTATTCTGCATGAAGGAACAAAAGTTTCCATCAAAAGCAAGTTGGGAGACTGGAATGAAATAGAAATGGAAGATGGAAATGTCGGATGGATGCCGAGCAAAGACATGGAAATCATTTAAAATTTATGATTTATGATTTATCATCGACGCATAAATCATAAATTGTAAATCACAAATCTCCTTTTTCAATGGTTGAAAAAATACTGATTTACGAACGCGACGCGTTCTTTGCGCTTAACGGCAGCGACTCTGCTTTTCTGGATCGTTTTATGTGGATTTTCACAGGAAAGGCAGTTTGGCTGCCGTTGGCCTTTCTGATCCTGCTGGTCCTGATCTATAAAAAAAACTGGCGCGAATCCTTTCTGATCCTGTTGGCGATCGTATTGGTCGTTACGTTGTGCGACCAGTTTGCTTCCCATATCTGTAAGCCTATCTTTACCCGTTTCCGCCCGACTCATCATCCTGATTTTATGGATCAGGTGAAAACGGTCTTCGGATACCGGGGAGGACTTTACGGATTTATCTCCAGCCATGCTGCGAACGCTTTCGGCTTCGCAACCCTTATGGCATTGATTATGCGGGATAAGCTGTTCGGTTGGACGATCTTTCTCTGGGCGGCCCTTACCGCTTATACGCGGGTTTATCTCGGAGTCCATTTCATTTCGGATATCGTGCCGGGTGCCATTTCGGGCGTGTTCTTCGGCTACCTGGTTTATAAGCTCTATTCTTTCAGCCGTTCAAAGCTATTGCCTGCGGCAGCGAACAACCGGGAACCGCTATATTCGAAGAAACGTATCCGTCTCATAGTCTATGCGATATATGTGACGATCCTGATTATTGTCATTTTTAATGTACCGCTTGCGGCTTGCCTGCACAAGTGATACATGTCGTAAAGCATAATTATTTACACGAAATAATTTTGTTGCTGTAATTTATAATGACTAAGTTAGTGGCACGAAATAAAACAAAGTAATTAACCTTCAAAATAAGGAAGCCATGACAAGAACTATTACATTTAATGAACTTCGCAGACTGAAAGACAGCCTGCCTGACGGAAGTACTCACCGTATTGCTGATGAACTGGGAATCTCTGTTGAAACGGTTCGCAACTACTTCGGCGGGCATAATTTTAAAGATGGCAAAAGTTGTGGAATACATATTGAACCGGGACCTGACGGAGGTCTGGTAGTATTGGACGATACCACAATATTCGAACGTGCTTTGCAGATACTTGCTGAAAACGAAGAAGTATCGGAAGCACAGCAAGCGTAAAGAAATTCATTCTCACAAAGAAATCCCATAGCTGAATCTAAAAAGACGCTGTGGGATTTTTTTTTACTCAACATTCAGTGATTTCCGATTGTTTAACTCATAAAAACACACGAGTATGGAAGATAAATTAGTAACGTTAGCGATTCACACGTTCGAGAAAGCTCAGATTCTCAAGACGATGCTTGAAACAGAGGGGATTGAAGTCTACATACATAATGTAAACCAAATCCAACCGGTAGTTTCGGCTGGTGTACGTGTGCGAATTAAAGAAAGCGATCTGCCTCATGCCTTGCGTATCATCGAAGACAGCAAATGGCTCAGCGAAGATGCCGGACAAGAGGAAAAAGCCGGTCCGCAGGAAAAGAAGATATTGATACCGATAGACTTTTCCGACTACTCTATCAAAGCGTGTGAATTGGGAATCAACTATGCCCATAAAGTCGGAGCCGAAGTGATGATCATGCACGCTTATTTCAGTCCCTATTTCCCGTCCGCCATTCCGATGGGCGACACGCTGGCTTACCAGGTGAACGAGGAAGAGACGGCACAGAATGTCCTGAAGCGTGTCCAGATCGATATGGAAAACATCTGTACGTTGATCAGCCGCAAGATACACTCTGGCGAACTTCCCAAAGTGAAATACAATTATGTGCTCCGCGAAGGTTTGCCGGAAGAAGAGATCATCGCTTACAGCAAGGAATACCATCCGTCGTTGATCGTGATGGGGACTCGTGGAAAGAGCCAGAAAGACATGGATCTGATCGGCAGCGTCACGGGTGAAGTGATCGAGGTGAATAAGGTGCCCGTCCTGGCCATTCCTGAAAACGTGCCGTTTGATGATTTGGGCGAAGCCAAGAATATAGCCTTTGCCACTTCCTTCAACCAGCGCGACCTGGTGGCGTTCGATGAGTTTATGGAGATCATCAAACCGTACGATGTGCACATCCACCTGTTCAATATCTCGACAAGCAAAGACGAGTGGAATGAAATCCGCCTGACCGGAGTCAACGAGTATTTCAAGAAGCAGTATCCGGAGGCCCATATCACCCATACGGTGCTGGCCGATGGCGACCTGCTGCTGGCGATCGAAAAGTTTGTGCGGGACGAACATATCGATGTGATAGCGCTCAGCACCTATCGCCGGAATATCCTGGCACGCATGTTCAACCCCTCTATCGCCCGTAAGATGCTGTTCCACACCGACACACCGTTGCTGGTGATGCATGCTTGAGGCATAGTGATCTGAAGCAGGCCTGATTTGAGAGGTGTTCAGACACCTTGATCATGATCTTTTAGGCACGGATTACACATCTGTGCCTAAATTATGGCTATTGGTGAACAGGATTTTGTTTTGAGAATTATTCCGTTTCCGGATGCGTGACGGGGAGCGTACACCAGAACGTCGATCCTTTCCCCAGTTCCGATTCCGCTCCGATCTTGCCTCCCAAGTTCTGTATGATCAGCTCACAGATCGAAAGTCCCAGGCCGGTCCCTTGTACGAAGGCATCGAATTTGGCGAAACGTTCGAACACGTGCGGAAGGTCTTTTTTATCGATGCCTTTTCCGGTATCGGTCACGAAGAAATAAACTTCTTTTTCATCCACTTCATATCCGGCCGTTATGGAACCTTCGGAGGTGTATTTGCAAGCATTGCTGATGAAATTGGACAGGACTTGTATCAGCCGGTTTTTTTCGGTATGCAGGATGAACGGTTCTCGGGGCAGCTCTAAAGATAGATGAACTCCTTCCTTTATTTTGAAGCGGAAGGTATATGCCAGGTTCTGGAAGATGTCGCTGAGATTGACGTCCGAATACTTGAAATCCATCTGTCCGGATTCGATCTTCGACATATCCAGAATATCATTGATCAAGTGGAGGAGCAGGTCGTTATTTCCCTGTATGATCCGGCTGAATTCGGCCCTTTCTTCTTTGTTTTCTGTTTCGGCCATGAGCGAGGAGAAACCGACGATGGCATTGAGGGGAGTCCGTATTTCATGGCTCATATTGGCAAGGAAAGCGCTTTTGAGGCGGTTCGACTCTTCGGCTTTTTCGCGCAGGCGGATTAGTTCCTCGTTATGTTTCTGTTCTGTGATGTCATGCTTGAGGCCGATGATGTGGGTGACTTGCCCTTCCTCGTTTTTCCGGTAAACGACACCTTGCATTTCAAACCATTTGTATTCGTTCCGGAGTTCTGACCTTGTTCGTATTTGTATGATCATCAGTTGGCTGTTCCCATAAACCATATCGTCAATTCCATCGATCAGGAGGTCGCGGTCGGAAGGATGTATAAAATGCAGGAGTTCATCGATCCGTATCGAGCTGCGGGAAGCATAATATTGTTGTGCGAAATTATCGCTTACGTTAAATACCTGCTTTGCGGCATCATATTCCCAAGGCATGATCTTGACGGCATTGAAGATAAAATCCAGCATTTGCTGGTTCTTTTCAAAATCTTGTTTCTGTTTCATTTCCTCGGAGATGTTGTGCTCCGTCCCGATGATATGGCCGATTTTCCCGGTCTCGTCTTGCAGGCCGATGGCATGTACGTCATACCAGTTTTCTTCTTCTTTGAAATTGAGGCGGAAGATTCCGCTGACCCTTTCTTGCTGGGCGGAGATTAATTTGTCGAAAAAGTCATCATATTTTTTGCGGTCTTTCGGATGTATCCGGTCTTTCATCTCTTTTTTCGTCATACCTTTTTCAGGGATCGTGGCACGGTGCAATGATCTGAATCTGTCTTTTTTGACATTGTAGCGCCATACGGACATATAGCCGGCATCGAGTGCGATGGCCAGTTCGGTACGAATCTTACGCAGTTCTTTTTTGTGCCGACGTTCTTTCATTATATACAGGACGAGAAGGAAGGTCGTGAAACTGATCCCGGCAATTTCAAAAGGGTAAACCTCTAAAAACGACGGGCGTTCGGTGTATTCGCCGGTACCTGTGGTGTGTGCTTCCTGTTTGTGCCTGCTGAATATGGAACCGTTGGCAAGCATTGCATGGAATACGAAGATCAGAAGAAAGAAAACCCTATACTTATTCGTTTTATATGCAGAAATAGCCATGATCTTATTGTTATTGATTAATGTGTAACTGTGTTTTGAGGGTAAAGCTATAGTGGCGCGTTCCGGCGCCTTCTAAGGCGCTGTACAGCGCCGCCTGTGTTGGTCGACAGCGCCTTCTAAGGCGCTGAACGGCGCCTTAGAAGGCGCCGGGGATTTTATAACTCTCCGGGGCGTTCATCTTCTCCTCCCCCGTTGCCAACTGTCAGTTGGTAGGGATAACGGTTACGACGTACTTCTTTCAGCAAACTGCCCTTTTTGCCGCCCGAAAAGCGTGTCGCTACTTCTAAGTAATAAGTGCCATCGGCCAATTGCGGGATAAGCATTGAGAAGTTTGACGGATCGTTGCGGGAGAGGGAAGTTTTGGAAACGGCTGTTTCTGCCTTCGTTTCGGTGTTGACGAAAAAGAATCCGACGGGATCGCTTTCTTCGCCGTCAATCTTGGTACGTTCGCCTTTGCCGTTGAGAAGGCCGCCGGGAGTCAGTTTGTCATTAATCGTGCCACTGGTGATATCTGTAATCTCCTTGATCGTTGGCAGGTTGACTGCAATCTCGCCGATAATGACGCTGATCTTTTTCAGATCTTCCTTGATTTCCGCCCGGACAGAGGTGCGGAGCGTGACGCTGTTGACTGCTGGATCGAACGACGGTCTGGTGCCGATGAGCGGACCGTCGACGCCGATCGAGTTGTTGGTAAAACCGAATTCGACGGTAGAAGAGGAGTAGACTTCTTCCTTGGCTGTCTCGAATAAATCCATATACATCGACTCGTATTGGGCGGCAGTGTATTTGCTGCCCTTGTTGGCGGTCAATTTACAAATGTCTTTGATGGAGCGGTTTGCAAGGTATGTGACGTTGAAATTGTAGTCGTCATCACGTTCGGTTAGCATCAGAGGAGTCAGTGTGCCGGTAATGCTGTGCATCTTGGGATCTTTTTCTGCCATAATAGAATTGCGTTATTGAGTTCTTGATGGACTATGGTATTACTGAAATAATTGAAAAAACAAGTTCCCGGAACCGCCTGCAGACTATGTTTTGTGCAAAGATGTTAACCGGCCGTTTCTGTTTAGTATAAAATTAGGTTATCGTTTCAGGTCTGAAATACCGAAATAGGACAATTATTCGGGTCTCCGGGATAAGGGGATAAAAAAGAAATTATGCGATAGATTTTAATTTTAAAGGGAGATTGAGCTATTGTAAGTGGAAAACATTTATCTTTGTCCTCATTAATAACCTGAGTCCATCAAGAACTAACGTATTTGTTTATAATGTAATATTGTTTTTATCTGTCCTATTTTTAATTAAAGTGTGGACGGACCTCTTTTAGCCTTGCTCCAGGCTCCGTTCCCTTTGTTCCGGTTCAGGTAGAAGAACCCACGGATTACATTCAGGTTCATGAAGATGAAATAGTAAGGGACGAACAACAGTTTGTTTCTCAGGTTCCGTCGCTCCAGCCGGTAGCCTGCATAAGCGGAGACGTAAAACAAGAGTTGCAGGATGAGTGTCCCTATATAGAAAGGGCTTCCCGACAGGGCGAGGACGAGGTTAACCGGCAGCAGCAGGAAAAGCATCAACGGTGTAAGCGTCCAACGCAACACGCGATGGCTGACATACTGGAAACTGAGCGTGCCGTAGCGGAAAATGTTGAACAAGCTTTTCAGGCGCCAGACCGATTGCAGGCCGCCGGCTGCTATCCGTATCTTCCGTTTCTCTTCTTCTTTCATGTTCAGGGAGGCAGTTTCGGTGGCGTATGCTTTCTTGCAATAGGCTATCTTATAACCTAGGGCGGCAATGCGGAGGGAAAGGATAAAGTCGTCTAACAGGGTGTCCGGCGGCATTTGTTCGAACAGGCGGCTCCGGATGGCGAACAGTTCGCCTGCCGCACCGACAGCCGAATAAAGGCGGTCGTCCAAATCTTTCAAGGCAGACTCGTATTTCCAATAAAGGCCTTCCCCGGCTGTCGCTCCCTGGGCGGACTGGGTATCGACCCTTTTTTCGCCTGCCACGCAGCCGACTTCAGGGTCCGAAAAACAACGGACGATCTCTTTAATGGCATCCGCATTGAGCATCGTGTTGGCATCCGTAAAAACGACATAGGGCGTCGAGACGTATTGCATTCCCCGGTTCAGGGCTGCCGTTTTGCCCCGGCGTTCGGGGCTGAACAGGACGGTAGCGTCTTTGTACTCTGCCAGCTTCTCATTCGTATGGTCGTCCGACCCGTCTGTCACCCAAACGATATGTAGTTTGCCGGCCGGATAGGAGAGGCTCCGGCAGTTTTCCATCTTTTTGCCGATAATGTCTTCTTCATTGTAGGCGGCGATGAAAAGCGTGACGTCCGGCAATGGTTCGGGCAGGACAAGCGCCGCTTTCTTGCCGAACAGTTCTTTTATGCGGACCAGGGCATAGAGCAAAATGCCATATCCTATATAAGTATAGAAGACAATGAACAATCCGAACCAGAATAAAAAGACAAAAAGAGGAGATATGTGTTCCATGGTGTTTTGCATAAATTATATTACAAACTGCGCAAATGTAATTATTTTTTCTTTCCTCCTCTCTAAATGCCTTGCTGATATTTGAAAAATGCCGCGCTCTTTCATCTATGATTCCTTTTCCTTACTCGGATCGGAGGTATTTCTGGAAAACAAGAGGGAGGGCAAATGAGAGAACTGTAATAAAAAAGCTATAATAATCAAGATACTTCTGGAATTGTCAAAAAATAAATTATTACATTTGCCCGTTGTTAGGCTTTTAAATTAAATAAACAAATACTAAGGGTAAAACATGAAATCGATATTGGTGACTGGCGGAGCAGGATTTATAGGATCTCATTTGTGCAAGCGGCTGTTGAAGGAAGGAAACAGGGTAACCTGTCTGGATAACTATTTTACAGGTTCCGAAAGCATTGTCCGAGAACTGCTTGCAGAGCCTAATTTCCAGATGGTCGAGCATGATGTCACAATCCCGTATCACACGGCATCGGCTATTGACGAGATCTACAATCTGGCCTGTCCGGCTTCTCCGATCCATTACCAGTATGATCCGATCAAGACGATCAAGACTTCTATCTTAGGCGCGATGAACATGCTTGAATTGGCCGAGGCGCATGATGCCCGGATTCTTCAGGCTTCCACGAGCGAAGTGTATGGCGACCCGTTTATCCATCCGCAGCCGGAGAGCTACTGGGGAAATGTGAATACGGTCGGTGTCCGCAGTTGCTATGACGAGGGGAAAAGAGCATCCGAAACGCTTTTCATGGATTACCACCGGCAGAAAAAGCTGAAGATAAAGATCATCCGTATCTTTAACACCTATGGTCCGAATATGGCGGTCAATGACGGCCGTGTCGTTTCTAATTTTATAGTCCAGGCGTTGCGGAACGAGAATATCACGGTCTATGGCGATGGCCGGCAAACCCGCAGTTTCCAGTATGTGGATGACCTGGTGGAAGGTATGGCCCGCATGATGGCAACAGAGGATAGTTTCACGGGGCCTGTCAACCTCGGTAATCCCAAAGAATTTACGATGCTCGAGCTGGCGCAGCATATCATCCGTCTCACGGGTTCCCGTTCGGAGATCGTTTTCCGCCCTTTGCCGTCCGACGATCCGAAACAGCGGAAGCCCGACATCACGCTTGCCAGGGAGAAACTCGGCGGATGGACCCCGTCCGTGCCACTTGAAGAGGGACTGAAAAGGACTATCCGGTATTTTCAAAGTTTGTAGAGGGAAGGATATGATAATGCTGCTGAAGGTATTGGAGATCATACTGTTTGTCTGTTTCTCCGTCAACATACTTTATTTATTTGTTTTCAGCCTGGCTTCTTTGCGTAGAAGGCGGAAGGAAAGAGGGAGGGGAAGTGTGCCTTTCCGCCGGATTGCCATATTGATACCTGCTTATAAGGAGGACCGGGTGATTATGGAATGTGTGGAGTCCTGTCTGCAACAGGATTATCCGCGTGACCTGTATGATATCGTCGTCATTTCCGATCAGATGAATCCCGAAACGAACGGGAGGCTGGCCGCATTGCCAGTTACCCTGGAAATCGTCCGTTTCGAAAACAGTACGAAGGCGAAAGCGCTGAATTTGGCGATGAGCCGCTTAACGGGCTATGATCTTGCTTTGATCTTGGATGCGGATAACACCATAGGCCCCGGCTATCTTCGCCAAATCAATGCGGTTCCTTTCACCGGGGACATCGTCGGCTACCAGACGCACCGGACAGCCAAGAATAAGAACACGAGCCTTGCTTACCTCGATGCCGTAAGCGAAGAGATCAATAACAGTATTTTCCGGCAAGGGCACGTGAATGTAGGGTTGTCGGCTGCCCTGATCGGTTCGGGTATGGTCTTTGATTTCGAATTGATAAAGAAGGTGTTGTCCGATATACATGCGATCGGCGGTTTCGACCGTGCCTTGGAACTTACGTTGTTTAAAGCCGGTAAACGCATCGATTATTTGTCGGATGCTTTTGTTTTGGATGAGAAGGTGCAGAACCGCCGGGACTTTGCCCGCCAACGCAGGCGTTGGCTGTCGGCCCAAATTCATTACCTGCAGGAGTTCATTGGCGATGTGCCGGATGCCTTGTTGAGCAGGAATTGGAATTTTTGTGATAAGTTGTTCCAGCAGATGAGCATTCCCCGTTTGCTCCTGTTGGGTGAAACGTTTACGATAGCTTTGGTCATTACATGTATTTCCTGGCCGGTCTCTCTGAAATGGTGGGGCTTATTCTGCTTGCTGGTAGTTTCTTTGTTACTGGCTGTCCCAAAGAGGTTATATACAAGGCAACTACTTGTCGCCGTCATGGAATTGCCGGAGACATTTTTCAGCATGTTCCTGAATCTTTTCCGCTTGAAGGGGGCTAACAAGAGGTTTATCCATACGGAACATGGGGTAAGATTAAAAAAGAAAGAATATTGATATGTTTGTCGGATATTGGAATAAAGAGGGGGAACTACCGGAGATGCAACAGGTTGAACTGGAAGAAGGGATGGCCTATAAGGCAAATTGCCAGTTTTGCCGACGGGATAGTGTGCGTATTTGGTTTTTCGGTGAGCTATATAATAAAAAGGAATTAGGATATGGCTCGGTAGACGATGCGGAAACATTTTTTGCCATATATGACCGGAAAGGAGTTCGGGAACTTGCCTCTTTAGATGGGGCTTTTACCTGTGTCGTGAAAACTCCAGATTCGGTATCGATCGTTCGCGACCGGCATGGCTTGGCCGACCAAGTGTATTATACGGACAGGTATTTTGCCTCTTCTCTTTCTCTTTTGAAATCAACAAAGGGGTTCGAATCTACGCCTGATTACCAAGCATTGAGTACTTTCTTGTCGATCGGTTATATCTCAACTCCTTTATCTGCCTTTTCAAATGTGCGGAAATTAGGTGCTGGCGAAGTCTTAACATACAGAGACGGGCATATTGGATCTATCTCTTTGTATCCAACGGATGTCGTAATTCCGGTTCCATCCGGAGAAAAGACATTGGATGAGTATGCCGAAGAATATGCCGCATTACATGCCGGGGCAATAAAAAAGCGTATCGGTAAAAGTATGAATGTCGGTATTCTTTTGAGTGGTGGATATGATTCCGGGTGTAATCTGGCTGCACTACGTTCTTTATATAATGGAGATATCCGTTCTTATTCAATCGGATTTAAGGGCGATAATTGGACGGAATTGCCTTTGGCACGATGTATGTCTGAAACATTCCGGACAATTCATACCGAATATGAAATAGACGGAAGTGAGATAGAAGCTCTCCCGGATCTGGTTGAACAGTTGGGAGATCCTTTTGTGGAAGGCGGATTAATGGTGAACTATGCTGTTATGCGTCTGATAGGACAGGATAAGCCGGATGTGATATTGGGGGGAGATGGCAGTGATCAATATTTCGGAACTTCCGGGCGCGAGATTGCCTTACATTATCTGATATCCCGCTGTGGAATGAAGCCTGCCGTGAATCTTTTATATAAGGTGCTCAACCGGCCTGCCTTTGATAAAGATGCAAGCCTTTACCGGATACGTTTCTACTTGGATAAGATATTGCATATTTTGGAAGGGGATTTGTTTGGCTTTCCTGCGTTTCAGTTGGAGAAATTGCTCAAAGACCATTCTTTTCTTCATTCTTCTCCGCAATCGCATCCAGATACGCATAGTTTCGAGTATTTATATACTCAACATGCCTATAAGACTGATGTAGAAAAAATTATTAATCAGGTTATTTTGTTTAAGGCTTCTAAAATTGCTGATATGTTCGGCAACCATCTGGTATTTCCATATATGGATCTGGATTTATATACGTTCCTGATGCAATTGCCGGTTCGCTATAAATGTAAAGGAGATAGTGTCTTTCGAATAGCCAAAGGGGAAGCTACGGCTAAATATTTATTGAAATATTATTATAAATCTATGCTTCCGGAGATAATTACCGCAAAGAAAAAGCAAGGGGGATTTGCTCCTATGCCGATCTTTTTCAAGGATGACAAACAGCGTGCGCGGATTGCTGACTATATCCTTAGCTCTTCTCTTGTTTTCGATTTCTTGAATAGGGGCTATGTGGAGAAGTTTATCGCTTCATACGACAGGGAATCGCATGAAGTTGGTAATTGGTTTTGGTATAAGCAGAATAGAGCTATACAGTATTTTAATTTGCTGGCTTTGTCTGTCTGGTGGGAAAAGTTTGTTAAACGGGGCAATTAATTTTTCTAATCTTATTTGATCTAAAGATGAAAGTTTCTATAATCATACCTGTTTATAATGTCTCCAAATATGTCGAGCGTTGCTTAAGATCCGCTCTCGACCAGACTTGGAAAGATCTGGAGATTATCCTGGTCGATGACTGTACCCCTGATGATTCGATGGATATTATCTTGAGTGTATTAGAGACTTCCTCCCGAAGTGATATTGTTACTATTCTGAAACATGAGAAAAACAGAGGCCTTTCGGCTGCTCGTAATACCGGTATCCAACAGGCTGCTGGCGATTATCTTTACTTTCTGGACAGTGACGACTATTTACCAGCAAATAGCATCGAACTGTTGGCGAATGCGGCGATCCAGTATGATGTTGACTTTGTAATCGGCAATTATGAAATAATAGGTTCACCTCGTTGGGCTCCTCCTTTGTTGCTGGGTACATGTTTGTTAGCTAATAACAAGGAGATATTATCCGCTTATTCTAAAGATAAATGGTATGTTATGGCTTGGAATAAGTTGGTAAGGAAATCATTTGTAAACGATAATACCCTTTTTTTTCAAGAAGGGATTATACATGAAGATGATCTCTGGTCTTTTATGTTGGCTTGCAAAGCCCGGAAGGCTTATTGTGTGAATCAGACGACTTATTATTATACGATTCAGGCAAATTCCATAATGGGTAAGCCGTCAATACGTACCCTTGAATGCAGGGTGAAAATAGTTGGATATTTATATGATTACATAAATTTGTATCCGGAATTAAAAGAGAACCCTCATGTTTATATATTGTTTGAGTCTTTAAAAGTCAAATATTTTGATAGGATCCTTTATTTTTCAAAAGATAAAGATTTTCAATATGTTGCGTATGTCTTATTCCGTACGCTAACTTATATTTCTCCCATAAAAGCATTATTCGTTTTTAATCCTGGCGTTAAACTTTGCTTTTGTAATATTCATAAGCTACTTCCTGAAAAAACGGGCTTTGTATATTTTAAAGCATTTGTATATATGTCGTATAAGTTATTAATAGTATCTATAAAACTAAGACAATGGAGCGGTCGGGAATAAATGGGACACAAAGGTGTAAGATTTCAGTTATCGTACCTGTATATAAAGCAGAGGAGACTCTGTCTAAATGTATAAGCAGCATTTTAGAACAGTCTTTTCCAGATTTCGAATTGTTATTAATAAATGATGGGAGTCCAGATGATTCAGGCCTTATTTGTGAAGACTGGGGCGGTAAAGACAAACGAATCCGTGTTTTTCATCAACTAAATACCGGTGTTAGTGCTGCCCGTAATAAGGGATTAGTTGAAGCTACCGGCCAGTATGTTTGCTTTGTGGATTCGGACGATTGGATAAAAACTGATTATTTGAAAGATTTATATGATGCCTTATTATCAGATAATAGTAAGTCTGGGTTAATCATACATGGCTTTGCCGAATGTTCTCTTGATGGCCGGGTAATTTCGGAAACCAAATTGCAAGATAAAATCTTGTATGAAAAACAATTTGCCGAAGCCTTTATTCAGGATGATATATGCAGATTAGGGTATATATGCTCTAAATTGTACCGGAAAGATTTGCTTGATAAGTATGATATTACTTTTAATACAGAAGTCGCATGTTGTGAAGATTTACTCTTTATGCTGGAATATTTGCTGCATTGCGACTATATTGTATATGGAAAAAGCATTCATTATATTTATATCAAATATGACAGATCGTTGTCCATTCGAGTAAATCCTTTTGAATCGGAATACATCTGTTTATTACAATATATGTCATTAGCTGAACGGATCAAGCATAAGTATGATTTATCTTCCGAAGAGATGGAGGCGGTTTATCGTTCTTTGATGATTTGCTTTCGCAGAGCTTTGAAAACCGACTATCAACCCGGCAATCCCGTTTTCAGAAAAGAAAGGCTTATGCATTTGAAAAAATTAGTAGATACACGTCAGGAAGTGATACGCTTCTATTATCGTCCGGTATATAAAATAGACCAGTTCGGAAAATATCTATTATTACATCGTATGTTTTATTTATACGATTTATTGATAACAACTGTTTTTGCTTTAGGCATACGATCTGTTTTTTTAGGTCCTAAAAAGGAGGCTTTATGATAAACTATTCAATTATAATACCCCATAAGAATATCCCGGTTCTATTACAGCGTTGTCTGGATTCCATTCCGAAGCGTGAGGATATACAGATTATTGTTGTAGATGATAATAGTGACCCGGAAATTGTCGATTTTGACCGGTTCCCTGGAAATGAAGATGAACGCTTGGAAATAATCTTTACGAAAGAGGGGAAAGGGGCCGGGTATGCTCGGAATGTAGGGTTAAAGAAAGCAAGAGGACGTTGGTTGTTGTTTGCTGATGCGGATGATTTCTTTTCGAACCGCTTTTTATCTCTGGTAGATTTGTATAAAGATGCAGATGCGGATATCATTTTTTTTGATTCGGATGGGGTACATTCCGATACGTTGAAACCTGTAGGTCCCCGTATTGCATCTATGAAACGATATGTACTGGAAAAAAATGAAGAGGGGCTTCGTTACGAATACCCGGTTCCTTGGGGGAAAATGTTTGACCGTTCTTTTGTCATGTTACATGGTTTTACTTTTGACGAAACAACGGTTGCGAATGATGTCATGTTCTCCCTTTATACTGGCTATTGTGCACAAAAAATAAATGTTTGTCCTGAAATTCTGTATTATTCTACGGAGAGGGATAATTCTTTATGGCATGGCGCAACCTTCGATTCCCTGTTGACCCGAATTGCCGTCGCTTGCCGGTATAATCGATTTTTGAGAAAACATGGATTGATCAATCGACATCGTTTTTATGTATATGGTTTCGTACATTCTTGTAGGGCATTTGGTGTTTGCGTTTATCTGAAAGCGTTGATTCTGTATTTCAGAAATGAACAGATAAAATATATTTGTGTGGATTTTTTACGATTAATAAAGGTGAAAATAAAGAAGTGATATGTCAGAGTCCCGCGTACGAAAAAGCGTATTAAATGCCCGTGTGAATGTGCTTTTCTATTTTGCCACATTGATTGTTTCATTTTTCTCCAGAAAAGTATTTCTTGATTGTTTAGGTGTGGATTTTGTAGGTTTGACAGGAACGCTCCTTAACTTATTAGGTTTTTTGAATCTTGCAGAATTAGGAATAGGAGCCTCTATCGGTTATGTGTTGTATAAGCCTATTTTCGAAAAACAACAGGCGAAAATAAATGAAATAATCTCTGTGTTAGGATATTTATACCGGTATGTTGGTATTGTCATTGCTGTATCCGGCGTTGTGCTATCTTTCTTTTTACCTTTGATTTTTAAGAAGACTATATTTGAACTGAATGTTATCTATCTGGTATATTATAGTTTCTTGTTATCATCCCTGATTGGTTATTTTATCAATTACAGGCAAACTTTGCTGGGAGCTGATCAGAAAAATTATATTGTAACAATTTATTTCCAAACTGTTGGTTTGATAAAGACGTTAGTACAGATGGCAATTGCTTATTATTGGGGAAACTATTATGCTTGGATATTGATAGAACTGGTATTTGGCATTATTTATTCTATTGTATTAAATTACAAAATAAACAAAGTATATCCTTGGTTGAAGACCGGTGTAGCGATCGGTAAACAAAAATATCCTGAGAATAAAATTATCATAACAAAGGCCAAGCAAATGTTTGTACATTTGTTAGCAGGTACAGGTCGTAATCAATTACTTCCTTTTCTTATTTATGCTTTTGCGTCATTAAAAATTGTGGCATATTATGGTAATTATATGCTAATTATCACCAAAATCAATTTGTTGGTAAACAATTTGTTGGGAAGTACTGGCGCAGGTGTGGGAAATTTAATTGCTGAAGGGGATCATTCTAAGATTCAACGTGTTTATTGGGAGTTGACCTCACTTCGGTTTCTTGTTGCTGGCTTTCTCACTTTTTCTCTTTATCATTTGGTTGATCCTTTTATATCTATTTGGCTGGGGCATGAATATATTCTGAATCAAGTAGTGTTAGTCATTATTATGGGAAATTTTTTTATTAGTCAGTTTCGGGGTACAAATGATCAATTCATTCAAGGATATGGATTATTCCATGATACTTGGGCTCCTCTTGTTACCTTGGCTATCACAATTTTTGTGGCATTAGTTGGAGGATATTTTTGGGGATTGCCAGGGGTGTTAGTGGGAGATATTGCCAGTTCATTGACAATTATCTGTGTCTGGAAATCTTATTTTTTATATAAGGAAGGGTTTCATTTATCTGTTTTTGAATATTGGAAACAAATCTTTAAGTATCTGGGAATATTGGTAGTTTGCTGGTTAGCATCAGATTTTTTGCTATCTATCTTTCCGATAGTTAATCCTTATACAGGTTACATGAATTGGTTTTTATTTGCAATTTGTAGTTCTGCTTTGTTTCTGCTACTTTATGTATGTTCTTTGTATTATTTTTCGAAAGGTATCAGAAATCTATTTCTCCGGGTAAGAAAATTAATTTGATTTTTCGGGCAATTTGCGGGGTAAGGTTCCTAAAAAGAGCATGCTTGAAATTTTCCACTTCTTACACACTTTTTCGACCAAAATAGGACAGAAAGTAGCGATACATCCTGCAAAAATAAATATAAAGAATTCGTTTTGTATGCCTATGCGTGAAAGGATAATACGACCTCCGGATGTACCAAAGCCATGATATAGATAGATTGTATATGCATATTGGGCTAACCAGATAAAAAAACGATTGTTTAGTTTTAAATTGACCAGAAATGAGGAGGAGAGAATACCTATTATGATTGATAAATGAAATTTGGCATAAAACGTTGTAAGGTGTGGATAAAAGAAATTTATTTGTTGCAAACCTATTCCTATAATGAGACTTGCTAAATATATTTTGAGCATTACTGGACTTGATAATTTTTCTCTAAACCTGACAATACCTACACCGGTAAGGAAGAAAGGCGATAAATAGAACGCATTTTTAAACGCAAAATAATTAGGAACAGATCTTGGAATTATACCTGTTAATTCGGAATAACATAATATACATGCAACAATCATAAGAAGACACCATCCGAATATGGTATTCAGATATTTTTTTATATCACAAATGGCAATACCGATAAAAACAAGAAAAAGAGCAGGTAAATACCAGTATATACTATAAGGAAATACATAAATTCTCCATATATCGGATAATGCCATTTTGTTGTTTGTTCCAGGAATAATATATTGAAGCAGGAAATATAAGGAGCCAACAAATATCATTGGAAACAATAGACGTCTGACCTTTTTCCTTAAAAAAATAAATATATTATCTGATTTTACAGGATGTAAAGCATATACCCATCCTGAGATAACAGTAAATAGAGGCATTCTAATATTGACAAAAAGTTCGTATAAATATCTGAAGAACGAATCGTTGGCAACTTTCATTCCTCCTTCCGATGTAGAACCGATGACGTGACCCAGCACAACAAGTAAAATAGCAATTCCACGTAAAGTTTCTATGTGGCAGGATTTTTGTTTTATCATAAGAAGCCTCTATTGAGTTATATTTTTCTGATCAAATTTCTAAGTTTTAAGATTCCATTCCGGATAAAGGGTAATGATTGACCATTTTTTATATTGTACAGTGTAGATTGTGAGTTAAAAATCATTTCAAAATTTTCTGTACATAAAACGGGTTTCCCTGTAATTTTGTTTATTTCAACAGCTTGTGACAGAGAACTTTCTATAAACAATTTATACTGATTGAGTTTATATTCGTTTGCTTTATGTGAGGCATGGCAATTGGCTTTTTGCCTGGCTTCTTTGCTTGGCAGGTCCAACATAACTAATTTATTGTATTTTACCTTGTTGGCTTCTAACCATATTTCTGTTTCCGTCCTGTATTTTTCCAAGCGGGAAGTCACCAATGTCCCAATTTGGGCTCCTGGAATGAACAGGGGTTGCGCATGAAGAACAAAATCTTTATATTGTTCTCCATCGTCATTTTGTTCAGGTAAAGGGTCCACACATAAAACACCGTCTATATCCATACAAGCTTTTTCCAATACGGTATGATTTAAAATATTCCATTGAAAATAACGGGGAAGAGGAACGATATCAAAAGCATAGTCGACCATATTTTCTTTACCGGGGATAGCATAAACGACACAATATTGAATATTAAATTCATTTTTCAGATGCTTGACTTGTTCTTTACATTTTAGCATAGCCGAACCGGACGAGATGCTGTCATCAACGATCAATATCTTTTTGTATTGCCGAGAATCAAAAAATTGCCCTCTTTCTCCTGCTTTGTAAATATGGCCATTGATAAATGAGCCGAGGTCAGTGACTGGTTTATTCAGATAAAGGGCAAGGAGATTTGCCGGGAACATTCCACTTCGAGGAATGCCGACAACCAGGTCTATATCCCTGGGAATGATATATAAACGCTTTAATATGATCTGGTTCAGATCGGAGATGTTTCTATAGTTCATAATTCCTCCTTTTGAAATTGTTCGATAATATTATATATCTTCTGTACGCTATGTCCCCAACTGTGTGTTTCTGCGAAACAGATGCGTTCTTCTTTTTTTATAGGATCGTTTGTTTCTTTCAGAGCCTGGTCCAAGGCTTGGAGGTATTCGTCTTTATTTATCGGAAGATATGTGTGCATCGAAAAAATATCCCGCATGGTATGGGTACTGGTTGCAACAACCGGTTTCCCCATAGCCAAATATTCGTCTATTTTTAATGGATAATTTCCATTTGTAATATCGTTGACCATTTGGGGATTGATACAGACATCGTAGCTATTGATATAAGCCGGCAAAACTTCAACCTGCTTTTTGCCTAAAAAATAGACATTAGGGAGCCGGTGTATCGGATGTTTACTGAACGCTTCGTCTTCGGGACCTGTAAAAACAAAGTTGTATGCAGGTCGTTCTTTTGCAATTTGTAGAAGTAAGTTGCTATCCAAACGGGTACTGTTGACTGTTCCGACATAACCAATTATGGGATGGGGTATGGGCTTTATATCTTCCGGTATCAGCCATTTTTTCCGACCATCGTACAGGGATAGATTGACTCCGGTTTCGATGGAGAAAGTACGACAGTTATATTGACGGAAACGTTCGGCAAAGTGTGTAGAGTTTGCCAAGACAATATCCGATTTGGCGGCCAATAGTGGCTCAAGTCGCGCCCCGTTCTTTTTCCAATAGGATTCCCCAATGACGAAATCTCTACAATAATAGATAGAAAGAGAGGAATTTAGATATTCCTTTAAATATTGACTGCGATAGATATCCGTATCTATCAGATGTATATAATTATTGAAGTTCAATTGAACCGTTATTTGGCGGATGTAGTTTGCTATTTTCCGATTATTGATCTTATTTATCCAATCGAATAGGCGAGTAGTCGGTAATCCTCCTACCGGCAAGATACAAAATGGACAATCCGCAATCCACATTTGTTTGTTAATTTGACGGATGGAAGAGGCTTGTTTCTTTATCACATCCATCCTACGAATCCAGGCTTTATTTTTACTACCTCGTAATCGTGTGGAATAATCCATCGGGGTATTTATATATAAGACACGATTCGTTTTGGAAATCTCCAAAGCCGTGTTTTTGATAGTACTGCCTATTTCGATATCCCAGGGTTGTAAGCTGGTAATAATAAAGTCGCGATTCTGCATGGTGATATTATTTAGATTCGACAGTCGATTGATATAGTTTTAAGAGTTCACGGGCTGTCTGTTCCCATGAAAAACATTTGGCGCGTCCGAGCCCGTAAGCTGATTGTTTTTGATAATATTCTTTATCCCGTTCCAACAAAAGAAGTTGATCTGCTATCGACCGTTCGTCTGTCGGGTCCGTCAGAATAGCGCCTTCTCCTCCGACTTCCGGCATGGATGACGTGTTGGAGGTTATTACCGGGATGCCGCAAGCCATAGCTTCCAGTAAAGGGATGCCGAAACTTTCCCGCAAGGATGTATAGAGGAAAGCAAAAGCCCCATTGTATATGAATGGCAAATCGGTGTTGGGTATGTAACCCGGCAAATGGAGGTAAGGACGGATATCCTCCAAACCTGTTTCTTTTAAAATCTCATCTACATATTCCGGTTTCAGGTCTGCAACCAACAGGGGGCGTTTTTCTTTGGATTGTTGCAGATACAAATGATAGGCTTTCAATGTGCGGGGTGTATTTTTCTTGGGGTCGGTATTCCCTAAGAAGAACAGATAGCCGGTTGACGGTATATATTTTCGTATGAC
Source organism: uncultured Parabacteroides sp. (assembly GCF_902493135.1). Classification (GTDB taxonomy): domain Bacteria; phylum Bacteroidota; class Bacteroidia; order Bacteroidales; family Tannerellaceae; genus Parabacteroides. The sequence continues at coordinate 105,189 of NZ_CABUOD010000010.1, forward strand.
TGCCTTTATGTCATTCAACGGCTGAAAATGATTGCTAAAACCATTATAGATGGCCATGATCTTGTTTTCCGGCAAATGAAGCGTTTCCCGTATCCGGTTGCATTCAAAGTGAGATACGGTGATTATTTTTCGGCATTTAGGCAAAATACGAGGTACAACCAGACGCCTGTAATGCCATCCCATATTTTGATATAGAGATTTGCTGCTGCTTTGTCTATTTTCCAAAAAAATGATGTCATGAAGAGTCAGGATGAAAGGAACCTGAATATATAAAGGTGCCGTATTGCTTGTGCAATGAAGCAAATCCGGTTTGAGTTTATTTATCGCACGTGGCAATGCCCATTGTTCCCAAAGGGGATAGCTGGGACATTTCACTTCGATGATATGTACATTATCCGTTTCTTCCAGACAGTGATCTGTTCCCGGACTTACAAAAATGAAATATTCGTTTTCCTTATCGATCTTCTGTAGTTCGCGTACGGTTTCAAGGACTACGAAATCCATTCCGTGCTTATTCGGGCGGAAAATGCGTTGGGCTTCTATCGCGATTTTCATTTTGTCGGGGTTTTATATTAATTCTTATCGGATGAATGGTCACTATGTACCGTGTGAATAAATTCTTTGCTTGCTCCTCTCAAACGGAAAAGATTGAAGAACATCAAAAGGAATAAAAGCGGCAGGCTGATAATGGCTTTCCGGAAACGATGGTCTACCAGATAATCCGGGATCGCCATGAAAAACGAGACGATCAGTATGAAGGTGATTCCCCACCATTTAAGGGATAAAGTCCAGTCATACCAAGTGGTTACAAACGAAAGTATCACCAGAAAACCGAATAAAATCACCCGTGGAGGCATCATCCATTGTAAGAGTTTGTCACAATAATCCCAGTTTCCCGAAAAAAATGCTCCGGGTAGTTTCCACAGGCCGGAAAACAGATTCGTGAATTGTGTAGCGATCCATCTGCGGCGTTGTTCGTAAAACTGCCCCTTCTTTTCGATTTTTTCATCGTAAGTGTAAACGTCTTCCAGAAATTCGATATAAATATTTTGTGAAAGCAACATGCTTTCGAGTTGCTTATCTACTCCGACATGAGCGGCTTTGTAAATATACTGTCTAAGCCAATCATAATCAAAAGCCATACCGGAGCCTATCAATGCGGAAGAGAACCCCAGACGGGTATGTCCGGAACGGAAAATGGAATTATTGATCTCTTCGCTGACCGCGTCCAGAACGGCCGTATTGGTATTCCTGTTTTTGGCAACCCGGTGTGTTTGGATGGCAAGGCATCCGGAATAATAGGCATCATTCAATTTATTCAGAAAAGACGTGTTCACGATATTGTCCGCATCCATGATTACAACCATATCGCATTTTTCAGTTTTCGTACTCAGGTAATCCATAGCAAGGCGGAGTGCATTCGTTTTGGTACTCTGAGCATAATTTGCTTCCAATACCGTGATGGATGGTAATGCTTTCAGGGTCTGAACTGTTCTTTCCTGCATCTTGTCTGCTATCACGATAACCTCATACAAATAGGACGGGTAATCCTGTTCCAGAAATGAACATACAGAATTAACAATGACGGCATCTTCCTGGTAAGCAGGAAAAAGAACGACAAAGCGGTGCTTTTTCCGGGCGGGAGGATATTTGTTTCTCGTCTTTTTCAAAGAAGCCAATGAAAAAATAAAAATATACAATACAGCTATCAGAAACAAAAGGAATATGATTGCATCTGCATATTCTATCAGTTTGTCTCCGTTGGAGACCCACCATTTGTTTATTTCATATTCAAAATCCATCTTATAATGTATTTATATTGGGTTCTAACTTTGTTTGTTCTGTTAATTCATTATCATACGATTTTCCTAAAACAAGAAAAGTCTGAAATATATACACGATATATCCTGTCGGGTACTGCCAGAAAAAATTATTGCCGTATGCACTAAGCATGATGCCCCATAGACCGCAATTCATGGCTATCAGCATGCCTTTCAATTCCCTGTTTCGTATGCGGAACATGATCAGATAAGCACTGTATGCAATGACAAACAATAAAATGGCGATATGCAGGCATAATCCGACAACTCCAAACTGTACCCAAATACTGACATAGTGCGAGTCTGTTGGTATTTCGGTTGTAAAACGACGAGAAAAACGCCTTCCTTCCATACCAGCCAAACCAACTCCTTCTCCGAATGGTTTATGAACCATATATTCGGCAAGTCGTTTCTGATTGGCTTTCCGAACCAGGTAGGATGCATCTTTTTCCGGATGAAAAGCTGTGCGCATACGATGTATCTGCTTGTTTGAATCCAAAATATGTGTTTGAGCGAAAAAGACATAGATAAAAAGTAAACAGATTGCTCCGCTTACAATATAGCGGGTATTTTTATTGAGAAGAATAAACATTGCTAATCCTCCAAGAGGAACAATCATAGCGCCACGCGTGCCAGACATTATTAATCCATAAGCGGCAAGTAAAGACACGAATCTGTAATAATACCGGAGTCTCTTATTGGAGATATAAAAAGATAAAATCATATAAACGACAACTGCCATTCCCATATTAGAACCAAAATTTCCGGCATCCGAGAAAATAGAAAAATAACGGGTTCCACTTGGCAAGAGATGTGTTTTATAGCTTTCACTTCTTATTAACCAAGCACTTTCACCGGCATCAAATCCTATATAACGTTGAATAAGTGCTTTTGTGATCGCTATCAAGGTAAAGACGGATAACAGGAATAATATTTTTTTGATATCTTGTACTCTATTCAATAGTAGAGAGGTTAATAGTACTAATAGCGTGAAATTATAAAAAGAACTGCGAGTAAATACCCAGGCTTCTACAACTGCGGATGGATTGAACAATTCAAAAAAAACATAGATCATCCATGCAATTGATATGTAAAACAGTTTATTGTTGGCCCTTTGCCAAGGTATTTTTCCTCCACATAAAGCATAAAGGAATATACAGATTAATAGAAAAATAATAAAGATATCCATCAGTACACTACTGTTTTGAACATTTACGTAACGCAGGATACCGATAAAAAAGTAATTCACCGTAAATAACGTTATAAATCCCCAATAAGGTTTATTAAGCACAGTCACAATATAAAAGGTAAGAAAAGGGATTACCACTACTACTGCTGCCATCAGCCATATTTGCCGTAATAACGCATAGGCAAATAATATAAGCCCTATTGCCAATAGGGGATAGGGGCTGAAAGAAGTAGTATTTCCTTTTATTCCTTCCATTTTTATGCTTTATTGGCTGTGATACCGAATTGATTTAGACGGAATACCAGATTCTTCAATCCAGAATAGGGAGGAAGCTGCCCGGTAAAATCTTCTACAAATTCCCGTTCCGTACGATTCAACAGCAAGTAAAGGGGTTTGTCCTTTATCTGTTTTTTGAAATGCTCCAAAAGCAGTGTATCGCTGGTTGTCCATACCCGGCAGGCATCTGCGACTAACAGATTGACTTGTGCTTCCTGTAATAATGCAGTAGAGATAGGATTTTCTCTTAAAGGAGGATATTTGACTATCAGGATATCTGGATTTTCTTCTCCGTATGGTGGTTCGTAAATGTGGAAAATACTATTTGCCTGGGCATATACCATCGATTGCGAATTAAAGTCTTTGTCGTAAGATATGATTTTGACATTGAACCCCAAGTCTTCCCAATATTCCTGTAAATAAGACGCAATAAAACTTTTCCCCTCTTGTTCTCCAAAACTGATCAGATTAATGATCGATGTGCGGCCAAGTTGCAGGAATACGTTCAATTGATTACAGCAGTAAGCGGCGACAACTCTGTTCGATGCTTTTGTAAATCCTCGATATCTTAGATTTATATGCCCGGTAAATGCTGCCAGGACCGGAAGCCCGGTGAGCCGTTTGGCACGATCGGCGTCCCGTAGGGTACGATCCAATAATTCTATCAGCAGATTGAATCCGATAATGAAAAGTATACTACCAAAAAAAGAAGCTATCACCAGTAATGAACGTTTACTTTTGTCACTAAGAATGGGAAATGTCGGTTCGGAAATCAATCTTAACGTTGCAGAAGTTAATTGTATATCCTTTTGTTTCATTTTCGCCATATTCAGTGCATGTAACATCTGCAAGTAGGATTGTTCTAATACTTTAATTTCACGTTGCTGCCTGTCTATCTGAGTCCCGATGGGAGAATAAATCTTGTATTGTTCATCATAGACTTTTCTTCTTTTATCTAAAACATCCAATTCTGCCTTTGCTTTTGTCTTCACAATCGTTTGCCTTAACCATTCATCTACAAGTCCGTTGATGGCAATACCTTCTTTACTTTCTTTGTAACTGTTTATCATGGTTGTCAAAGATGCTATCTTCTGTTCGGCATTTTTTAGTTGTACTTTGTATTCTTGAAGTTCTGTATTTTTAGCCTGCATTTCTTCCGAACTGAATGTTTCGATTTCGGTTATTTTTCCATTGATGGTAGATATTTCATTCAAAGCTTGGATAAAATCATCGTTTGCTTTTACCAGTTTTGTCCGGATATTCATATATTGTTCCATATCTTGAATGACTTTGTCTGCACTTTCGTAAGCTCTTCGGGTTGCTTCGTAGCGGTTTTCAAATTCAGAATATGAGTTGGCTATGGCCTTAGTTTGTTCTGGGTAGTTAATGACGCTGTTTGCTACATTGTAGTTAACTAATTTGTCTTCCAAACTTGATAGTTTTGTCTGTTGCCGATTGAGCTCTTTTTCGTAATAAGCTACGATATCATTGGTGGTTTTATAACGTATGTCTTCATAGGCATCTCGTAATTCGTCATATATGAGTTTGATTGTGTTTAAAGTGATGCCAGGGTCTGTAGTCTGATAAGAAATCTCTATAAGATCGCTGTTGTCCAGCCTCTTTGCGACAAGAGAGGATAGCTTGTTATAACTATAAAACGGTCCGTTGCCATTCAATAATCCATATAAAAAATTTTCAGGATCATTTTTCATGTATTTCATGAAATTATCGATTGTTTTTTCTTCAGAGTTTTTGTCAACCAGTTGCAATAAATCTTCCGGTATAATTTTTATTAGGTCCTGATAATTCTTGGCTCTTATATAAACGTTGTCTTGATCGAGATCGCCGTGGACGAGATTTATAGCGAGTAATTTGATTGCGATATTTTTCTGTATACCTTTTTCCTGAGTCAATTTGACAAGATTATCAAACATATTTTCTACAGATTTCCAGTTGGCCGGCTGTTGGTCACTATTTAAACCGGTATCTGAGACAATACCTGTATAAATAGTCGCTTTTACAGTATAAGTTTTAGGTATGAAGCGGGAAAAATAGATAACTAACCCTGTAATAATAACAGAGCCGAATATCAGTTGATATCTAATCCGGTAAAGAAAACGTATTATATATAATGTGATATTCATTATTCTTCCTGGCTGCTTCTGTTGATAATCTTCACATTCGTAAGCATTTCCAATAATGTGACGGCATTATGCAAGGCGGCACGGCCTTCTTGGTAGGTAATGACTGCACTTGAACGGCGTCCTCTTTCAAGAGAGAGAGCGGTAATATCTATTTTCCCGTTAATGAAATCCTGTTCGGATATTTTCATTTGGGCATTATATAATGCGGCTGCATCAGATTTGGCTTTTAGCGTTGCCAATTGCTGGAGTACATTATTATATGCTTGTAAAATCATCAATTTTCGTTCTTCTATCGACATTTCATATTGAGATTGCAGTTGAGCATATCGTGCTTTCTTTACTTTGTTTTTTTGTTTTCTACTCACCAAGTCGCCGATCGGGATACTGACGGATACCCCTGCATTATATAAATTCTGGTTGTTTCCCACATTACTGATTATGGGATCTCCATCTGTAGAGGAAGTAGAATAGAGATTATTTCGCCCGTATTGATATGTGCCTTGTAACCTTAGGTAGCTAAGCCATTCCCGTTGGGTAATTGTTCTTTCCGCATTAGCCTCGTCCCGTTTCGCTTCGTATATTTTGACCGAAGGATGCTCATAAACGGATTGAAGAAACACTGAAAGGGGAGGCAATTGAACGCGTTCGTAGTCATCCAACATAGCCTGTATGGAGTCGGATTCGGACTTGGCGCCGACTTCTACAACTGTGGCATTGTCCGTATAGCTTTTACGTTTTTGTGCTACACAATGTATGGTGCTGAATATCAATAATAATATAAGTGTTGTTTTCATGTTGTTCCTCCTCGGGATTTAGACATTTTCGTCTTGGATGAAAGCCGTAAAAGTGCGGAAGATGATTTTCATATCCAAACTGAAAGAAAAAGTCCGGGCATATTTAATGTCCAGTTGTTTACGTTCTTCGGGAGATAAGTTGCCTCCGTTCCCTCTCTTTTCCACTTGCCAAAGGCCGGTCAGCCCGGAGGGAGCCATGAAGCGTTCTATGTAATTGTCCGAAGTCAATTGTTCCGCCTCGTAAATGGGTAGAGGCCGGTTGCCAACGACAGACATGTCTCCTTTTAAGATATTGAATAATTGCGGAAGTTCATCGATACTGTATTTCCTCAGAATCCGGCCTATACGGGTGACACGCGGGTCGTTTTCCATTTTAAAGAAAGTATTGGCGCGTTCCGTCGATTTATTTTTTAGATAATCATGCTCTGTCGTGCTAAAATTATCGGAATATAGAAGAGCGCCTGTCAATCGATCATTTGCTAATGGAGTCTGCTGCAGTGCAGCAGAGATAGAAGGGGTTAGCCCTTCTATCTCTACGTTATACTGATTTTGAGCTTTATATTCAGCCAGCCTTTTATCAGCATCGGGATACATGGATCTGAACTTGTAAAAATCGAATATTTTATAGTTGCTTCCTACCCGTTTGGACCTATAGATGACAGGACCTTGGCTTTCCAACTCTATAGCGATAGCGGTGATAATGAAAACAGGAGATAAACAAAGTATGGCTCCTAAAGATGAGACGATATCAAAAGCCCGTTTCCAAAAAGGCAACCGGAAAGAGTATAATCTGTCCGCTTTTTCGTCCTTCTTCTCGCAGATTGCTTTTTTATTTAGGAAGTCTTCGGCAATCGCAAGTAAACGCAGCAATTCTTCTTTTGTTATGTTTTCTGTGATTACGCAGTTGACGCCTGCTTTGATATATGCAATTTTATCTTCTTTATCTAAAGGACCACTGAATAAAATGATATATGCGAACATATAAAGTTGGCGTAATTTCCGAATCGTGTCCAAATCTGCCTTAATGTTATCCCTTTCCAGAAAGACACAACAGTTGACAGTGTTAACATGTACCATTGCCTGGCAAAATTCCGTGAGCGTCGGACATTCTACGACTGTTTGATTCAAGGCTCTCTCCAACCTGCCGGGCAGAGAGGTGTGATTACCAAAAAAGATATATTCCATATCTGTTATTTTACAAGTCTTTTTACCCTAATCCTCAATTCTTCGGGGTTAAAGGGTTTTACGATAAAATCTTCAGCCCCATCTTCTAACAGCTGTATTCTTTTAGCGCTGCTTTCTTCGCTCGATAATACTAAAATAGGGATATGATTAAAAAGATCATTTCCTTTCAAATAACGAACAAATTCTTCCCCACTCATTTCAGGCATATTCAAATCAGAGATTATGCCGTCCGGAATATTACCTTCATCCATCCATGATATGGCTTTTACAGGATTTTCCTTGTAAACCACCTGATAGGAACTGGATAAGTAGATCATAACGATTTTTGCTATTTCCGGTTTATCATCAACAATTAGAATTAATTTCATTTTTGGCTTTTTAGTGTGTACCCTGCGTCAATTATAATCTTCTATTTGATTTTGCAATCTTGGAACCACCGTCATAAAAACACATAACCCCAGCCTAATCTGATTCTTAGGATAGGGTTAGAACGTTTGATTTCATTGGGATGATAACTCCTTATTGCATAAATCTCGATACAAAATTAAAGAAAACTTTTGATTTTCAAAGAAAATTTGGAACATAAATTTCAAAAGAAGTGTGTTTTATACCATGTTATTCGAATTTTCTTTCAATGTATGTCTGGCAGGTCAAGCCTGCCAGAACAGAATGGAGTTTTGACAGCCTCTCCGTTATTTATTCTTCTACTTGTACTTTTACGATCACTTTGCGAATATTTCCTTGCCCGATACCGGGAGCATGTCCGTCTTCCGGGAAATAGATTGCGAATTGTCCCGGATAAATTTTCGTGTAAGCTGTCGGACGGTCTATATAAAAAGTAATGTCTTTCTGCTCGTTGTAGGGAGAGGATTCTTCCTGCAATTCACATCCCGGTTTCCAACCGATCTTTTCGACACCCAACAAAGGCATCTGGATATCGATGTATTTTTTGTGTGTTTCGATAGCGGCATCTTTCTTTTCCTTACCGAAGATACTGGCAACGTTTACATATAAACGGGAACCTTCCAGTTCATACTTACCATCTTCCATTTTAGAGAAGTCCGTCGATTTCAGGTAGTCGAATGCTTTTTTAAATAAAGGATGCAGGCATTCGATTTTTTCAGTGTTGTTCAATGAATCAAGTATCATACGTCTTATTTTTTAATTCGTTCATTCGTTTGATTACCGGACAAAGGTCGCATATTCGAATGTTAAATAATAGCCTCTTTCTGCAAATAATTCTATTAAAATCAAAGAATATTTATTTGGTTCCAAAATAACCGAATAAACCGTATCTTTGTTATACTAATGAAACAAATTTGACATTTGAACGCGATATGAGAGAAACAGAAACAAAGGTATTGCCTGTTCTTGAAATGAGTTGTGCCGTTTGTGCGGCGAACGTGGAGAGTACGGTGCAGGCGTTGCCCGGTGTGGAGAAGGCAAGCGTGAATTTCGCTGCCAATACGTTGACGGTAACTTATAAACCGTCCGTTATCACTTTGGAGGATATGCAAACAGCTGTGCAGGCTGCCGGATATGATCTGATAGTGGAAGCGGAAGACCCTGTAGCCATGCAGGAAGAGATGGCGCGAAAGCATTATAAGATATTGAAGAGGAATACCATAGGAGCATGGGTGCTGTCTATTCCGTTGGCGCTTTTGGGGATGGTGTTCATGCATATGCCGTTTGGGAACTGGATCATGATGGTCTTGGCTTTGGCCATTATGGTCTTTTTCGGACGCTCGTTTTACGTGAACGGTGTACGGCATGCCCTCAAGGGAAAAGCCAATATGGACACATTGGTCGCACTCAGTACCTCGATTGCTTTTCTGTTCAGCCTTTTCAATACCTTATGTCCCGGATTCTGGCTGGAGAAAGGTTTGGAGCCGCATGTTTATTATGAGGCCTCTGGCGTGATCATCGCGTTCGTTTTGTTGGGCAAACTGATGGAAGAGCGGGCAAAGAACAGTACCTCTTCGGCTATAAAAGGATTGATGGGATTGCAACCTAAGACAGCCCGTTTGGTAACGGACGGGAGAGAAGAGGAAGTTCCTATTTCTGCTCTTCAGGTCGGCAATATAGTCAGTGTACGGCCGGGTGAAAAGATTCCGGTGGACGGGACACTTTTGCAGGGGAGTTCTTCGGTGGACGAAAGCATGTTGAGCGGAGAACCGATTCCGGTGGAGAAAAATGCCGGTGATCGGGTGTTGGCCGGAACGATCAACCAGAAGGGCGCCTTCACGATGGAGGCGACAGGTGTCGGGGAGACGACCGTGCTGGCCCAGATCGTGCAGATGGTACAGTCGGCACAGGGAAGTAAGGCTCCCGTTCAGCGGATTGTAGACAAAATAAGTGGCATATTTGTCCCTGTCGTCGTATTGCTTTCGCTTCTCACCTTTGTTTGTTGGCTGGTGATAGGGGGAGGAAACTATTTCTCGTATGCATTGCTGTCTGCCGTCTCGGTTCTGGTGATTGCTTGCCCGTGTGCGTTGGGATTGGCTACGCCGACGGCCTTGATGGTCGGAATGGGAAAAGGAGCCGAACGGCATATCCTGATCAAGGATGCCTTTGCACTGGAAAATCTATGCAAGGTCGATACGGTTGTTTTGGATAAGACCGGGACATTGACGGAAGGTGTGCCGGTTGTCACGGATTCATACTGGATTTCAGATGGCAATACCCGTTATTCGGATATCCTGTACACGGCTGAGCAGAAGTCCGAACATCCACTGGCATCCGCTATTATCCGATGGTTGGAAGATTCCGGGGCAAAGGTCTGTGAGACCGAAAATTTCGAGAGCCTGACGGGACGGGGCGTACGTATCCAGGTCGAAGGAGACACCTACTGGGTGGGGAGCCAGGGATTACTTGAAATTTTCCGGGCCGATGTTCCGGAAAAGGCACGGAAGCAAATCGAAGAATGGCAGGAAGAGGGGCAAAGCGTTGTCTTCTATGGTCAGGATGCCCGTCTGTTAGCTGTCCTGGCGATTTCGGACCGTATCAAGCCGACTTCAGCGGAAGCCGTTAAGGAGCTGAAAAAACAGGGAATAGAAGTACATCTTCTGACAGGCGACGGTGTCCGGACTGCCGAACGGGTTGCCGCAACATTGGGGATCGATTCTTATAAGGCGGAGGTAATGCCGAACGATAAGGAGGATTATATCGTATCTTTACAGCAACAAGGAAAGAAAGTGGCGATGGTCGGCGATGGCATTAACGACTCGCAGGCGCTTGCACGGGCGGATGTCAGTATCGCGATGGGAAAAGGGACCGATATTGCAATGGATGTGGCTATGGTCACGCTTATCACGTCCGACCTGCTGTTGCTGCCCGATGCGATCCGTTTGTCCAAACAAACAGTCCGCCTGATTTATCAGAACTTGTTTTGGGCATTTATATATAATGTGATCGGCATTCCGTTGGCTGCGGGTGTCCTGTTCCCGATAAACGGATTGTTGTTGAATCCGATGCTGGCGAGCGCCGCAATGGCTTTCAGCTCCGTATCGGTGGTACTGAATAGTTTACGATTAAAATTCATGAAATAACAATTTAAAATTAGAATGATTATGGCAACAACAAAATTTAAAACGAATGCGAAGTGTGGCGGATGTGTAGCGGCAATAGGTGCAAAGCTCAATACGGTAATGGCTTCGGATGACTGGTCGATCGATCTGGCCGATCCGAATAAGGTCTTGGAAGTGAAAGTCGATATTGCACCTGCTACTGTGATTGCGGCAGTAAAAGAGGCCGGGTTCAAGGCTGAACAATTATAAGCGGATGATTGCCCGGCAACGACAAACATATGGTGAAGAGGTAGCCAATGTCTTGACACATGGCGCCGGGATGCTCTTTGGTATAACCGCTATCGTCGTTTTGATGATGGCGGCTATTCGAAGCGGTAATCCTTGGGCGGTCGGCAGTTTTGCTGTTTATGCCGTTTGTATGACCCTTTCGTATGTGACCTCTACATTTTACCATGCTTCGACCCACGCACGACAGAAAAGGCTCTTGCGACGATTCGACCACAGTGCGATTTATCTGCATATTGCGGGGACTTATACGCCCTTTACGTTGGTGGCTCTCCGGCAGGAAGGCTATTGGGGCTGGTCACTATTCGCTATCGTCTGGATCGCGGCAGTGGTAGGTGTCTGGCTGAGTTTCCGGAAGATGAGAAAGAAAGACCATCTGAAAACGGTCTGTTATCTGGCTATGGGTTGGGTGGTCGTAATTGCTTTTAAACCCTTGCTGCATGTCTTTCGTGAGACCGGTTCGATGGATGTCCTGTATTGGTTGATCGGAGGAGGGTTGTTTTATACGGCAGGCAGCCTGTTTTTCTTTTTAGACAAATATAAGTATATGCATCCTGTGTGGCATTTCTTCGTATTGGGAGGTAGCATCTGCCATTTTATCTCGATATACCTGTTGGTATAGAGAAAAGAAGGTGTGTCAAAAAGAAAATCCTGCTTACAATAGACACAATTTAGGCACGGATTACACGGATTACACGGAAAGATAATAAATTTATCCGTGTAAATCCGTGAAATCCGTGCCTTAAAGATCGTGATAAAGGAGTTTTGACACACCTCCTTTTTATTAATTACATTCTTCCGGATGCTCTTTTTTATACTTTCGTTCCCGATAGGAAAGAATGGCAATCATAATTAATCCGAAAATAATCATACTGCTAAATAAATATACTGCTTCCATTATTTACCTCCTTTTTCTTTGTAATATTTAAGACCCACAATGACAAAAACAACGGTAGCTGAAATACCCAATATTAAAACTAACAGTTTATCACTTGTTATGTCCAATAACGTACTCAATACAACTCCTGCAAAGACCAATTTGGCAATATCGATAAAGAAATCACCAAGTTTCTCATTGATGATTATCGGAGTTACCGATACTTGTCCCGTTTTACGCTTCATAGTTAATTCGTTTATTGATTAATAGTGATACAAATGTAAGTAATATATCGGAAGAAACAAATAATCAGGAAAAATAAAAGGCGGACTTCGATTTAGCCCGCCTTTTTACGATATGTTTTGTTTCTTATAGCCCGCTAAAATCCACTCCGTCGAATAGTAACGAAGGGACACGCCAACTGGAGAACGTGCGCGGGTCGTTGCCGACCTCGGCTAAGCCCGTCCATAAGGAGATCATGTTGCCTGTCGCGTTCATTTCGGAGATGGGCTGTGTCAGTTTGCCTTTTTCAATCAGGAAACCTTCCACACCGTAGGAGAAGTCCCCGGTCGTACTGTTGCTGTTACCGCCGTTGAAACCCGTTACCAGAATACCTTTATCGACAGAAGCGATCAGGCCATCCGTATCTTTATTTCCCATCTGCATGGTCAGGATAGAAGGAGAGGCGATCGTTTGTTTCATACCCATCTTGTTGGCTGAATAGGTATCGATGTAATAGGTTTTCAGAACGCCGTTTTCAAACACCGGCAAACGTTTTGTCGCTATCCCTTCGCCATCGAAATAACGGGCGCCGGATGCACCCACCATGTGCGGCTCGTCGATGATCGTCAGACGGTCACCCAATACTTTCTGGTCGATTTTATCCAACAGGAACGAGTTCTTCTGCTGGATGGAAGAACCGTACAACGCATCGATTACCGGAGAGAGCAGGCGGGAGGAATTCATATTGTCCACAACCATCTGATATTTGCCTGAGGCGACTTTTTTCTGTCCCAGTTTACGCATTACACGTTCCAGAGCCTTTACCCCCAAACCTTCCTTGACCAGCGTATCGTAGTAAAGAGAAGAATCGAACCAGTAAGATTCCGGGCGGGCATCCCCTTCGCCCTTGATGCTTACACTGGCAACCAGGCTGAAAGAAGAACCGGATGCTTCCCCTTCGAAGCCGTTGCTGGCAACCATATATTTGAAATCCTTTTCGTCGCTGTAGGATGAATTGGCAGAGATGATACGGGCATCTTTCCCCATCATTTCGTTGCAGACGTTCATGGCCAACGCCACTTTATCGTCCGGTTGAATCGAGTCGAACTTCGGATCGATCAGCTTCAGGTCGGTGCCTCCTCCTTTATAATAAAGGGAAGCATCGGGCAACGTACGCGCCTTGTCTTCCGCCAGGAAGCGGGTGGAAGCGATGCCGTTACGGATAAAACCTTCCAGTTCCTTTTTATCCAGGCGGTTGGTAGAGAAGGAACCGAAACGTCCGTCGACATACAAATGGATCACCAAGCTGTTTTCCGATGCCTGTTGCAAACGGTCCATTTTCATGTCGCGTATTTCGAAAGAACTGCTCGATCCGTTATAGATGCTTACACGTGAGGCCTGGCAACCGTTTTTCAGGGCAAATTCCATGGCCCACTGAGCCAGCTTTTTATTTTCGTTTGTTATCATATCAATTTTCTCCTCCTACTGTAAGTTTACTAACTAATGCTGACGGCATACCGCAGGTTACCGGACAGGATTGTCCGTCCTTGCCGCATGTCCAGGTGCCGTTATCCATCTTGTAATTGTTTCCGACCATCGTGATATCGGCCAACGCACGCGGACCGTTACCGATGATATTGATATCCTTGATCGGCTGTGTCAGTTTGCCGTTCTCGATCAGGTAACCGTCTTTCACGAAGAAGGTGAAGTCGCCCGCACCGATCTGTACCTGTCCGTTGGTGAAGCTGGAGGCATAGATGCCTTTCTTCACGGTCGAGATCATCTCTTCTTCCGTCACGTTTCCGGCTTCCATATAGGTAGCACGCATACGCGGGATCGGCATCTGGCGGAATGATTCGCGGCGGCCGTTGCCCGTTGACGGAATGCCGTAGTGCTTGGCGCTGATACGGTCGTGCAGATAGCTGGTCAGTACACCCTCTTTCACGATGTAGGTCTTCTGTCCGGCAATGCCTTCGTCGTCGATATTGACAGAACCGCGGTTGAAAGGAATCGTACCGTCGTCCACCACATTGATATGTTCGTTACAAACCTTCTTGTTCAGCTGGTCGGAGAAGATAGACGTATTCTTGCGGTTGAAGTCGGCTTCGAAAGCATGGCCGATTGCTTCGTGCAACAAGATACCGGACCCTCCGGCACCCATTACGACCGGCATTTCGCCTCCTTTAGGCTTGATGGCTTGGAACAGAATGGAGGTCTTCTCCACCGCCTCCTTGGCCACTTCGGCAATGATATCGTCTGTCAGGAATTCGGCTCCCATACGGAAAGCGCGGGAGGCATACGAATTTTCGATCTTCCCGTTGTCCTCCATGATGCAGACGGCACTCAGCGTCACCATCGGGCGATAGTCGTAGTACATCTGTCCTTCGGAGTTGCAGAACAAGATGTGTGAAGTCGTGTCTCCCAATGAAGCCATCACCTTGTGTACCCGTTTGTCGAGCGCAAAAATCTGGTCGTTCAGTTTCTGAAGATACGGAGTCTTTGCATTTACGGCGAGTTCGTCCCAGGGAGTCTGTACACCGTAATAATTATTCTGGATCGGTTCCTCCGTCAGGCCCGCCGGAGCTTTTCCCGCCGAACCGGTTGCGATACGGGCTGCCGTACGGGCTGCTTTCAGCATCTCGTCGAGAGTCACGTTTTCCACATACGCATAACCGGTCTGGTCACCGGCCAATACGCGTACCCCCATACCGAAATCGATATTGGAAGAAGCGCGGTTTACGGCTCCGTCCTGCAATCCGATGTTATTCCGGTAAGAATGTTCAAAGAAAAGATCGGCATAGTCGCCGCCTTTTTCAAGTGCTGCTGTCAGCACTTTTTTCATGTCGCTTTCACTGACACCAAAATGGTTCTGAGCGAATGAGATGCCGGTAGCCTGATCTGCCCCGTTCCCGGTACAGCTTCCTAAGAATGAAGGA
Organism: uncultured Parabacteroides sp.; assembly: GCF_902493135.1. Classification (GTDB taxonomy): domain Bacteria; phylum Bacteroidota; class Bacteroidia; order Bacteroidales; family Tannerellaceae; genus Parabacteroides. The sequence continues at coordinate 120,444 of NZ_CABUOD010000010.1, forward strand.
GCCGCTAATGATCCAAGCATAACCATACCTCCTGTTTTAATAAAATCACGTCTGTTGATTTTCATATAATAAATGATGATTTATTTTTTAATTCTTAATTTTTAATTCTTAATTTCTTTCGCCCATTGCATGACATTGGCAGGCGGGCGTTCGGCCAACAATTCTTTTTTCATGAAATCCATGTAAGGAGCCGCATGCTTGAAAAATTTCTTGTAACCTTTACATAGATAGTTCAATCCGGGTTCGCCGTTTGCCGTGTGGAGGAAACGGTTCTTGGGGCATTCGCCGTTGCAGGCAAACAGGTAATCACACTCCTTGCACTGGGTAGGGAGTTTTTCATATTTGTCCGCCCCGAACTTCAGTTGGCGCTGGCTGTACATCATCTCGGTAAGCGTTTGGGCATGGATGTTCCCCAACTTATATTCCGGGAATACAAAGTGGTCGCAGGCATATACATCGCCATTGAACTCCATCACTCCGGCATGTCCGCAAGTGCGTGCCAGCGTACAGACGCCCGGTTGCTCGCCGACCCAGTTTGCCAGCGTGGAGTCGAAAAGCTGGATATAATAATTCCCGACATCCTCTTTCAGCCATTCGTCGAAGACCGCGCAAAGGAAATCTCCCCATTTTCCGGCATCGACCGTAAAAGGGGCCAGCTTGATATTGGCATCCTGCTGTTCCGGCGAGGTGAGCAATGTTCCGTCCTGATGGAATCCGAGGCGTTCCACAATCGGGGTGAACTGGATGTAGTGGCAATCTATTTCCTTGAAAAAGTGATAGAATTCCAGCGGATAATCCACGTTGTAGTCATTGACGACTGCCATCGCGTTATATTCCACGCCATGCTTTTTCATCAGCTCGATTCCTTTCATCACTTTATAGAAGGAGGGAAGTCCCTGTTTGTTGCGGCGATATTCGTCATGAAACTCCTGCGGGCCGTCTATCGAGACTCCTACAAGGAAGTTGTTCTCCTTGAAGAAACGGCACCAGTCGTCGTTCAGCAGCGTCCCGTTTGTCTGGATACAGTTGTCGATCTGGCGTCCTCGGCCGTACTTACGTTGCAATTCCAGCGCTTTCTTGTAGAAACTGATCGGACGCATCAGCGTTTCACCCCCGTGCCAGGTAAAGAGAACCTGCGGCATCGTCTGGCATTCCAGATACTCCTTGATGAATTTTTCCAGTAACTGTTCGCTCATGATATGATTCTTCACCTCCGGATAAAGTTTCCCTTTCTCAAGGTAATAGCAGTATTCGCACGCCAGGTTGCAAACCGAACCGACGGGCTTCAACATGACATATACGGGTTTCGCGAACGGGGATATATATGGAGTACTCATGATATGCTTAAAACGATGTTCTATTTAGTTTCACATGCAAAAGTAGTCTTTTTAACGGATGAATGTTGTTTTTTACCGTGTTTTTTTCCTGTATCGGTTGTAATCGGTGACAAATCCTTCGCAAAGCCAGTTTGCGAGTGCCTGACGGTTATCGCTCAGGATGATTCGCTGTTGGTCGAAACTGTTCTGGATATTGCCTAACTCGACGAAAACGGAGGCCGGTGTCGTATGCCTCAACACGTAGAGGTTCCGTCCGTCCACCGTCCCTGTAAATCCACGTCCCGGCTGGTGCTTTTTATACTTATGGGTGAAAGTCGTCCGCATGGTTTTCGCCAGATGCTTGCTTTCGGAGTTCTTGTCCTGGTGGTAGAAAAAGACATCGGTCTGGCGGCCCTTGTTCCGGCTGTCCACATGCACGAAGATAGCCCGTTTGTAGGCGTGTTTATCCTGCTTGAACAGCGTGTTTATCTTGTCACTCCGTTGTTTCAGGCGGCGAACCTGGTTGAAAGGGATCGGACTGCCCATGCAGGTCTCCCGTTTGCTGTTCTTCAGGTATTTGTCGTTCCGTATTCCGTCTTTGGCATCCTGGATGATAATGTGGACTTTGGCTCCTTTCATCATCAGGTTGCGTGCCAGGCGAAGCACGATGTCGTAGGCATATTCGTCTTCGTGCAACTCGATTTTGCCAATCCGCCCGATTGCTCCGGGATCAGGGCCTCCATGCCCGCTGACCAGGTAGAAACAGGCGCCTTTCAGTTCGGACGATGTCACTTTATAGGAGGCCAGTTCTTTGCCGAACAACGGCTCATAGTTCGCCCGTTTGGCGGCGGCTGCGACAGCTTCTTTTCCCTGCAAGGGGGGAAGCGTATATTTGACTCCCATCCGAAGGGCGTTCCCTTTGCCTAATTTGTTTTTGTTCAGCTCGATGAACTGCTTCTGATAAGCGGCGCCTGTACGGTTGTGGCGTTTGAGGAACAGGGTGACGCCTTCCCCTTTCTTGGGAAATGCTTTCTCCTGGGCCTGTAACCGGTTGGCGCAAAGTATGGTAAAGAATAACGCGAATATGATACTAAGTTTGAACTTCATTGGTGATATGTTGCTAATGCGAACAAAAATAATGCTTTTTCGGGATTGTGCAATACATCGGTATGCAGAATCAAAAAAATATGACAATATCCCCCCTGGAAAACGTGGTTTTGGCGCCTGTTGAGAATCAGCGTTATAGCATGTGTAAGATTATTAAAAAATATTACCCTTGCGGGAAAATCGATTTTCACGGGTATGAAAATCGATTCTCATGCTTATGTGTTTCGATTTGGACGAATGGGGATTTTTTGGAAAATGAACAATAAGGGTTTGAACCGACCATTCATTTTTTTGCACAAAAGCTTTTTGATGCATTCTTTTTATGGTTCATTTTCTTGGGGGGAAAAGAAAAATTACCACCCATCTGGTGCTTTATTACCATCAAAGTAGAATGAACGAAGTACGTTAAAAGTTTGTTTTTCGTGTGCAAGTATATTACTTTTGTAATACGATATAATAGAACAACAATATGGATACAGTGATAAGAAAACAAACTTCGTTTCGTCTGCGTGAAGACTTGTTGCAACTTTTGCAGGAGCACGCTAAAAAAGCGAACAGAAGCTTGAATAATTTTGTAGAGAGCACTTTAATGGACGCTATGTACACCGAACCAAATGAGGAAACGATTGCAGCCATAAAGGAGGCACGTGCAGGTAAATTTGCCGGTACAATAAACACGAGCAGCATGGATGCCTTCATAAAGTCCTGTGAATGATGAAAACATTGCGTTATTCAACACAATATAAAAAGGACTTCAAAAAGTATCGGAACGACCCCATCAAGCTGGCAAAGTTGTTAGAGGTGTTTCGAATGCTGGAGAATGAAATTGAATTGCCGGACGGGTATAGAGCCCACATGTTGAAAGGCGAATATAGGGGTTGTATGGAATGTCACATAGAGGGAGATTTTCTTCTTATCTGGATTGACGGAAATATAATTGATGTGCTTAGAATCGGCAGCCATTCTGAATTGTTCGGTAAAAAAAAATAACTTGATTCTGGAATGATGTTGCCGATTCGGTATTCTCAAATCAAATGATTCATCGCCATGTATTTCCAAAGCGGGGCGGCATGGAGCGCTTGTTTGATTTGGTCGTTCAGGAGTAATTCTTTTACTTCGTCGAGAGTCAGGAGATGGACGCTCAGGTCTTCCGTGTCTTCCAGATGTTGTGCCATGACCGGTTCTACATCTGTGGCGAGATAGCAGTACGTCAGGTTGGTATGGGTGCTCGGATTGACGCCCACCACCATCAGTTCGCTCCAGTTCCCGTTGCCATAGCCGGTCTCTTCGAGCAATTCCCGCTGGGCGGAGACGAGCGGGGAGGCGTCTTCTTTTTCGCAGACACCGGCGCAAAGTTCGTAGGACGTGATACCCAGTCCATGACGGTATTGGCTGACAAATACGAATTTCTGCTCTTTGGTGATTGCGATCACGTTGATCCATTCCGGATATTCGAATATATAATATTCGGGAATCCTGTTTCCGTTCGGCAGTTCCACCTCTTCCCGGCGTACGGTAAACCAGGGTTGGCGGGATAGATATTCACTTTTCAGTACTTTCCAGTTTTTGTTTTTCGGAGTTTCCATATTTGTAATTTGTTAATGTTACTTTTCCCTTGATGGAAAAGTAACCAAAAGATCAAGGCTGAACCGTCCGGCCTACTCCGGGCAAAGGTTCCGCTGTCGCCTGCGAAACTCGCTTCGCTCAGACAGCGCAGGCTCCGGACGCTTCACCTTTGTCCTCCGCTTGACGCCCGTCCGCTTAGGCCTTTCCAAGAAAGCTCCGCTTTCTCTTGGGATGGCCGATACCGCCTGCTATATAGGTGTCGGTATCGGCCATCCCCCAAGAGCCGTCAGGCTCTACCTCCGGCCTAAGCTGGTGAGCGTTAAGCGCAGAGACCGCAGTGAGCGTCCGGAGCGTCTGCTGTTTGAGCGAAGCGAGT
>NZ_CABUOD010000011.1 GCF_902493135.1 uncultured Parabacteroides sp.
GTTTGAGCGAAGCGAGTTTCAGACGCGACAGCGAACGAAGGGAACGGAGTAGCGAAGCAGGTTCGGCCTTGATCTTTTGGTTACTTTTGGATCAAGCCAAAAGTAACGGATATGTATATATGAAACGACAGAGTTTGTAATAAATTGCGTTTGTTTCTTATCTTTGTGGCTTCGAAAGAGAGGACTTAGATGAATAAAGATAATAATTTCGGCAGGCTTTTGCTCCTGCTACTGATTGCGTTAGGTATCTGTTTGGGGCTTTATTACTTACCGGACCAGCTGTTCGGAATGAAAATAAAAAAGGTTGATTTGCTTTCCGATCTCAGGGTAAAGCCTGAATCCCTGTCTATGGATTCCTTGCGTATGCAACTGGAACAACCGGATACGGTCCGGATAGATTCGGCCGCCATGCGCGATTCGATCCTGAAAACGACCGGTATCGATTCCGTCGCCCTTGCACTGCGCGATTCGCTCTACAAGGTTATGTACGCGGACAAGGGAGCCGATTCGCTGGGAACGCGTATCGAGGATTACTCCGTCGGCCACATCGGCCTGAAACGGTTCTTTGCCGCTTTGAGGAATAGCAGGCAGGCGGATCGCCCGGTGCGTGTCGCCTTTTTGGGCGATTCGTTTATCGAAGGCGATATCGTGGTGGCCGATTTCCGTTCGGGAATGCAGGAGCGGTTCGGAGGGCGCGGAGTCGGTTTCGTCCCGGTTACGTCGGTAGCCGCCCAGTTCCGTCCGACGGTCGAGCAAAAGGCCGAAGGCTGGACCACCTGGTCCATGCTGACGGACCACCGTCACCGGTTTACGCTTTCCGGGATGACGTTCGAACCGAAAGGCGAGAAGCCGACTATCTCGGTCAAGACGACAGACCGCTATCCGGAATTGAAAACGGTTTCTTCCCTCAAGCTCTTGTATGAAAAGAATACCCGCACCCGGATGACGTTGGTTTGCAACGGCACGCAGGACACGATCCGCGAAACATTGGAGCCGACATCCGTCATCACGCAATATGAACAAACAGGGACCTTTACGGAAGCCGCTTTCAGCTTTGCCGATACGGCCGGTTTCCGGGCTCTCGGAGTCGCGCTCGAAGATAATTCCGGGGTGATCGTGGACAATTATTCGTTGCGCGGCAATTCGGGGATGATCCTTTCGAGGCTGGACAGCGCCCGTAGCCGGGAGTTGAACGCGATACGCCCCTATGACCTGGTCGTTTTGCAGTACGGGTTGAATATCGTCAGCGACAGCATGCTCCAGTACGGCTGGTACGCCAAGCGGATGGAAGAAGCCGTACGCCACGTGCGCGTCTGTTTCCCCGATGCCGATATCCTGATGTTGGGCGTTTCGGACAGGAGCCGGCAGGTGGACGGGACATTCGAAACGATGCCCGCCGTATTGGCCTTGCTGCACGCACAGCGGCAGACAGCCCGCCGTTCGGGCGTCGCGTTCTGGAATGTCTTCGGGGCGATGGGAGGAGAGAACAGCATGGTCCGCTTCGTGGAGAACAACTGGGCCAGTAAAGATTATACGCATTTGAGTTTCAGGGGAGGAAAAGAGATCGCTTCTGCCTTGTTGAAAGCAATATTATTAGAAAAGGAGTTTTATGATGAAGCAGACAAAGTGGCTCGTTAGCCTATCGGCTTACCTGGTTTTGATAGGCATCAGCGCCGCCGGTGCCAAAGGAAAGCTACCCGGTTCTGCGTTAAACGTGGAATTGCAGGGGAACCGGCTTTATCAGGATAAAGATAGTTCTTTGGCGAATCCGCGCCAGGCGCGGGAACCGGCCGGTTTCGACACGATCCCGCTCCCTTCCCGCACTTATTCGATCGGGAAGGAGATCGACTCGATCCTGTCGCCCTCGTCGTTGCAGCCCTTCTTTGCCGGACTGGATTCGCTCAGGGCGGGAAAGGACACCGTATTGACGATCGTCCATTTAGGCGATTCCCACATACAGGCCGGTTATTTTTCCGGCAAGATGATGCGTCTCTTGCAGGCGCAGTTCGGGAATGCCGGACGCGGATGGATCGCTCCGTTCAAATTGAGTAAGACGAATGAGCCGGACGACTATTTCATCTCTTCTTCCGTCCGCGAATGGGTGGCGGGACGTTGCATCCAGAGTAATAAAAAATGCCCGGTCGGGATCGGCGGGATCGGCATCCAGTCTGTTTCCCCCTCTATCAATTTGGATGTCCGGATAGCGCCTAACAACGGAGCCGGCTATTCCTTCAACCAGGCGATCCTCTACCGGGGGGAGAAAGCCATGCCGATGTTGCCGGCAGGCCCGCTCAAAGATTCCGTAAAGACCTCGTTGGCCACGGCTCCGGCTGTCGCAGGTGTCCTGGCCGATACGTTCCGTATCGCTTATCCGGTAGATACGTTGCAGTTGCACAGTACCCGGCGTAAACAGGGAACGGATCAGCTGCTTCCGGCCTCTTCCTTCAGGAATGTCTATTACGGTTTCAGCCTGACAAACGGCCGTCCGGGCGTCCTCTATCATTCGGTCGGTGTGAACGGGGCGATGTATGTCAATTACACGGATGAGTCCTACGTGCGCCAGCTGGCTTTGCTGAAGCCTTCCCTGCTGATCATCTCGATGGGAACGAACGAGACTTTCGGCCGCCGTTTTAACTCGGAAGAGTTTGGCGGGCAGGTACGCTCGTTTGTCTCTCTCGTCAAGAAATATATGCCTGGTACGGCCATCCTGCTCACCACTCCGCCGGAATGTTACAAACGGACGTATGTCAACAAGAAACGGACGTATGTCCGTAACGCGAACACCCAGCTTGCCGCCAGGACAATCGTGAGAGCGGCCCGTGAGGAAGGCGTTGCCTGCTGGGATTTGTTTGCCGCCACAGGAGGGAAAAGCTCTTGTGCCAAATGGCAGAAAGAAAAGTTGATGGGCCGCGACCGCATCCATTTCACAAAGGAAGGCTATCGCGAGCAGGGAATCTTGTTATACCGTGCCCTGATGCAGGGCAAATTGAAAAGTGAGAATTGAAAATTGAATAATAAAATGGACGGATTTATAAATATAAATATGTGGACGGGATTATTGGCGGATTGGAAAGTAATGGACATTCACTTTTCACTTTTCACTTCTCACTTTTCAGTTGATAAATTGAAAGACCTTTTAATTTATCAGCAAAATGCCCCGATATTATTCAGCAGCGGATTGTTTTTCTTTCTTTTCATCGGTTTCCTGATCATTTATATGTCGCTCAGGAAACATCTGTTGGCACGCATCATCTATGTCACGTTGTTTTCCATCTATTTCTATTATAAGAGCAGCGGATTGTTTTTCTTTCTCCTGCTGTTTGTCGCGACATCCGATTTTTGCATCGCGCGGTGCATGGCCGCGACGGCTTCCCGGTGGAGGCGCAAGGCGTGGGTCGTCCTGAGCCTGTGTATCGACCTGGGGCTGTTAGGCTATTTCAAATACTTCAATTTCCTCCGCGAGATCGTGGCTGCCGCCGCCCACGAATTAGGATACCAGTTAGGAAATACGTCGTTGCAGAGCATCACCTATCAACCCTTGGATATCTTCCTGCCGGTCGGCATCTCCTTCTTTACGTTCCAGACCATCAGTTATGTGATCGACGTCTATCGGGGAAGGATCGAACCCCTCCGGCGTTGGATCGACTATGTCTTCTACGTCTCTTTCTTCCCGCAACTGGTAGCCGGTCCGATTGTCCGGGCACGTGATTTCATCCCGCAGATTTACAAGACGCCGGTCGTCACGCGGGCGGAGTTCGGCGAAGGGCTTTTCCTCGTCTTGTGCGGGCTTTTCAAGAAGACGGTCATCTCCGATTATATCAGCCTGAACTTCGTCGACCGTATCTTCGATGCCCCTTTGCTCTACACCGGGGTGGAAAACCTGTTGGGCGTGTATGGCTATGCTTTGCAGATCTATTGCGACTTTTCCGGCTATTCGGATATGGCGATCGGGATCGCGTTGCTGTTGGGGTTCCGCTTTAACATGAACTTCGATTCGCCTTACCAGTCGGCGACCATCACGGAGTTCTGGCGGCGTTGGCATATCTCGCTTTCTTCGTGGTTGAAAGATTATCTGTATATATCGCTCGGAGGCAACAGGAAGGGGAAAATACGAACGTATCTGAACCTGCTGATTACGATGCTGCTGGGCGGTCTGTGGCACGGGGCTTCCGTCAGCTTCATCCTTTGGGGCGCCCTGCATGGGGTCGCGCTGGCCGTCCATAAGTTCATGATGAACCATTTCAGCAGCTTCAAGCCGTTGGGATCGGAAATGAAGCCCTGGAGAAGAGTGTTGGGCGTCCTGGTCACTTTCCATCTGGTTTGCTTCGGCTGGATCCTGTTCCGTGCCGACTCGATGCAGGCGGTAGGCGAGATGCTGACGCAGATTTTCACGAACTTCCATCCGGAGGTCTTCACGCAGTTCGTGATGGGCTATAAAGGCGTATTCGTTTTGATGGTGGTGGGGTATGTCCTGCATTTCATGCCGAAATCGGCGGAAAACGGCTTGCAGGCAGTCGTGACCCGTTCCCCTTTGCTTGTGCAGGCGGTGATGCTGGCGATTGCGATCTTCGTGGTCGTGCAGTTCAAGAGTGCCGGCGTGCAGCCGTTCATCTATTTCCAATTCTGAAAAGGGAGGATACCGATAGTTGGTTTTAAGGTGACGAAGGTGGGTTGGAAACATTCGGCATGAAAGAAAAAGAGAGTACATTTGTAGTTAAGTTATAATGATATGAAATTGAAATTTGTTTCATTCCTTTTGATCTCATTGTTGGCAACATCCGTCTGTGGGCAGGATAAAATGCCCGCAGATAATTGTTGTTGTGGCATGACGGAACAGACTGTTTCTGGTGTTTCGGATATCTCAGCGACGTTTGATCATCCTCAAATCCAACAGTCCGTCTATTGGAAAAGGCATAAACTCTTCAAGACCTTGGGATGGACCTCTTTGTTGGCCGGGGTTGGCGGAGTGGGGTATGGGCTTTTTTCAGATATGTCTCAGGACAAAGCGATAGGAGCGCTGATTGGTGGAGGCTGTCTGGTGTTAGCCAGTGTCCCGATGTTCGGTTTGGCCCGTTCCAACAAGCAGAAAGCCCGTTCGCTTTCTTTGCAAGGCCGGAGCCTCGTTTCGCCGTTGCCAAACGGTTCTGTTTCTTATCGTCCGGGACTTTCATTGTGCTTGAATTTTTAACGCTTTGTGTAAGAACGGTTGTAAGCATCCGTGCGCGTGAAACGGCAGCGGATTCAAAAAGTATATGATTTCCCTCTGTATTCCTGTGGCGTCATCCCTACATGTTGGCGGAAAAACTTATTAAAGAACGACAGGTTGCTGAACCCCAATCCGATCGCAATCTTTTTGATTTCGAGGTTCGTGCCTTTTAATTCGGCTTTGGCATCCGTGATGATGATTTGGACGATGATTTCCAACGGAGTCCTGCCAATCGCCTTTTTTACGGATGTACAGAAATAGGAAAGTGTCAGCCCTAACTTCTCCGCATAAAAAGAAACGTTATGCTGGGTGGTGTAAAATTTTAGCGCCAAGTCTAAAAAGTTCTGGAAGATCTCGGTATAACGGTTCAACTCATGTTCATCCAATGGCTCGTTTTTTTTGTATAGTCCCACGCTTCCCTGGCTGCAGATCATGAAAATTGCTTTTGTCATCTCTTTGTTGACCACCGTATGGAGACGGGTGGTATATCCTGATAGAACGTCATAAAAGTCTTTGAACAGACAAGCCGTGCTTGCAGGAACAGGCATGATCGGTTTCCGGTATATGTACGTTATGCAATTCATCGTGCTTCTTATGTAATTGACGCACCCCATGAAATCGGAAGAAAAAGCGACTAAATAGAGTTCGATATCCGGAGAAATCGTATGTACTTCTACAAAACTGTTCGGCACAAGCGTTATGACATTGTATTGTTTGACGATACATTCGGATGAATTTACGGAGCATTCTATGGTGCCTCCCATGCAGAGGATAAAAACGGCGGATCTGATTTTAAAGAAGGAACCGATATAGGGTCTAAGCTCACTGGCGGAAGTGTACTTGCTAACCATAATATCCGTAGGTGAATCGAGCCAGGTAATGTGCTTATCCATGTTTGAAATTTCTTTTTGGCGTCAAATATAGATATTATTTGATATCCCGGAAGTAAATGAAAAGAATGGAACATATAATGCCAAAAATGAATTTTGCATCTTATTGCCGATAATCCTTCCTTTGCAGAAGGATAAGAATCATAATTTCTTATGAGCTATTAATGGTGTGGTCAGAGGGATGTTCCCAAATACTTTATTAACTTATTTTATATGACAAGCGAATACAAACAAGAACTGGTCGGTGTGGGGGTCGATGTCGATAAAGCGTTAGATCGCTTTATGGGGAATGAAGCGTTATATGAAAAATTTCTGTTGAAATTTATTCAGGATCGTTCTTTTCAAAGAATGATCGGGTTTATAAATGCAGGAGATATTTCGCAAGCATTTATGCAGGCTCATACGATGAAAGGCATTGCTGCCAATCTTGAACTCGGATATTTATTGGAAGTCCTGGTCCCGATCACGGAACAGCTCAGGCATGGGGAATTGGGAAGGATACCGGAAGAACAAGAGGATTTGGAAATCCGTTATAACAAACTGTGTACTATAATCAGAAAATATCGTTGAATCATGCAATCGGAAACAAATCTCGAATATAGCCTGCTGATGGGGCTCACAGGTGTCAGTGTCAGCAAGCATCTGTTGGACGAACACTTCACCCTTTTGTGGGCGAATGATTTTTATTATGATCTGATAAAGTATTCCAAAGAAGAATATGAAACTCTTTTTCACAACAGGCCGGATTTATATTATAAGGAACATCAGGATCTCTGGAACATATTAGCCGGAAAAGTTTATGAAACGATTGAAAATAAAGCGGAAGGCTATGAACTTGTCACCCGGATGCCGGTGAAGGGCGGACTGAGATGGATCAAATTGACTTCGACCTTCACCGATCAGCTTCAGGACGGTATCCCGATGTCCTATACGGTCATGACCGATGTGGAAGACATCATGCAGGCGCGGCTGGAACAAACGATTGCCTACGAGAATCTTCCCGGTTTCATAGCCAAGCATAGGATCAGAAAAGACGGTGGTTTTACGCTGATGGAAGCAAATGACAAGTATAAGCATTTTGCGGGTGTAGACGAGGGATCTTTCTCCTCCTTTACGCCTTTTTCGAGGTTGGATAGGAAAAGCCGTAAGTTGCTGAATAAGTATGTCCCGCGTATGCAGAAAGGTGAATCCGTCCACTTTGTCATCCGATCGGAAAGCTGTTGCGGGAATGATGTCTGGTTGCAATTGAACGGGGAGTGCATCGGGTGGGAAGGGGAAGAACCGGTGTATCTGATCGTGTATATCGATATCACGGATATCACCGAACAGCGTGAGCTGCAGAAAAAGCTGGAAGAGCAGTCGATGCAATTGAAAGAGGCGCTTATTGCGGCAGAAAAAGCCAATCAGGCTAAATCCGATTTCCTGGCGCGTATGAGCCATGATATCCGTACTCCGATGAATGCGATAGTGGGGATGACGGCAATATCCGCTGCTCATATCGATGATAAGGAGCGGGTTTTAGATTGTCTGAATAAGATCACGGGCGCTTCCAAACTGCTGCTTAGCCTGATCAACGAGGTGCTGGATATGTCTAAGATCGAAAGTGGAAGGTTAAATCTGTCTGCCGATGAGTTAAACATCGGGGAACTGCTGCAAGACCTGATTGTCATGATGCAACCGGAAATTAAAAGCAAGCGGCATAAACTGGATATTCATGTGATGGGAATACAACATGAGAATGTAATCGGTGACACGCAGCGGATTAAGCAGGTACTGATGAATATTCTCTCCAATGCTGTTAAGTACACTCCGGATGGAGGAAGGATCCTGATAAGCATCGACGAGCATCCTTCGCAAGATGGAACGGGGAACTATGAGTTTGTGTTTGAGGACAACGGGAGAGGGATGGAGCCCGAATTTCTCGAAAAGATTTTCCAACCGTTTGAACGGGCCGATGACCGGTTGATCAAAGGCATACAAGGGACAGGACTTGGGATGTCTATCAGCCATAAGATCATACAATTGATGGGTGGAGAGATCCGGGTCGAAAGCGAATATGGAAAAGGTTCCCGTTTCACGGTCAAGATGCCTTTACGACTTCAGGAACAAGCTACAGCCGAGACAATAAAGATCCGGGGATTGTCCGTCCTCGTGGTGGATGATGACCGGATCGCTTGCGAGAGCACTTGCAATTGCTTGGAGGAAATCGGTATAGATAGCGAATGGGTTTGTTCCGGCCGGGAGGCGATCGCTATGGCTGAGAAGCGGCAAAAGATGAACGACGAATACTTTATCGTTATCATGGACCTGAAGATGCCGGACATGAATGGCATTGAAGCCACTCGCCTGCTTAGAAGAGCGATAGGCCCGGACGTACCGATCATCATTTTGTCTGCTTATGACATAGAAGAATATGAGGCTGATGCCAGGGAAGCGGGAGCCGACGGTTTCATCTCCAAACCGCTGTTCAAATCAAAATTGCTTCAGGTGCTGAATAAGTTTACGAGGAATGAGGAGATGAAATCCGTGGCAAGCCCCAGGAAACTGTCTGTTGCCGACTACACCGGCAAACGGATCCTGCTGGTGGAAGACAACGAATTGAACCGGGAGATCGCAGTCGAAATAATCGGAAGCACAGGTGTCACAATCGATACGGCGGTAAACGGGCTTGAAGCCGTAAACAGCGTATCCCGATCGGCAGAAGGCTACTATCAAATGATTCTGATGGATATCCAGATGCCGGTCATGGATGGCTACGAGTCGACTCGCCGTATCCGGACGCTTGCCCGCTCGGATGTCGCTAACATACCTATTGTTGCCATGACGGCGAATGCCTTCTCCGAAGATGTGATGAACGCCATCGAAGCAGGGATGAATTACCATCTGGCTAAACCGATCGATATCGCAACTCTGATGAAGGTGCTGGATAAATACTTATGAACCTTCTTGTGGCTTAAGGGCCTTTTTATTCTCTTCATTGACCGGGTTCTTTCCCTCCGGCGTGCGGTTCATGCCGCGGAACGTGTTCGGAAGGGCAAACGGCGTGCGGTTCATGCCTCGGAACAGGTTCGGGAGGGCAAACGGCGTGCGGTTCATGCCTCGGAACAGGTTCGGAAGGGCAAACGGCATGCGGTTCGTGCCGCGGAACGTGTTCGGAAGGGCAAACGGCGTGCGGTTCATGCTCCGAACCCCGGTTCGAGGTTAACCCCGCTCGATTGTCCGGACTTTTTCTATCTCATCGAGGTAGCCGCAGGCCGCCTCCACCGTCGGTACGTTCTTGATCACGATACTGCGTTTTCCGTTTTGTTCGCGAAGCGTGCATTCACGCGGATGCTTCTGGATGAAGCCGAGCAGTTTGTCGAAAGCTTCGCTCTCATAATAGGGACTTTCGGGATTGGTGACGAGGAAGATGCTCATCTGCCCTTTTTTCAGAATGATTTTTTCCATGCCTAACGCTTTTGCCATGCGGCGGAGGCGAACGACACGGATCAGCTCTTTCCCTTCTCTCGGCACTTTCCCGAAACGGTCTTTCAGACGCTCGGTGAAAGCAAGGATATCACGTTCTTCTTCCATCTTGTCCAATTCGCGATAGAGGGAGACGCGCTCGGAATCGTTCGGGATATAGGTCGGCGGGAACATCAGTTCCAAATCGCTTTCAATATAGGTCTCGCGGACATATTCGCTACCGGTGTCGGGCCGCTTTTCGGTGGCATCGGAATACAGGTCGGCAAATTCTTCCGCTTTCAGTTCGTCAACGGCTTCTTCCAGGATCTTCTGGTACGTCTCGTAGCCCAGATCGGCGATGAAACCGCTTTGTTCGGCTCCTAACATATTGCCGGCTCCCCGGATGTCGAGGTCCTGCATGGCGATATGAATGCCGCTTCCTAATTCCGAGAAGTTCTCGATCGCCTGCAAACGGCGGCGGGCTTCCTGCGTCAGGCTTGACAGGGGCGGAGAGAGGAGGTAGCAGAAGGCTTTCCGGTTGCTTCGCCCGACACGGCCGCGTAATTGATGCAGGTCGCTGAGTCCGAACTGTTGCGCGTTATTGATGATGATCGTATTGGCATTCGGCACGTCGATGCCGCTCTCCACGATGCTCGTGGCGATCAGCACGTCGTATTCGTAATTCACGAAATCCAGAATGATCTTTTCCAGCTTGTCCGGCTCCATCTGCCCGTGCCCGACGGCGATACGGGCATCCGGCACTTCGCGTTTGACGAGCGCCTCCATTTCATAGATATTCTGGATGCGGTTGTTGATGAAGAAAACCTGCCCGTTACGGCTCATCTCGAAGTTGATGGCTTCGCGGATGATGTCCGGGTTAAAACGTTCCACCTCCGTTTGGACCGGGTAGCGGTTGGGCGGGGGGGTCGTGATGCTCGACAGGTCGCGGGCTCCCATCAGCGAGAATTGCAGGGTACGGGGAATCGGCGTGGCGGTCATGGTGAGCGTATCGACGTTGGCTTTCAGCTGGCGCAGTTTCTCTTTGACGGACACGCCGAACTTCTGCTCCTCGTCGATGATCAGCAGGCCGAGGTCTTTGAATGTGACGTCTTTGCCGACGATGCGATGGGTACCGATGATGATGTTGACCTCTCCCTCCTTCAGGCCTTTCAAGGTTTCCCTTATCTCTTTCGCCGTACGTGCCCGGCTGATATATTCGATCCGGCAGGGAAAATCTTTCAACCGTTCGGAGAAGGTCTGGTAATGCTGGAACGCCAGCACCGTAGTGGGGACCAGCACGGCCACTTGCTTGTTGTCCGAAACGGCTTTGAAAGCGGCGCGGATGGCTACCTCCGTTTTTCCGAAGCCCACGTCTCCGCAGATCAGGCGGTCCATCGGGCGGTCGTTCTCCATGTCGGTTTTGACATCGGCTGTCGCTTTCATCTGGTCCGGGGTGTCTTCGTAGATGAAGCTGGCTTCCAGTTCGTGTTGCATGAAGCTGTCCGGGCTGTAGGCGAACCCTTTTTCCTGTTTCCGTTTGGAGTAGAGGAGGATCAGGTCGCGGGCGATATCCTTTACTTTCGACTTGGTGCGTTCCTTCATCTTCTCCCAGGCTCCCGTTCCGAGCTTGCTCAGCTTGGGCGGTTCCCCGCTGTCCTTGCCTTTATACTTGGACAGCTTATGGAGGGAGTGGATGCTGACGAATATGATGTCGTTGTTCTGATAGATCAGCTTGATGGCTTCCTGCATCTTGCCGTTCACTTCCGTGCGGACCAATCCGCCGAACTGTCCGACGCCATGGTCGATATGTACGATGTAATCGCCGGTCGTGAATTGGTTCAACTCTTTCAACGACAGGGAAAGCTTCCCGCTTCTTGCCTTGTCGCTTTTCAGGTTGAATTTATGGAAGCGGTCGAACAACTGGTGATCCGTGAAAAGGCAGACGCGCAAAGTCTCGTCGGCGAAGCCTTCATGGATGGTCTTGTTGACAGAGGTAAAGGGGAGATCGTCTCCCCGGTCCTCGAAGATGGCCCGGATGCGGGCGGCTTGCTTTTCTACGTCGCTCAGTATATATAGTGTATAGCCGTCTTCTAAATATTTGTGGAAAGATTCGCTTACCAAGTCGAAGTTTTTGTGATAGATCGGTTGTGCCTCCATTGAGAAAGCCAGGGTGGCATCGGCTACTCCCGTTGGCCGCGTACCGAAATGGAGCCGGCGGAAACCGAGCGCCGCACGCAGGAAATCTTCTCCGGTAATCAACTTGGCCCGTAGTTGTTCGATGTCGGCAAACGATTCTTCGTCCCCGATGACCGGCTCTTCATTCCAGATACTGCCGATGCGCTCTTTTACCCATGCCAGGTCTTTGCCGGCGAGCAGTGTCTCGGACGGCAATGAATCCAGCAGGGACGAGTTGGTCCGGTTCCCTTTTGTCATTTCGGGCACGATATGGATACTGTCCAGTTTTTCTTTGGATAGCTGCGTCTCCACATCGAACGAACGGATCGTCTCTACCTCGTTTCCAAAGAAGTCGATACGGTAGGGAAATTCATACGAGAACGAGAAGACATCCAAGATACTGCCGCGCATCGCGTATTGCCCCGGTTCATAAACGTAATCTACCTGCTCGAAGCCGTATTCGTCCAGTACGTCGGAAACAAACATATTGTCCAACTTCTCGCCGACACTGATCTTCAGCGTGTTTTCTTTCAAGACCTCCCGTGAAATCACTTTCTCCGCCAATGCTTCCGGATAGGTGACAATGACGAAGGGGACAGTCGGATCCTGCAATGTACTGAGAACTTCCGTCCGCAGGATCTCGTTGGCCGGGTCCACATGCCCGTACTTGATGGCACGCCGGTAGGCAGAGGGGAAGAAATAGATTCCGTCGCCTCCGGTGAGCTGCACCAGATCATGATAAAAGTAGCCGGCTTCCTCCAGGTCGTTCAACACGCACACATAGCTCCCCCTTCTTTTTGAAAAAAGAGAAGCTATTGTCATTGCGGCCCCTGAACCGTTCAGTCCTTTCAGAAATATATTGCGGGACGTTTCGCTTTTTAACAGGGTATTCAATGCCGCCACCTGCGGATGAGCGGCATATTGTTTTAGTAAATCTTGTACCTCCAATGTGATATGTTCTTTTCGCAAAGGTAGAGTTTTTGTTTAAAATAGTAGATATGTGCAGTCTTAAATCGATTAAAATATGCACTTCACCCAAGATACTGTTTCGGCATCTCGCGCTCCGCCTGCAACGGATTGACGTGGCGAAATGAAAAAATATCAGAGGTCGGTGAACAATATAAAAAACAAGACTGTTTATCTGGGTATATCAAGTAATGTAAATTCGAATAATCTAAAAAAACATGAAAAGTATGATATCGTACACAGACGCTGAAAACGGAAAGGTTGCTTTGATACAGGAGATATTGGGTGTTAAAGACATACAGGATATTGATTTGCTCTACGAATTGCATCAGGAGTTTATGGAGGCGCAAAAGAAGGCGGGAAATAGTGAAGAGCAGAATGAACTTTCATGATGCCTCAAAAAACAAGAAAAGAGAATGCTAATTGGTAACATTCTCTTTTTTTTGTGACCGCGACAGGATTCAAACCTGTAACCGGCTGATCCGTAGTCAGCTACTCTATTCAGTTGAGCTACGCGGCCAATCTTTATATTTTCGTTTAAACTTCATCTGAATGGTGACCGCGACAGGATTCAAACCTGTAACCGGCTGATCCGTAGTCAGCTACTCTATTCAGTTGAGCTACGCGGCCAATCTTTATATTTTCGTTTAAACTTCATCTGAATGGTGACCGCGACAGGATTCAAACCTGTAACCGGCTGATCCGTAGTCAGCTACTCTATTCAGTTGAGCTACGCGGCCATTATTTCGTGATTGCGAGTGCAAAGGTAGCACTTTCTTTTATATTTGCAAGCCTTTTTGATATCTTTTTTTTAACTAATCAAGCATCTTCGGGTTAAATATCAGATAACCAATATTCAAGCCGAAATTGAAATTTTTCGCCGGATAACTGTATCCGTTTGCGTACAGGCTGATGCTGGCGAAGGGCAATTGCAAAACAAGGGCTGCTTCTCCCATATACTTAAAAGAATGAAGGAATTTCCCGTAATAGGGGATGGCCGTGTATGTGCTGTTGTTCCATACTTCTTCTTTCTTTATCTCGTATAACGGCGCGAAACCGTACATGTCGAGGCGGAAGTGCAGCAGTTTGCTGAATTTCCAGATCGGCGATAATCCGAATGCCACGTACTGGTTGGCACGGAACGCTTCGTTGAAGACAATCTGGCTATGCGGCGTCGGCGTGAAGGCGGGCGCTTGCAAAACGGAAGCCGTGTAGTTGTTCATCAGGTTCTTGCTGGAGAGCACGAGCTCACTCATAAAACCGAGGTTGAAATGCGGGCTGATCGTCTTGTACTGTTCCCATTCGCCTTTCATTTGCAGCCAGCTATGGACTTTCCGGTCGAATGAGCCCATATCCGTAATGGGGGACGGCATATACTTTTCTGTGCCGGTTACATATTGCGCCACTAAGAATTGTTTTCGCCCGGAGATCGGATATTGTTTGTAGTCCAACGAGTTACGTTCGATGCTGAGAGAGCCGGCAAACAGATCGTACCAGCTGTGATCGGTGGTCGCGTTCGGAAATGTCATGTTGGAAGTCTGGAAATAGTAATCGTTCAGCCGGCCGTATGCAAAACCGATCTCCGCTTTGGCACGGTTCAGGAACGGGAATCCTAACTTGACCTTCGTGTACAATTCTTTCTGGTGGATGAAAGCCGGCAACACGTCTTCGTAGAACAAAGACTGGCTTTCGGAGTATTTCTTGTCCGAGAATACGCCTTGCCAGTTCAGGTAGGTCGGTATCCTCGTCTGCAAATAGATACGGCCGTTCAGCATCACGCCGCTGAAAGAATTGCCGACCTGGAAATTGGCATTCACATCGGCGGCATACCGTCTCAAATACTGGTATCCCAGTCCGAGGAACAGCTGGTTGGCCTGATAGGAGGAGATGTTGCCTCCGAATCCGACTGTGATCTCTTCCTTCATCTTGACATCGAGATACAGGTCGAACTTCTTTTCCTTCCGGTTATAAACGGCGTGGGGTAATATCTCTTTGATCTTTGAATAGGTCAGCATCTTGAAATAGGCCCGCTTGAATTCTTCCATCGAGAACTCATGGTTGATGTCGCGATGTAGTTGGGATTCAATGTACTTCTTCTGCGATTCATTCACCCCTGTCACATATATATTCTGGAAAATCAGCGGAGGGAGGCCTTGCTTATAAGCCTCGCGGCGTTTGTTGACTTCGTTTAGTTCCACACGCCGGGGGACACGCGCTTTGATGGAGTCGATCATCGCCATCGTCCGCTTGTAGCCGATATCCATCAAATCCCGCGCTTTTTGGAAATCGAGCAGGGAGACGGTAGGGAAGCTGAACTTGATCATCATCCCTTCGTCTTCCGGAACGTCGTATTCCGTCTTCTGCATGATCATCGTTTCAAGCTGGTTATAAGGATTGGACGAAGGTTTGTTGTCGCCGCCTGCCACTGTCGAACCGAAGATGAAGTCCGGGTGGAAAGCCTCTTTCATCGGGCCGACCGGGAAGTTGTCGTAGATGCCGCCGTCGAAAATGGGAACGCTGTCTTTCCAGATCGGCTGGAAAAAGAAAGGGAATGTCATCGATGCACGGACGGCGTCTCCGAGGTCTCCATTCTTGAAGATAATGGCTTTCTTGCTGTAAATATCCGAGGCCACGCAACGGAACGGGACGAAAAGATTGTCGAAATTCCAGCCGGCTTTTGCCGTAGCCTGCGAGAACAGGGCCATAAACGCCTGGTTCATCTGGATCGGGTTGATCAGGCTTTGCGGGAAGAAACTGGCTTTCACCTGCAACGAGTCGGTCATGTCGATGGAGAAATGTCCGAATTCCGGTGTCGGGTCGGGGCGTTTGAAATAGTATTTGTATTCGTTTTCCACCGTACCGGTCTGCCAGTAGCTGAACTCCTCGGAGAGCATCAGGTCTACCATTTCTTCGGGCGTATATCCCATCGCATAGAGGCTGCCGACGATCGCACCGGCAGATGTCCCCGTTATGTAATCAATTGGTATTCCGTTTTCTTCCAGTGCTTTGATCACTCCGATATGGGCGGCTCCTTTCGCACCGCCGCCGCTCAGAACCAATCCCACTTTCTGGGCATATCCTATTTGTAAGGCCGCGAACAACAGGGCTGTCAGTACAGCTATTCTTTTCATACTTGTATCTTCTCTGCTTAATGAATTCAAATGTAGTCGTTATTTCTCAGACTACAAGAGTTTGAGATATATAAAATACAACATAAAATGGGTCCGTTTTGTTAATCATGCGGATAAACTTGATTCCGGTTGCCGGCCGGAATAAAAAAGGGTGTCCGACTTCCCCTTCCCATATCAAGTGCGGAAATGGGGATTTTGACACCCTTTTGTTATTATTTTCCGGCTTCGGTTTAACCGATCATCTGAACGCTGCGTTTGATGAACCGGCTCAATGCCTCGCCTTTCAACATGCCGTTTGCCAACAAGGCAAGGTCGATCAACTGGCTGACCAGTTTGTTTTCACCGGCATATTCGGACAGGATGCTGTTGCGTTGTTCTACCAGTTCGTCGATCTTTTTGTTCGTATTCGTCATGTCTTCTTTTTCTTCGGAAGTGATTTCTTCTTCTTTCTTTTTGCTTTGAGCCTCACGCAGGTCGGACTGACGTGTCTTCCAGCCTTTCAGGTCCGAAAGAATCGGATTCAGTTTTTCGGCACAGGCCGCTTCTTCTTCGGTCAGGATTTTCTTAACCAGTTCATGGTCTGTGTTCACTACCAAGTTGTAGTTGTCCGGCAATTCGCCATAGAACGACATGCCGGGCTGCATGGCTGACATTTCACGCATACGGCGCATATACTCGCTTTGTGTCAGCATGACCGGGTTGGAACTTTCGCCCAATGCTTCGAATGTGACAATAAAGTCCGTCTTCTCGATCTTCGGCAGCTGGCTCTTGAACATCTCTTGCAGGGCATTCTTTTCGTCCTCGTTCAGCGTCACCTTGTTGACATCGTCCTTGCGGATCAGATTGTCGATCGTGTCACTATCCACACGGACGAAGCGTGTCTTTTCGAACTTCTGTTCCATCTGGCTGATGGCATGGACATCCAGCTGACCGTCCATGATCAGCACGCTGTAGGCTTTGTCTTTTGCAGCCTGGATATAGCTGTACTGGTCATTGGCATTTGTTGTGTACAGGTAGATCAGGTTGCCTTCCTTGTCTGTCTGGTTGGCTTCCGTCAGCGCTTTGTACTCTTCGAATGTATAATATTTGCCGTCTACATCCTTCAAGAGGGCGAATTTGGCTGCGCGATCGTAGAATTTTTCTTCGCTCAACATTCCGTACTGGATGAAGAGTTTCAGGCTGTCCCACTTTTCTTCGAATTGCGGACGGTCGTTCTTGAACATTTCTTCCAGGCGATCTGCCACCTTTTTCATTATGTGGTTGGAGATCTTTTTCACGTTCTGATCGCTCTGCAAGTAAGAACGGGACACGTTCAGCGGGATATCCGGAGAATCGAGCACGCCGTGCAGCAATGTCAGGAATTCAGGGACGATGCCTTCAACCGAATCGGTGACGAACACTTGATTGCTGTATAACTGGATTTTGTTGCGATGCAGGTCGATGTTGCTCTTGATGCGCGGGAAATACAGGATACCGGTCAGGTGGAACGGATAATCCACGTTCAGGTGAATCCAGAACAAAGGTTCATCGGACATCGGATACAGGTCCTGATAGAATTTCTTATAGTCTTCATCCGTCATATCAGTCGGCTTGCGAACCCATGCCGGCTGGATATCGTTGATGATATTGTCTTCGTCGGTATCGACATATTTGCCGTCTTTCCATTCCTGCTTCTTCCCGAATGCGATGGGAACCGGCAGGTAACGGCAGTATTTGGTCAAGAGGCTGTTGATCTTGTCTTTGTTCAGGAAATCTTTGTTCTCGTCGTCGATATACAGGATGATATCCGTACCGCGATCTTCTTTTTCAGTCTCTTCCAATGTATATTCGGGTGTGCCGTCGCAACTCCATTTCATAGGAACGGCTCCTTCTTTATACGATTTGGTGACGATCTCCACTTTCTTGGCAACCATGAAAGAAGAATAGAAACCAAGTCCGAAGTGGCCGATGATGGCGGCTGCGTCGTTCTTGTATTTTTCAACGAACTCTTCAGCGCCGGAGAAGGCGATCTGGTTGATATATTTGTCGATCTCTTCGGCAGTCATACCGATACCGCGGTCGGAGATTTTGATCGTATCGCTATCGAAGCTGACATGTACAGTCAAATCTCCCAGTTCTCCTTTGAACTCGCCGACAGAAGCCAGTGTCTTCAACTTCTGCGTTGCATCAACTGCGTTAGATACCAGTTCACGAAGAAAAATTTCGTGATCACTATACAAAAACTTTTTGATGATAGGGAAGATGTTCTCACTCGTAACACCGATGTTTCCTTGTTTTGCCATAATCCGATATAAAATATTTTGATGTTATACTTATTGTTACCTATAACTATAATTGTTCACGCAATGTTTAGTTACAAAAACAATGCCAAACGAACAAAATGACATTTTGACTGACAAGTTATCAGGGGTGGAGGGGAAAAGGGAAGGCATGTATATAAAAAATTAAAGGCTGTCTCACGACAACCCCTAACCAACTTTGTTAACCTTAAATCTAATACTATTATGAAAAAACCACATTGCAAATGTACGGATACTCCTGTAATTGTCAATAGGTAAAGTATTAAATTTTGTTCTTCCGATTTTAATAAAATCTAATATCTTCAAATATCTTGCTTTTTATATGTTATCAGGCTTACGAGAACCATCGCAAGGGTGGATAAAGGCAATGCGAACAGGATCGGATCGATGGCGAACCAGGGATAAACGTCGATCAGGACATCACGCCCAAACAGCATATTGCATAAACCGACCGCCCCGGCTTCCGCCTTGTGGAGGAACAGCATGGCGAACAAACTTGCCAGCGCTCCCGTCCATAAACTTGCCAGCGCTCCTTCCTTGGTCGCTTTCTTCCAGAAAAGGGAACAGAAGTAGGCCGGGAGGAAAGTGGCGGCACAAATCCCCATGAACAGGGCCGTTCCGCGTGCTATGACTCCTGCGCTCAGCGTATAGCAGATTATGTAGCTGACAAGGATGGAGCAAAGCACTCCGATACGTACGCCTATCGTCGAGTTGGCATTCTTCCTATGTCCCAGCTTGGGGAACATGTCTGCCCCGAAAGAGGCCCCCATCGTGTGGAACTGGGCACTGAGCGTAGACATACTTGCCGACAGGATGCAGAGCATGAAAACGGCACTGAACCATTCCGGCATTGCCCGGTCGATGAACAGCGGTATAATCTTGTCCATGTCCTTGATGGCTTCCGATGCAACCACGCCTTCCGTTTTCAGGAAAAAGAGGTTCGATAACGCTCCGACATGATAAATGGCTCCGACGGTCACGATCAGGAAAACACAACCGATCAGTACGCCCCGGTTCAATTGCTTGGTACTTTCCACCATCATGAAGCGTACGACCAACTGAGGTTGGGCAAGGCAGCCGATGCCGACTCCCAAGATCAGCGAGGTTACGAGGGTGTACCATTGCGGAGACCCGGTTACCGGCATGGCTGTCCATCCCTGGTGTCCTACCTCCTTGAACCGTTCAGGGACAAGCGGGGCGATTTCCGTCAGTTTCCGGTTGGCTTCGATAAAGCCCATATCCATCACCCGATAGAACCAGAATAGCAGGAACAGCATGCAGGCGAACATGATGACGGCTTGCAAAGCATCCGTATATAACACGCCTTTAATACCTCCCGTGATGACATAGGCCGCTACTATAAGCGTGAAAATAAGCAGTGCCAGATGCAGGTCTATATGGAACATCTGTTCGATGAACACCGCACCTCCTTTCATCACGACTGCTGCATACAGCGGCATGCCGATAAAGATGATGGCGGCAATGAATATCTGTATGGCACGCGAATTGTAGTGCAATCCCAATAATTGCGGGAATGTGCGGGCATTGTACTTTTCGCCTAACTTACGGGTGTTCCGCCCGAATATGATAAAAGCGATGACGACGCCCATAAACATATTCAATAAGCAAAGCCATTGGATTCCCATACCGAACGTGGCCGCAACCCCTCCGAAACCGACAATGGCCGATGCGGAGATAAAGGTCGCCCCGTAGGAAAGGGCCATGATGATGGGATTCACTTTCCGTCCCCCCAGCAGATAGTCGCTGGCATTTTTCGTCTGTTTGTATCCGATGTATCCCAGCCAGGCCAGGATGAACATATAGATGATTACTACGATACCTAAAGTCAGTGTGTTCATTTTTCCGGCTGTTGTGGGTTAGTACTATCCTCGTCGCCTTTATTCCAATGGGTTACACCGAACCAAATGGAATAGAACAGGCAGACGAGGGCTAACAGGTAGGCCAGCCATATGCCGGGATCGCTTATTCCGAACATGTATTGTTGCTTTTTATAATTTGATCAAATCACTTTCATTAATATATTCCAGATTCTGACGACGGATCACTTCGCGGGCGGCTTCCCGGTTGTTCGTCCGTAAGATCAGGATCGATTTCTCATTGGCTGAGAAGCAATACATATATTCGATACTGACGCCGGCTTTCGTGAAACAGGACAATGTCTGGGCAAAACTGCCTGCACAGGAGTTTGTGACGATTGCCAGCACATCGGTCAGGTTCGCGCTGACATTGTTGCTCTTCAGGATTTTATAAGCCTTTTGCGGATCGCTGACTATAATGCGCAGGATTCCGTATTCGGACGTGTCTGCTACCGTTGCGGCAATAATCCGTATCTTCTCTTCGGCCAGTAAAGCGAGGATTTCGCTTAACTTACCGTATTTGTTTTCCAGAAAAATGGAGATCTGATTGACTGTCATGTTGATTTATGATTTTAGATGTATGATGTATGATGTATGAGTTCAGCAAAGTTTACGCAAGTCTTTTACCCGGACGGCTTTTCCTTCCTGTACCGGCAGGGACCCTTTGGCCACCAGTTTGAGATGGGGAGTCAGAAGCAGCTCGTCTTTCAACTGGCGGGTGATTTCCTTTGTCAGACGTTGCAAAACGCTGTAATCATCGGTAAACAGGTCGCTCAATTCCACTTCGATCAGCATCTCGTCATTGTTTCCTACCGTTTCGATTGTAATCAGATAATTGCTGCCCAGTTCTTTAAACTGCATCAGTATCTTTTCGATCTGGATAGGGAAGAGGTTGACCCCTTTCAATATGATCATATCGTCGCTGCGGCCTTTGAAACGTGCCAGGCGTTTGTGCGTCCGTCCGCAGGGGCATTCGCCCGGAAGGACACAGGTCAGGTCGCGGGTACGGTAGCGGAGCAAAGGCATAGCCTCGCGATTGATGGT
Organism: uncultured Parabacteroides sp.; assembly: GCF_902493135.1. Taxonomy (GTDB): domain Bacteria; phylum Bacteroidota; class Bacteroidia; order Bacteroidales; family Tannerellaceae; genus Parabacteroides. The sequence goes on from NZ_CABUOD010000011.1 coordinate 21,034, forward strand.
CGTCAGGACCATTTCGCCGACTTCACCTTCTTTTACCGGTTGCAGTGTGACCGGATCGATAATTTCTACGATTACATTATCTTCCCAGATATGGAGTCCGTTCTGTTCCGTACATTCGAATGCGACGCCGGGACCGTTCATCTCCGACATCCCGAAACAGTTGTATGCTTTTACGCCTAACAACTGCTCGATCCGGCGGCGTTGTTCTTCCGAGTGGGGTTCGGCGCCGATACAAACGGTGTGCAGTTTGGTGTCGCGTCGGGGATCGAGGCCCATTTCATACATCACTTCCGCCAGGCGGGTAGCATAGCTGGGAATGATGTGGAGGCAGGTCGTCCCGAAATCCGTGATGAACTTGATCTGCCGTTTGGTATTTCCTGCTGCAGCCGGTACGGTCAGGCAGCCTAATTTTTCAGCTCCGTATTGAAACCCTAATCCGCCGGTGAACATTCCGTAGCCGGAAGTGTTCTGGAATACGTCCGTGTCGCGAATGCCTACCATATACATACAGCGTGCCACCTGATTGGCCCATTGGTCCAGGTCTTTGGCCGAGTGCAACACGACTGTCGGGTTTCCGGTCGTGCCGCTCGACGAGTGGATGCGGACGCAGTCCTTGATAGGAATAGCCGCCATGCCGTACGGATAATTGTTGCGAAGGTCGTCTTTCGTCGTGAAAGGGATCTTTTGCAAATCGTCCAGTGATTGGATACTGTCGGCTGTTATGCCGTTTTCCTTGAAAACTTTGTTGTAGAAAGGAGAATTTCCGGCTGCTTCAATTGTCTTTTTTAATCGCTCCAACTGTAGTTTCTCCAAGTCTTCGCGATTCATGGTTTCAATATCTTTCTGCCAATATTCCATCGTTTTTTGCATTATAATGTGTTTGATTCATGTTATTAGGATGCAAATATATTGTTAATTTCGGAGAAAATCCATATTATTGGGATAATAGTTGAAGGAAGTTTGAAATATGAAACGTAAGCTTAACAAAAGCGACATCAAAATTTGTCAAACTTACGTTTCTACAAAAAGCTCTCTTGTTAATTGTCAAATCTCTTCACCATTGTCTGATGCCAATGTTGTGCATTTACGACTCCGCAAACCAATATCATCGTGATAAACAGTATTCCTGTTTTCTATTTTCTCGTTGTACACATAGTTATTGTTATTTCGTTATACATTCATGTTCCACGAACCTTTTTATGAACTCATTCGTATGGGCGTTCTATATAAAAGACTTTGCAAAGGAATAAAAGTAAAATGGAATAAATGATTTTTTTCAATTCACTCTATGAAAATTATCATCACATGAAGTTTTTCTTTTTGACATATTATTTTTTTAGAATGTCAGGCTACTTTCACTGTCTCTGAAAGAATTTCCATCCTCTACCTACAATTTTATTCCCCTATTCTCCATGATTCTCAAATTACAAACTTTCCAGCAGTTCTATCATTTTATAGATGGTAGTTGACGGATTATTATATGTCTCCAACACCTTGGCTCTTGCCGTTGCTTCTGATGTTTTTTCGGACAGTTGCTGTTTCTCATTTAATGCCAAAATTCCCTTTACATAGTGTTCAAGATGTCTTTTCAGTTTCTTGATGCAAGCGTTTTGAGTTAGTTCGGCATGACACTCCTCAAAGTGTAGCAAATACCACAACTCAATACATGGATTCGACACCAGCAATACTGCATCTGGAATACTTTGCAGGTGTTCCAGCATCCTGTCCACATCAAGGTCATACATTAGAAATGTTTTATCATTTTCGGTTACAATATATTCCCGCTTGCAATTCTCTATATACCGAACGGATATGTTTGAATCGCTCTTTCTTGGGATAATCTGAATAGGTGCACGGTATTGTGAACGGAGGTGACTGATATAAGCAACCTCAGACTCTCCTTCACAGAAAACAAAGAAGTTTGGCTTCATTGTTTTGCCTTTGGATTTTCTTATTTGTCGTCCCATATCAGTTTCTATTTTATAAAACTATCCGTCTGTTCGTCAATATACGGGATGGCATCGAAACGACCTTGCAGATATGCCTTCTCTGCATCCAGCCCGTCGCGGAAATCTTTGTAATCAAACAGCGAATACAAATCCGAGGACCCGTCATCCCGTTTGTTGACAAAATATATCTGATCCTTGCGCAACTTGTTGGTATTAAGCAGGTATGTATTGTGCGTAGTATATATCAGCTGCGCCGATTCGCTTTTATTGAACAAACCGATAATATACTCTACCAATTTTATATGCAGCTGCGTTTCGATTTCATCTATCAACAATATTTTATTATTCTTTACGATATCCAGAATTGTCAGCATCATACTGAATAAACGTTGTGTTCCATCAGACTCTTCTGCAAAAAAGTTGAAAGGAACATCTGGGTTATTCCTGTGATAGGTCGTAATGACCAGCTGTGGTTTCTGAATATCTTCTACTGACAATATTTGATTGTCTGCAGGGTCAATCACTGCAGTAGACAGGACTTTATTCTCGTGCCGGCTGTCGATTTTGACAATGTCGCTGTCGGCAATTCGCAGCACATTAAGGAACTGCTCTTTGTTCTCATTCAACAAGCGCTCGACAGAGAACGAATTATATCCGAAATAATTCAGAATAAAACGTTCATTGAAATATCGAAAAACATCTTTTGCAACATCACGATCCATCTGGCTGGCACGCGATACGAAAAGCGTTTTCTTGGACGTATTGGCAGCAACATCCAAAGGGCGGCGAATCACTGAACGGAATTCATAGATATCCTTTTTGGCGGGTCCCTTTGTCTCATCACGAGAAAATACCAGCGAACGCCGGCCATTCGGATAATAGTACAGTGCCTCTTTCAGTATCTCAACTTTATTGAGTTCAAAAGAATATTCATATTCGATACCGTCAAGAAGGAATCGAATGGAGAATGTACTTGGCTTCCCAATACCCCCGAATTTGAACGGAGTAAAGGCAAATATCGTATTCTCGTTGTAATTGTGAGATGAGAATATCATTCCCACGCAAGCGCGAATAGCCTTGATAATACTGCTCTTTCCGGAGGCATTTGCACCATAAATGGCAACAGTTTTAAGCAACCGCTCACCACCGCATACAAATGTATTATCTTCAAGTTCCTTTGCCTTTTTAGTCTGGATGCTTGCTGCCTGCATATCCAGCACCACCTCATCTTTAATTGAGAAGAAGTTGCTCAAACGAATTTCAAGTACCATTTTATTCTCAAAATTTGTAATTCATTTGCAAATATAACAAATTAAATGACAAAATCATAATTCGGACAACTTTTTTATGGATTAAAGGTAGCCTGCATAAAGTATTGTTATATAGGGATCGTTCGACAACCCAAAGAATGATGTTTCTATATCTGTGTGTCTATTCACTGCTTGCAACTCATAAACCTTTGAATTGGCTGACGCAATTTGACACACTTACAGTAGTTTATTATCTGCCATTTGCATGGTCGATACACGCTTGTCCGCTATACAGCCCGATAGCCTTTGGGGTAGCTAATACCCTGACTGTCATTTGTCATAGAGAGTAATGTCCATACAAGCAGCAGGCTGAAACATGAAAGATTGTCCGAAACAATACAAAATAGTATGGCAAATAGAAACACTTTAAATGCGACCAAGTGCAATGGATGAAACTAAGTGAAATGTGAAAAGCGGAGATTCGCCTAAAATATTGATTTTGTTCCTGTTTTCGTACTCGGTTTGTTCTTCACTTTTGTGGCTTTTGCCGAATCTTAGAACCAAATTGTTAAAAAGTACAATATCCCCTATTGCAACATCTTTCTAATTTGAATGAAATTTTGAATGATTTATGTATGACGTTTTTATTTTCTTTATAGAAATTCGTTGGCAATTAGTAGAATAAGATCGGCAAGAAATTGAGAAACAAAGAATATTTGTTACTGAAAAGCAAGGACTGCTAACATTGTGAAAAAGCTAAACTTCCGGAGAATCGTCTGTAGCAAACAAAAGGTGGACATGAGCCTGAATATCCAAAAAGCGATGTACCGCTTTTTTTGCCACGAAGACCGTCTTCATGCCTATGACGACCGTTCTTATCGCCGTGACGACCGTCTTCGTGGTACATGGTCTCGGCATCTCACGGCAACGACGACCGTCTTCAAGGTGAAAAACTGCGCAACTCATGGCAAAAAATCCTTTCTGTTGCAGAAAAAACCGGAAATGACGGCTATTCCTAAATAATATGTTTCGTTGTTAAAGAAACGATAATATACAATAAGTCCATCCGGATTAGTCACGAAGATAGCCACTCTGACAGTTTTTGGACAGAGGGTATCACTCCTGTACTTTCGCTCCCCGCATACGGAAAATAACGGGAAGGGAGAAACCGGTTCGTACCGCTTTTTTGTCAATAGTTCCCGGATGCCATTTCGGGAAAGAACTGATGACACGAATCGCCTCCTTGTCCAAAGAAGGGTAGAGGCTGTCTCTTTCTTGAATATGAATATCGGATAAGCGGCCGTCTTTTTCAACCACGAACCGGCAAATCACTTTTCCTTGTTTCTCGATCTTCCACGCATCTTTTGGATATCGGATGTTGTCGGATATGAATTTCATGATTGCTTCTACATCTTTAGCGTAATTTTCTTCCGATCCTCCGTATAGATAATAAGGCATGTGATCCACGCGAAGATACACTTTGTCATCTCCTTCCGTATCGCCTTTTTGAGCAAACAAATTCAGAAGGGTAACGAATGAAAAGATAAACAGGCCGAATGAAATACGCCAACACGACTTTCTTGCTTTTTTTGTTTCCATGCGATTTCTATTTTTTATTGTTTTTTCTTTCTGCAAAGGATGATCAGTTCATTGGTCCCGTAATTGAAATATTCGAACTGTTTGGCAAGTGCCGGAGACAACGATGGGTAAAGTCTCTTTTTCACGTCTTCGGACAATTCCGTCCACTCACACGTCCATATATAATAATCCTGTGTGATGAAACGGGGCCAGATCGCTGATCCGCCCAAGAGATCATCTTCCAGCATCTTTCCATGATTGCCTTTTACGGTGAACTCGGTTTTCGTTGTTTTGTCATATACAAGGTAACGCTTGTCATCGTCATCAAAATCATGTTTCCCCCTTCGTTTGGCCAGAAAAAACACATAACGGTCATCTTCCGCCACCGATACAATACCCCAGTAATTACCCCCATACCGATCGTTGTCTTCCGCGGAATACCAATACTCATATTCCAAAGGCAATTTGTATTTTCCCATGTCGAATGCCATATAAGGCGTTTTTTTCACTCCATCCAGACGAAATACGGTATCGTTCGATATTCTGTTTTTCAGATAAAGATTGCCATTGTAATGATAAAATTCTCTCTCCCAACGGGAATGGGAGAAATACACACCGTCAGTGTTTTTTATTTTTATCCCATAATTGGGATTCAGGTACACCGATAAGGTGTCATTGTGGCGATTAAAAGCATGTGCCAGATACTTTTCTTGATGGATACCCAAAGCTGTTGTCCAAAACACCGTGTCGGAAACTGCGATGTTGTAAAAGAATTCATCCTCAATCTTTATGTTGCGCAGATAATTGCCATTCAGGTCATAAAACAAAATCTGATGCCAATCGGCAATAAGGACCTCTTTATGAATCGGGTCATAGTCGAACCCGTGAAGCGATATATATTCTCCCGGCCCTTGTCCCTTTTTGCCGATCTGCATGATCCATTCCCCATCTAAAGTAAACTTGCTGATTCCCGATATCGAGCGGACAAGCCAGCAATCTTCTGCCTGGACGACATCCCAAATACGACTGATTATCAAATCTTCAGGTGTTTTCAACTCTAAGTATTCCACTGTATCTGCAACTTCGGATATATTCATTCCTTGCTCTTTGCTGAAGCCGGATTCTATATCGACCGTAAACAGACGATCCGTTCTTTGTGTTTTTTCAGAACAAGAAAAAAGAGTCAGACACAAACAAATTGATAAAAGACAGTTCATAAAAGTCGCGTACATCTCATAAAGGTATTATTCTTCAAATATACGTTTTTTTCTTTATTACCCATAAATATCATTTTGAAAACTCCTTATTCGAGTAGTGCAAGTTGTCTTATCTCTTGTTCCGGCTGTATTTGCGAGGATAATTGAACGCGATGGCTAATAAAGCTCCGGCACCCAATAAATAAGGATAATACAGATACTGCATGATCTCGATGGGAGAGACGTGCCCTAAGCCTGCCGCTATCAACAATTGTGCGCCGTAAGGTATGATGCCTTGTACGAAGCAGGAAAAAATGTCCAACAGGCTGGCGCTGCGGCGCGGATCTATCTTGAAACGGTCGGCGATGTCTTTGGCGATCGGGCCGGCCATGATCAAGGCGATAGTATTGTTTGCGGTACAGAGATTGGCGAAACTGATTAATGCGGCAATGCTTAATTCGGCTCCTTTGGAGGAACGGATGCGGGATGTGAGTTTCAGGATGATCCAGTCGATGCCTCCGTTATACCGTATCATTTCCAGCATTCCGCCGGCCAGCAAAGTTACGATGATCAGTTCGCCCATATTCGTGATACCCAGCCCCATCGAGGCATTCCATCCCCAGATATCGAACCCGCCTGTCAGCAATCCGACGATACCGGAAAGGATAATCCCGACTATCAGGACCATCATGACATTCACGCCGCAAATAGCTGTTACGAGGACAACCAGATAGGGCAGGACCTTGATCCATTCGATCGGCCCTGTTTCATATCCGCTCCCGACTCCGCTTCCGATCAACACATAGATAATGCCGGTTAACAGGGCGATCGGAAGGGCGATTCGAATATTCACCTTGAACTTGTCATTCATATTACAACCTTGCGTGCGGGTAGCGACGATAGTGGTATCCGATATGAAAGACAGGTTGTCCCCGAACATGGCCCCGCTTACGACAACGCCCAACATGAGCGCATCGGGCATTCCGGTTTTGCCGGCGATCCCTACGGCAACAGGAGCCAGGGCAACGATTGTCCCGACCGATGTCCCGACCGAAATGGAAATGAAACAGGCGGCAAGGAAGATTCCGGCTGCCAACAAATTGCCCGGCAGGATGGACATGGCCAGATTCACGGTCGCATCGACAGCCCCCATCGCTTTGGCTGTTTGGGCAAAAGCTCCGGCAAGAATGAAGATCAATACCATCAGCATAATATTGCCGTTGGCCGCTCCCCGGCAGAATTGTTCGATCCGGTTGCTGAGTTTGCCCCCTTTGGACATGGCGATGGCAACTACCGAGGCGATAACAAAGGCCACGGTAATAGGCATCTTGTAGAAATCGCCTGCGATAATGGACACTACAAGGTAAGATAATAAAAAAACAACCAGAGGTGTCAGCGCCCAGGGGTTAGGGGCATGATGTAAACGTGAACTATTCGGATCTGTCATTTTTAATTAAGCCACATGTTAGAACGTGAATCTCAACGCAATACGGATGCCTCCCTTTTTGATATCAGGATGATTCAGATAGGTTAAGCGTCTGTAGTAATCGATGCGCAGGATCTTGAATATATTTTCCAAACCGACGCTGCATTCCATATATGGAGTGTTGCCCAACGGCTGTGTCCCTTCCGGTAACAGGAAAAGTCCCGGCGTCAAGGTCGGATTGTTTTTATCCGTCAGTCCGCCATAAATCATATTAAAGGAAAGAACTTCACGCAGACGCAGCCATTTGATGCCCGGAATGCGGTTCAGGATCCAGCCCTTCATATAATAAGTAGCATTGAACGATACATATTGGTCGGTCACAAACTCCAACGCGTTCATCATGTGGAAGGCTTCCGGCTGGATCGTGATGGATTGGTTCGTATTCGGCAAAATCAACAGGGGGAAAGGCACTTTGTCCCAAACCTTGCCCGCTTTAACCTGTGCATCGATATGCCCGAACGAGGAAAGCCAGATACGTTTCTCGGCACTGATCTCCGTATGGTTATAATTGTAGTCACCGCCTAACACGCCTTTGATGCCTAACTGATGGGAGAGCTTGAATACGGGTGCGTCTTTGGACAGGTTGAATACGGATTCTTTACCCGAACGCCCGTTGTAGGCGCGTTCACCCGGAGCGAAACGCAGCTGCGTCCCGATTTCGGATGTCGTAAAATCTTTTATAAGGTACAAATTCCCGGATTCGTCCCGCTTGATGTATTGAAGCGTCCCTGCCGCCTCGTTGTTCTGGTTCATCATCCAGGACTTCCATGTCAGGCCGTTCAACCATTCTTTTTCGTATTGCAATACGCTTTTGCGGATGTACTGCATCTTGGTCACCGGTTCACCGACTTTCCAGGCAACGAAAATGTTATCCTTGCTTGTGAAAAGGAAATCCTGGCCTGGGGTGTACACGTCATATTCCTGGATAAACGACAGGTTATTGACCGGATTTTCACCTTCGTGGTATTCTTTTTTGGTGAAGCTGTGCGTCAATTTCAGGTTGTATTTGATCTTGCGGTCGTTCGTGCCGTAAGCCAGATAGCCGCTTGCAAACCAATACGGATTGAGGTTGGCGGTCGTCATTCCTCCCACACGCATACGGAAACCTTCCAGATGGTTCGCGCTGAAGGTCGTATTCATCGGACCGAAGTCGAATTTGGTCACTTTCTTGTCGTTTGCTGTCGGGATATAGCCCGTTATCAGGATTTCCGCGGTTTTGATAATGGCATTGAAGGCCGGAACTTTCCGCAACTGCCCCAATAAATCTTTTAGCGCATCTTCCTTCTCTTTCAGTGGAATAGGGCGGTTGTGCATCCAGAACGTATCCGGCTGTACCGTCGCTTCCGGCAAGACATGCAACGCCCCTAAGAGGCCGAAAACGGAGTCTGCATTTTGCACGTTGAAATTATAATTGTCGTAATTCCTGAGCTGGTGCGCATAGAGTTGTTGCGCTCCCTTTACCACATAGAAATTGACAAAGGTATTCTCTTGGTCGAGTACCCAGGTACTATCCGGCATCTGCTTGAATTCCTGTTCGATACGGAGCTTGTCCACCCAGTTCAGGTTGATATTCGCGGGTGTGTTCAACAATACTTTCTTGACCGCATAATTACCGTCAAGCGTTATATAAAGCCGTCCCGTAAACCCGTAGCTTTCACTGTTTGCCGGAACGAAAGCCAGATCCACACATTTATCTCCTCCCACATCGAGCGTATCCATGATGTAGTAATGGTAATATGTGGTCGCCAGTGTCGATGATAACGGGCTGACGAACCGGTTCAATAGAATAGGGATATTGTTGTCGAAAATATTGATGCTCTTGAATATCTCTTCCAGGTTGGAGGTTATGCCTCCACCGTCGTCCAACGTCTTATCGATCCCCTGCATGCGTTTGGCCCTGACAATTGTCTTTTCCGCTTTGGGGCTTTTCCGGTAGTAGAAGTCCGATAGGTTTTCGCGCACGGAAACGGTCAGGATCGGTTTGCCGTTAAATTCGGACGTGTCCAGATAGTTTTTGATGAATTTGAACTTTTTCAGAAATTTGTTCTTGTCGAGATTCGGATTGAAATTATCCAGCGACAAGCTTAGTTTTTCGTATATTTCCGTTTGATATTCCGGCTTTGCCTCGATCCGGTTGTCATTCTTGTGTGCAATTACTTTTTTAATAAGCTCCACAGCCGGATTATCCTTGCGGGTATATTTCTCTCTTTTGGGTTTGACCACGACTTCCGAAATCTCGAATGCGGTCGGTTTCAACAGCAATTCCAGATTGTCATTCTTTTTACCGGGCTTGAGGTCGATGAATTTGGTATCGTAGCCCAAGGAGGCGGCGGCCAGTTTGGTGTAGCCCTGGTTGTTTTGGAGGGTGAATGCTCCATTGTCGTCTGTCATAGCCCCGATAGTCGATCCGTCAAAATAGACGGATACAAACGGGAGCGGTTCACCGGTAATCGAGTCCTTGACTATACCGGATGCCGAGGTGAAATTCTGAGCGTATGATAGAAAAGTTCCTGCTACTGATTGCAGCAGAGCTATTAATATTATATAACGAATAAATCTTACCATGTATTTAACGTTGTTCCTTCTCGGATATAGACAACAAAGGTAAGATTTTTATTGGTTACAGTCCTACAGGCGATATTAATAATCTTTAATCGAAAGATAGTCTGCCGCTTAAATAGGGCTTGCTCTTTTGCATACAGTTAAAATGTTTTTTAATTGACGGACAGAAATAGGAAAGTGCATTCGTGTATGTTTCGACTTTTCTATTGCACGTATAATTTCCCCTTTCTTTGTTCTTGCTTCAATAGAATGTTCTTTGATAGCAAAATGTTGATGCCGTAAAGAATACAGCAATCTGTCAAACTTTTCCAAAACAAGATACTATTTCTTTATTACTTCATAAAAGAAATCTGCCATTTCACTATAAGTATGTTCACGTCCTTCCTTTAATTTAGATAATATAGATTTCTCGGAATTTTCAATTGCTATATCAAAATTTCCTCCATTGGCAAGCAAAAAATTATGTAATCCTTTGCATTTTCTACTAAAAAAATCCTCGGTCTTTTCATAATTACAAATACGCTCCAATTCCTTGGCTAATTCATTAGAGCTATTAAATTGTTGTGTTGTATATTTAAAATGATACAAGAACCATATTTCCAAACAGCGATCGTTCTCAAAAAAACGTATTAGACTTTCTGTTCCTTGCTGCTTCTTGATGATCGTTTTTTGATGATATTTTGTTTTTAGCCTTAAATAGTTCTCTCGATTACGCCCTTCTTTCTTATTATCCATATCAATTAGACAGAATATCATATTATAACCATCATCGATGCATTGTTCTATTCGGCGTTCCAATTCAGCCATGCTGGTGGCATGGTTCGGAACAACAGGTTTCACTTGTGCATGAATAACACCTTCTAAAGATTTCAAATAATACTTTTCAGTCGGTCCTTCACCAATAACAGCTATTGTCGTTTTTGTTTTCCGCGTTTTCATATCACTTCCTTAAAAAATGGAGCCTAATTCCGGTTTTGCACCAAGTTTTCCTGTTCTATATGCCTTATAAAGAGATAGATTTTTGTGCAATCCAAATTCAGAAGCACAATAAAGTTCAGTAGAGGCATCTTCCTTTGATTTCTCAGTAAACCAAACCATATCCCGACGTATAAATTCTTCATCCAATAACTGCTGGTCTTGTGTCGTGAACAATATTTGCGAATTGGCTGTATTCATCATAAAAGTCGTCAGAAAATGGAGCAAAAGATCATAATGCAAATTACTTTCTATTTCATCAAAACTATATATATGATCTTCACGCAACATATTGAACATACATTCCTGTAACTGAAAATAGCGTAATGTCCCCAATGATTGGTCAATAGAAGATAAAGTAAAATCAGATCCGTCTATGGTGTGATGTGTAAAAAACACATCTTTGCCACTTTGCATTCTTGCTTCATTGTCAATACTTATATTAGAAATATTAAAATCAGCCTTTCGCATAGCCGATATAAAATAATTTTTCTTCTCTTTATTATCGATCAACTGCTGGGCAATATCCAAAAGAGTATTTCCCTTCATGCCATGCACATACCGAACAATCCAGTTATAGGTATCACGGAATATCTTTGCATCTTCATTTAAAGATACTTTTGCAAAAGTAGACAGTACAGTATGGTTATTCAAAGTATTGTCTACAATTGTTTTCTTACTTTTCAAATGCAAACCGACTGTACGACCAAATTCAATATCCGGTACTACATCTTCATGGACAAACTTCCTACTATAAAATAAAGATAATACTCCATTAGGAGCATATTCCATCTTCTCAGAAATGATATAGCGGTTATTATACTCCACTGAATAGTCGTATCGTACTCGCCCTATATAAAAAGACATGGACAATCGGGTATTTTTATCCTTATCCAAAGCAAACGGATAAAAAGGTATGGCCTGCAGCTTATTAGTATATGGAGAAACCAACATTCTCCATATTGTCTCATAGGCATAGAGAATATTACTCTTCCCGGAAGCATTAGCCCCATAAAGTATAAGCATACGATTTAACCGCATCCCCGGTTTGATTTCGACGGTCAATAACTCATGAGAGGTCTTGTCTTTGGTAGCCTCGAAAGATAATACCTGTTCTTTTCGTATTGACATGAAATTTTCTATACTAAGTTCTCTAATCATGCATTCATCCTTTTATTTTGTAACTTTCCTACAAAAATAACAAATCATCTGCGCGAAAGATACTTTTCTTGGTATTATTTCACTTTTTTATCTTTTGGGGTAATTTCTTATCATCCCAGTTGGTTAATTCCATTCTTTATGAAAAGAGTTGACTTTCTGTGACAGATTTTCTATAAGCTGGAAGATGTAGAGGCATTATCAATGTCGTCAAACGAAATGCAGTAAGGAAGAACGGCGTGCTATCAACGTTGTGTGAAAAAGCCATCTGGATTTACCCTAAATAAAAGTAATAGATTATTAAAAAATATTACCCTTGCTACTAATTTGCGCTAAATGGGGTAGAAAATCGAATTAGATGCGGAAGTTGTTTCGAATTGGACCAATGTTTTTTGCTATCGTGAGATTTTTGTTTCATCCGGATGAAACTTTTTATACTTTTGCGTCGTTCTTAAAAATGAAATAAAAAATGGAACACACTCCTAAGATTAACAAAGTAGAGGTCCGTACTTTGCAGATGGCGGACTACCGACAATTATCCCAATCTTTTACAAGAGTTTATTCAGACGGCTCGGATGTGTTTTGGACACGTGAGCAAATCAAGAAGTTAATCACCATTTTCCCGGAAGGGCAGGTGGTTACGGTTGTGGACGATAAGATCGTGGGCTGCGCCTTGTCTATCATCGTTGATTACGACAAGGTGAAGAACGACCATACCTACGCTTTCGTCACCGGAAACGAGACTTTCAATACGCATAACCCGAAAGGCAATATCCTCTATGGCATCGAAGTTTTTATCCATCCCGATTATCGGGGGTTGCGCTTGGCGCGGCGTATGTATGATTACCGGAAGGAATTGTGCGAAAGCTTGAACTTGAAAGCGATTATGTTTGGCGGACGTATTCCGAATTATCATAAATATGCGGATACGATGCGCCCGAAGGAATATATCGATCAGGTTCGTAAAAGAGAAATTTATGATCCGGTACTGACTTTCCAGATATCGAACGATTTCCACGTTCGCAAGGTGATGACGAATTACTTGCCGAACGACGAGGAATCCAAACATTATGCAACCCTGCTGCAATGGGACAATATCTATTACCAGCCGACTCCGGAAATCGTTTCGACCAAGACGACCGTCCGCGTCGGTCTTGTCCAGTGGCAGATGCGACCTTACAAGGGGCTCGACGACGTGTTCGAGCAGGTGGAGTTTTTCGTGGATGCCGTGTCTGACTATAAGAGTGACTTCATCCTTTTCCCCGAATACTTCAATGCCCCTCTGATGGCCAAGTTCAACCACATGAGCGAGTCGGAGGCGATCCGCGAGCTGGCGAAATATACGGACGAGATGCTGAACCGCTTCATCAACCTGGCGATCAGCTACAACATCAATATCATTACCGGGAGCATGCCGTTGATCAAGGACGACGGGTTGTACAACGTCGGTTTCCTTTGTCGCCGCGACGGCAGTTATGAGACGTACGAGAAAGTGCATATCACGCCCGATGAAGCGAAGAGCTGGGGACTTTCCGGCGGCAAGATGGTGCAGACTTTCGAAACGGACTGTGCCAAGATCGGTGTCCTGATCTGCTACGATGTCGAATTTCCGGAACTGTCGCGTATCATGGCGGACCAGGGGATGCAGATCCTGTTTGTGCCCTTTCTGACCGATACGCAGAACGCCTATTCGCGTGTCCGTGTTTGTGCGCAGGCACGTGCGATCGAAAACGAATGCTTTGTCGTCATTGCCGGTAGTGTCGGCAACTTGCCCCGCGTCCATAACATGGATATCCAGTATGCGCAGTCCGGTGTCTTCACCCCGTGTGATTTTGCTTTCCCGACAGACGGGAAAAGGGCGGAGGCGACCCCGAATACGGAAATGATCTTGGTGTCGGATGTGGATCTCGATTTGCTGAACGAATTGCACACGTACGGAAGTGTCCGCAACTTGAAAGACCGCCGGCATGACCTGTATGAAGTGAAGATGAAGCGGAAGTAGCAGAAAGGTGGCGAATAGGTGCCGCTCTTGTCATTTTGTTGTGATTCGCAAGACTTTTAAGATGTTTTATAAGTAGCACGCTTTTGATGGTGGGAGAAAAATGTTATATTTGTAGACAAATGACTTCAAAATAACATTCAATAATCCTTCCTAAAAAGTATTTGCTTATGATTAAAAGAAGATTACTATCGTACGACATTCCGCAATTGACAAAAGCATTTAAAAAAGATTTTCCCCAACTGGCAACGATGGCGGAAGAGAGTGAGAGCGCAGCGCTTTTTAAAGAAGCCTTGCGCTCTTTCGTTTCTTCCCGCATCGACAGGACGGTTGGCGGGAGCAATATGGGAAATGCCGTGGCGAAGCGTATTCTTCTGTTGATCGAACATGACGACACGACGGTCTCCGAGCTTTCGACAGGCGAGGAGATACCGGTACGGACGATTACCTGCCTGTGGCAGTTCCTGGCCGGGAAGCTGGAGGAAGATGTTTCGCCGGACTTCTTTATCGACCTGTACCGGCAATTCGAATTGCTGGAGAAGCCGGAGGAGATCGTTCCGGACCGTTCGCTTGTCAAACGGCAGATGAACCGTTGGCCGACCGGACTGGACGAGGAGGTGATGGCAATCCGCCGTTCCAACAAGGAGCGGATCATTGCCGGGCTGATACGCAAGATCGAACGGCGCCACGCCCCGACCTCCCGCTTCCAGTTTACGGAAGGGATGAGCTATGCCGAGAAATACATCAAAGTGCAGGAATGGTGGAATACCGGCCGTTTCCATCTTGCGATGGCTTTCAAAAGCCCGACGGAACTGAACTATTTCCTTGGCGGTTCCCTGTCGGCTGGAACGATGGATCTGTTGGCACGTGCCCGTAAGAAAGGCATGCCGTTCTTTGTGACTCCTTACTACCTTTCCCTGCTGAACACGAATACAAGCGGATATGACGACGCTGCCATCCGCTCTTATATCCTTTATTCGGAAGAATTGGTCGATACATACGGCCGGATCAAGGCGTGGGAGAAAGAAGACATTGTCGTGGCCGGACAGCCGAATGCCGCCGGGTGGTTGTTGCCGGAAGGGCACAACATACACCGCCGGTATCCGGAGGTGGCGATCCTGATCCCCGATTCGATGGGGCGTGCCTGTGGCGGGCTATGCGCTTCTTGCCAACGGATGTACGATTTCCAGAGCGAACGCTTGAATTTTGATTTCGAATCCCTGAAACCGAAGGAAACATGGGATAAGAAACTGCGCCGGTTGATGCGCTATTTCGAAGAAGACGCACAGCTCAGGGATATCCTGATCACCGGTGGCGACGCGTTGATGAGCCAGAACGCGACGCTCCGCAACATACTCGATGCCGTCTACAAGATGGCGGTACGGAAACGGAAAGCCAACGAGGACCGGCCCGAAGGAGAGAAGTACGCCGAACTGCAACGGGTCCGCCTGGGTTCGCGCCTGCTTGCCTACCTGCCTCTGAGGATCACGGACGAACTGGTCGGTATCTTGAGGGATTTCAAAGAAAAAGCTTCGCGCATCGGTGTCACGCAATTTATCGTCCAGACCCATTTCCAATCTCCGTTGGAGGTCACGCCGGAAGCGAAGAGGGCGATCGAGGCGATCCTCTCCGCCGGATGGATCATCACCAACCAGTTGGTCTACACCGTTGCCGCTTCCCGGCGCGGGCATACGGCAAAGCTTCGGCAGACGTTGAATGCGATGGGAGTGGTGTGCTATTATACTTTTTCGGTCAAGGGTTTCCACGAGAACTATGCCGTGTTCACCCCCAACAGCCGCTCCTTGCAGGAACGGCGGGAGGAGAAAGTCTTCGGCCTTATTCCCAAAGAGAAGCAGAAGGAATTGTACCGGCTGATCCGCTATGAGCGGCCCTTAGGAAAGAAACTGTCCGGTTTCCTGAAAGAGAACCATCTCCTTTTTGCCGCTACCGACCGCAGTGTGTTGAACCTCCCGGCCATTGGCAAAAGCATGACGTTCCGGACGGTCGGCATGACGGCCGAGGGTAAGCGCATCCTGAAATTCGACCACGACGCCGGACGCCGCCACAGCCCGATTATCGACCGGATGGGAGAGGTCTACATCGCCGAAAGCAAATCCGTAGCTGCCTACCTGCGCCAGCTACAGGATATGGGCGAGGACGTGCGGGAGTATATCAGCATCTGGAACTATTCCGAAGGTGTGACCGAACCCCGTTTCAGTATTTACGAATATCCCGTTTATCCGTTTGATGTTACAGAAAAGATGACAAATCTTGAACTATAAAACGAGTAATTATTATCTTTGTTCGTGCTAAACCAATATTAAAATGATACAGAACGAAAGAGAAATACGACACGAGCATGTGTTACAGGCTGTTCGTCAGATGATGACAGCCGCCCGGACAGCCCCGAAAGGAAAAGGGATCGATATTATAGAAGTGGCGATGGTGACGGACGAAGATATCAAACGTCTTTCCGAGGAGCTTGTCGTCCTGTCCGGTGAAACCGGTTTGAAATTCTTTCTACGCGATGCCGACAATATCCTTCAGGCCGAAGCCGTCATGATTGCCGGTACGCGTCAGCAGGTGCAGGGTTTGAATTGTGCGCACTGCGGGTTCCCGACCTGCGTGGAGAAGCCGGAAGCCGTTCCCTGCGCGATCAATTCGGTGGACTTGGGCATTGCGATCGGTTCGGCCTGTGCCACGGCATCGGATTGGCGCCTGGACACGCGCGTGATGTTCAGCGCCGGTCTGGCTGCTCAGCGTTTGGGGATGCTGGGCGACTGCAAATGCGTGATGGCGATTCCGGTGAGCGCGTCCTCCAAGAACCCGTTCTTCGATCGAAAACCCAAAACAGAGTAAGTCATGATAAAGTTTGATAACAAACTCGAACTGCGATACTACTTCAATGATAAGTCCAACTACATGGATGCCCTGATCAAACACCGTTCGGAGAAGGAGGTGCTCTCGCTTCTCAGGACCTTGGCAGACATGCTGGACATCAAGATGACTATTTACTGCGAGTCGTTTGCCCAGCAGGAGGGATTCCGTGAAATCTGGTCGGTGGCAGGTGAGAACAGCCGCCTGATCTCCGTCCTTCTCAACCTGTTTATGCAAGTGTGGACGCGTCCGTCCCTTTTGGTCGGCGGACAGCCGGTAGTGGACCGTTCGGCGGCCGACGAGGAAAAGATGCAGCGCGAAATCGCCTTGTTGCGCAGTAACCTGAGAAAGAAAGCGCCCGGCATTACGGTGACGCGTGAATTGGTGGGACTGCTCAGCGCCTCGCCCCGTTTCTGCAAATGCAAATCGAATTTTTACGAAGCCGTACGCGGCTATCCGAAGGTGACGAAGTTCACCCTCCGCGAACTGAACGCCGGCAACCGCAGCCGTTCCGGATCGTTGGAAGTCAAGCGCGAACAGTTCGACTATTATATCCTCCGTTCCGACGAATTACCCCCTGTCAAGGATCAGAAAGCGACGATAGAGATCATCTCGCCTGTGCTGAAAGACGCCCGTTACCGTTGGAAGGGCATCTACAACAAAGGGGGCGAGACGATCGACTTTTACATGTGCGATGAAGACTTCAAGAAAGACATGTTCGATGAAAAGATCGTTTTCAAGAGCGGCATGTGCATCGACTGTGTGCTGGATATCCAACGGAAGATGAGCGAACTGGGTGAAGTGGTCAACATCAGCTATACGGTCGAAACCGTGATCCGTACCCGTTTCGACAAGATGGAAATCATCACGCCGCAGGGCAAACGCCATCTACGAAAGTTAGAAGCAGAGAAAAAGCAGTTGACGCTCGATCTTTTCGGGTGATAAATATTCGTTGACACATACACCGAAAGGCTCTTTTGAGAGCTTTACGGCTCCATTGTGTTGAGACAATTAATAAAAAGAGAGGTATGGCTAAGACAAAAACAGTATATGTCTGCTCCAACTGTGGGGCCGATTCCCCGAAATGGATCGGGAAATGTCCTTCGTGCGGGGAGTGGAACACGTATGTCGAAGAGGTCGTGGCAAAGGAATCGGCGGGAAAGCGTGCCGCAGCGGGATTTATCCGTCCTGACGGGGCAGGCCCTGTGCGTCCCGTCCTGCTTCGTGACATTACTTCCGAAGAGGAGACGCGCATCGACCTCGGCGACCAGGAGCTGAACCGTGTCCTCGGTGGCGGCTTGGTGAAAGGATCGCTGGTCCTGATCGGCGGCGAGCCGGGAATCGGGAAGTCTACTCTTGTCCTGCAAACCGTCTTGGGGTTGAAAGGGCTTCGTACGCTTTACGTCTCCGGCGAAGAGAGCAGCCGTCAGTTGAAACTTCGTGCCGACCGCATCGCGCATGAGAATCCGGACTGCTTCATCCTCTGCGAGACCAATCTCGAACAGATATTTGTCCAGACCAAGAACGTACAGCCCGACCTCTTGATCATCGACTCGATACAAACCATTTATACCGAGCTTGTCGAGTCTTCCCCCGGAAGCGTCTCGCAGGTGCGCGAGTGCAGTGCGGCGATCCTGAAATATGCGAAGGAGAGCGGTACTCCCGTCCTCCTGATCGGCCATATCAATAAGGAAGGGAGCATTGCCGGGCCGAAGGTGCTTGAACATATCGTCGATACCGTCCTCCAGTTCGAAGGCGACCAACATTATATGTACCGCATCCTCCGAAGCATCAAGAACCGTTTCGGAAGTACGGCTGAATTGGGTATCTACGAGATGCGCCAGGACGGCCTCCGCGAAGTCAGCAACCCTTCCGAACTGCTGTTGACACAGAACCATGAGGGATTGAGTGGCGTGGCGATCGCGGCGGCGATCGAGGGCATCCGTCCTTTCCTGATCGAGACGCAGGCGCTGGTAAGTTCCGCCGTCTACGGGACGCCCCAGCGCAGCGCGACGGGTTTCGACCTGAGGCGTATGAACATGCTGCTCGCGGTGCTCGAAAAGCGTGCCGGGTTCAAGCTGGTCCAGAAAGATGTCTTTTTGAATATTGCCGGCGGACTGAAGGTGAATGATCCGGCGATCGATCTGGCGGTGATCAGTGCGGTTCTTTCTTCGAGCCTCGACATTTCGATCGAGCCGGGTATCTGCATGTGCGGCGAGGTGGGGCTTTCGGGCGAGATCCGTCCGGTGAACCGCATCGAGCAGCGCATCCTGGAAGCGGAAAAATTAGGTTTCTCGCGCATTATCATCCCGCACAATAACCTGAAAGGCTTCGACACGTCCAAGTGCAAGATGCAAATCGTGCAAGTGCGCAAGGTGGAAGAGGCTTTCCGGCAATTGTTCGGATAAGTTTATATGTATATGAAAAAAAGTGTTGTTTATCTATTTGTGAGTGTTTTCTTCCTGTTTACAAGCTGTGAGTACCGGCTGGGGGAGAATTTTGTGGAAATGGAAAGGCATCCGGCCGATTCGGTTTTGATGGATGTGTATTTGAATCTTTCCGAAGAATATGGAGGCGGGTATTATGTCGACAAAACCTGTCTGGCAAGTTTCACGGTTTATCCTTTTCCGGGATATAAAGTGGAGAAATGTGTGATCCGACTTGGCAAGATGGAGTGGGAGAGCGATGATTCCAGAGGTGATTTCTTCATAGATGTAGACCGGATCCCGAATGGGACCTATGAGTTGACCTGTGAAGTGCAGGCCAGTACGAACAATGGTACTGTTGCCGGACAGGTGGGAGCCGGACATTATGTGGAAACGCGTGGCTGGCCTGTCAAGGTGAAAGCACGCAACGAGAGCGATCATCTTTTGGAATGCCGGATGACTGAAGAAGGCTATCCTGAAATATTCTGGGAAGTGGACGAGTCGCTTCGTGCCGGGTTTGACCATTATACGATAGAATATAATTACGATCATATGACTTATATCCGGAGAAGCCTGGATTTCGATCAACGTTCTTTTGTGGACAAGACTTACGACGGTGTCGGTGGCACGTACACGGTCTATATTTATTTCAAAGATGAAACGATCCGCCCTTATTCCCTCGGCAAGGTCGTCTTGGAATTTCCCGATACGTTTAACCCTGAAAATAACCCGGAGAAATGAAACGGACCTTTTTCTTAATCTGCCTCCTGTTCGCTTTCGTGCGGGTAGGACAGGCCCAGTCGTTGACAATCGAGTATAACATCGGTCACGGCGCATACCGGATGTCCGATATGAAAGACCTGTTGAAAGCGGCAATACTTCCTGTGACCAATGCGCAGGTCACGGATAACTTTCCCGGTTATATGACAGAGGAAACCCGTATCGGGATCGAATGGCGCAGCCATCAGGCAGGCGCTCTTTTCAACTATATGAATACGGCGGGGAAAAGAGGCGTGGCCGATTATTCCGGTTCATGCTACTACGAACTGCGTAATAAAGGATATAAACTCGGAGCTTTTTATCGTTTCCGTCTGGTGAAAGAAGAAATTAGTATCTTTACATTCGAACCGTATGTAGGGCTCTCGACGGGTGTCGTGCTGAACAAGGTGAACGAGGCGGACCGCCTGCTCGTCGAGTCTGATCCGGAAGCCGGATATCGGAAGGAAAATGCTTTTTCCGGCAGGAATTTCTTCGTGGAGCCTGCTTTCGGCATCAAGTTCGGCTTGTGCCGTTATGCCGCGTTGAACCTGAGCATCGCGTATGAATGGGATGCCGTGAAACAAGAACATTCGATTGAAAAGGCAGGGTCCCCGTCGAATTTCAAAGTGGACTGGAGCGGGTACAGGGCACAAGCCGGTTTGATTTTTTATTTGAATTTAAAGAAGTAACGATGATACAAGAATTACAACTCCGTATATTGCCCGAAGAGGCAGCCAACGAACAGACGTTGAAGCAGGTGGTAGCCCGCGAGACAGGGACATCCGTCCCGCATATTCACACTGTCCGGGTGCTGAAACGTTCCATCGATGCGCGTCAGCGTACGATCTATCTGAATGTCAAGTTGCGTGCTTTCATCGATGAGGAACCGGACGAACCGGAATTCCAGTCGGTCGAATATAAAGATGTGTCGGCCGGGAAGCCTGTCGTGGTGGTAGGAGCGGGGCCGGGCGGTTTGTTTGCCGCCCTCCGCCTGATAGAGCTTGGCCTGCGTCCGATCGTGATCGAACGTGGGAAGAACGTGCGCGAACGTAAAAAGGATATCGCCCTGATCAGCCGCGAACATAAGGTGGACGAAGAATCCAACTACAGCTTCGGCGAAGGGGGAGCCGGCGCCTATTCCGACGGCAAACTTTACACCCGCAGCAAGAAACGGGGGTCGGTCGATAAGATTCTGAATGTCTTTTGCCAGTTCGGGGCGAGCACTTCGATCTTGGCGGACGCCCATCCGCACATCGGTACGGACAAGCTGCCGCGCGTGATCGAGAAT
Organism: uncultured Parabacteroides sp.; assembly: GCF_902493135.1. GTDB lineage: Bacteria > Bacteroidota > Bacteroidia > Bacteroidales > Tannerellaceae > Parabacteroides. The sequence goes on from NZ_CABUOD010000011.1 coordinate 42,537, forward strand.
ATCCGCGAACAGATCATCCGTTGTGGCGGGGAAGTCCGTTTCGAGACACGAATGGACGCCTTGGTCATCCGGGGCGGGGAAGTCATAGGTGTCGAAACGAATACCGGCGAGCACTTTCTGGGGCCGGTCATCCTGGCAACAGGCCATTCCGCCCGCGATGTGTATCGCTATCTCCATGACCGGCAAATCCCGATCGAAGCCAAAGGCATTGCTGTCGGTGTCCGCCTGGAACATCCGCAGATGCTGATCGACCAGATACAATATCACCGCAAGGAGGGCAGAGGCAACTATCTGCCGGCAGCCGAATATAGCTTTGTGGCGCAGGCCGGCGGGCGTGGAGTCTATTCTTTCTGCATGTGTCCAGGTGGTTTCGTCGTCCCGGCGGCAAGCGGTCCCCGTCAGGTGGTGGTCAACGGGATGTCTCCTTCCAACCGTGGTTCCCGATGGGCGAACTCCGGCATGGTGGTGGAGGTACGCCCGGAAGACTATGCTTCGCTAATGAATAATGAAGAATTAAGAATGAATAATGGAGAGAGGGTGGAGCCGGATTCTCCATTAGCGTTGATGGCTTTCCAGGAACGGCTGGAAGAACTCTGCTGGCTGAACGGCGGGATGAAGCAAACCGCCCCTGCACAGCGGATGGTTGATTTCGTGAATAAGAAAAACTCTTTCGATCTTCCCGAATCCTCTTATACGCCCGGTTTGCTGGCTTCCCCGTTGCATTTCTGGATGCCGGAGTTCGTCACCGGCCGCCTGCGTGAGGGCTTCCGCCATTTCGGTAAAGTCTCCAGAGGCTTCCTGACCAACGACGCGGTGATGATCGGGGTGGAAACCCGGACCTCTTCGCCCGTCCGTATCCTGCGCGACAAGGAAAGTTACCAGCATATAACCCTGAAAGGCCTTTTCCCTTGCGGCGAAGGAGCCGGCTATGCAGGCGGAATCGTCTCTGCCGCTATCGACGGGGAGCGGTGTGCGGAAGGGGTGGCCGGATATTTATCCCTCGTTTAAAACAGATATGCTTTGAAATGGTTGCCTGCCGCCGTTATCCAAGCCGTATTAACGGTAGGCAACCACTCCAATCTCCCCATTTTTCAAATAAAACCGCTCGTCCTGTTCGACCAGGAAGCGGATGGCGGTGACGATTTTTTCTTCGGGGAAAGGCAAAGAAGGAACCACGGTGGTGAAAGGGAGCGGTTGCCGACCCGACAGCAGTCTGAGCAACAGGTCGCGTATGGCGTTGAAATCCCGGTTGTTCAGGCCGGAATCGTTCTTGGAGAGGCAGATGTCACAACACCCGCAATCTTCTGTATCCTTTTCCCCGAAATAGGAGAGTAGCAGACGGCTCCGGCAGATATGTTCCCCGTCCATGTATTCCACCACTTTCGCGATGCGCTTTTTCATCCTTTCGCGACGCTCCTCATAAGCGGAGGGAGGGAGAATAAGAGTCTCCTTTTCCATCCGTGGATGCGTATAGGTAATTCGGGAGGCTGTTGGAGAAGATGATTCATCCGCCGCTTCGGAATATTCGATGTAACCGGACAGTTCCAGCAGTTTCAGCGCATGATGCACCTGTAACGGGGGAAGCTGGCAGGCGGAACAGAAATCAGCCAATGCGAATCCGTGTATGATGCCCTTCCCGTGCCCTTCCTGTATTTGGTAGTAATCTCCCAATGCCTCGTACACTTGCCCGATCAGTCTTTTTTCCGGAAACTCGTCATCTATCCGTTTTTTTAGCTGGAAGCTGTCCGTATCCGTACAGAGAGACACCGCAAAGGCTTTCCGGCTGTCCCGTCCGGCACGGCCTGCCTCCTGGAAATATTCTTCCAATGATCCCGGCATATCCAGATGGACGACCAACCGCACGTCCGGCTTGTCGATCCCCATCCCGAAGGCGTTTGTCGCAACTATAACCCGGCATTCGTTGTTTTTCCAGCGGTGCTGCCGGATCGCCTTCTCTTCCCGGTTCAGCCCGGCATGAAAGAAATCGGCAGATATTCCGGCTTGTTGCAGGAAGAGAGCCGCCTCTTTTGTCTGTTTCCGGCTCCGGGTATAGACGATAGCCGTGCCGGGCACTTTTCCGAGTATGTAGGCCAGTGTGCTCAGCTTGTCTTCCGTACGGCGCACGATGTAGGCAAGGTTCGGACGGACAAAGCTTGTCCGGAACACATTCTTCTCCTTGAAAAGCAATCGTTCCTGTATGTCGTCCACGACTTCGGGCGTGGCCGTCGCCGTCAGTGCCAGTACCGGCACGCCGGGCAGTTGCTCCCGAATGTCGGCGATATGGAGATAGGAAGGGCGGAAGTCATAGCCCCATTGCGAGATACAATGGCTTTCATCCACCACTAACAGGCAGACGTCCATGGCCTGCAGCTTTTCCCTGAATAATCCGGTGGCAAGCCGTTCGGGCGAAACGTACAGGAACTTGTATTGTCCGGAAACGCAATCCTCCAATTCCGCAACGATTTCCTGCCGGCCCATGCCCGAATATACAGCCGTAGCTTTGATCCCGGCCCGGCGCAGATTGTCGACCTGGTCGCGCATCAAAGCGATAAGCGGGGTAATGACAAGGCAAATCCCTTCCATTGCCAATGCCGGAACCTGGAAGGTGACTGATTTGCCGCCTCCCGTCGGCATCAGGCCGAGTGTGTCTTTCCCGCTACAGACGGAATGGATAATATCCTCCTGTAGGGGACGGAAAGCAGGGTATCCCCAATACTTCCCTAAGATCTTATGGTAGACATCCACCGCATCCCTTCATATATCGTTCTCCTTGATGTCCTTCACCATCAGTTGCAACGACGTGTTGCCGTTGTAGGTGTTCTCCTCGATGGTGTAGCAGATATTGAAAGGCTTCATGTTCTTGATATGCGTATTGTGCTGGTGCATGCCGAAAGCGATGCCGTGTATCGGTGTGTTCGACTTGTCGTCGATCAGTTCCAGTTTGATATGTTCCAGGTCTTTCCCTACCAGCTTGCTGGTCCCGTAATCCTTGACTCCGAGCGAGCAGAACACGGGTTTCTGGTTGTCCGGGCCGAACGGATTCATCTTTTTCAACTCGCTCATGAACTTGGCGTTGATATCTTGCAGGTCCAGCACGGCATCTATATCGATCTGCGGCGTCATCTGTTCGGGGATGATCTCGTCGGCGGCCAGCTTGAGGAACCGCTGGGTGAAAGCGTCCAGGTTTTCCTCTTTCAGGGAGAGGCCGGCGGCATACGTGTGCCCGCCGAAGTTTTCCAACAGGTCGCGGCAGCTTTCGATCGCTTTGTATATGTCGAATCCCGTGACCGAACGGGCGGAACCGGTGATCAGTTCGGACGATTTCGTCAGGACGACTGCCGGGCGGTAGTATTTTTCCGTCAGGCGGGAAGCGACGATGCCGATCACCCCTTTGTGCCATCCCGGATTGTAGACGATGATCGCCTTGCGGTCTTCCATGTTCTGGAATTCGTCGATGATGGCGTTCGCCTCGTCTGTGATCTTCTTGTCCAGTTCGCGGCGTTCTTCGTTATACTGGTTGATGCTCTCGCTCTTTTCGCGGGCCACGTCGACATCCTTCGCCAGGAGCAGTTCGACCGCTTCCTTTCCGTTCATCATACGGCCGGAAGCATTGATGCGCGGTCCGATCTTGAAGACGATGTCGCTGATCGTGATCTCTTTGCCCGACAGGCCGCAGATATCGATGATCCCTTTCAGGCCGAGGCTCGGATTGCTGTTAAGCTGCTTCAAACCGTAGTAAGCCAATATGCGGTTTTCGCCGGTGATGGGGACGATGTCCGAGGCGATGCTGACCGCCGTCAGCTCCAGCAGCTTCTCCAGGTCGGCGAACGGGAAGTTGTTGCTTTTGGCGAATGCCTGCATGAACTTGAACCCGACGCCGCATCCCGACAGGTGTTCGTACGGATAGACCGAGTCCACCCGCTTGGCATCCAGCACGGCGACGGCATCGGGCAATGTGTCGTCCGGCATGTGATGGTCGCAGATAATAAAATCGATCCCCAACTGCTTGGCATATTCGATCTTTTCGATGGCCTTGATGCCGCAGTCGAGCGAGATCACCAGCGTGATCCCGTTTTCCCGGGCGTAATTGATCCCTTTGTACGAAATCCCGTATCCTTCGTCATACCGGTCCGGAATATAATAATCCAATGCCGATGAATAAGGACGCAAATACTTGTAGACCAATGAGACGGCAGTCGTACCGTCTACATCGTAGTCTCCGTAAATCAAAATCTTTTCTTTATTACCCAGTGCCTTATTCAAGCGTTTGACCGCCTTCTCCATATCCGGCATGAGGAATGGATCATGCAGGTCGTTCAAGCTGGGTTTAAAGAATTTCTTCACCTCTTCAACAGTGGTGAGTCCTCGCTGAACGAGCAAAAGACATACGACCGGACTGAGTCCCAGTTGGCTTGCCAGCCTGTCTCTCTTATGTAACTCTTCTTCTGTTGGGGTTTGAAAGTTCCATTTTGTAATCATTATATATTGTTTTTTCTTTTTTTCGTCTCTGATATATCGGATATGCAGGTTTATGGTGATAAAACCTCCAATATATTTGAATCCGTAAAGTTAGATAATATAAATGGATATTTTTGTTTGGCCGCTTGCTTTTTTGTTAATTTATAATTTCCGGGGAATTTGCCCTCGTCTCTTCGGCATGGTAATCGATCTCTCTCCTCTTGAATCCGCAATCGGATGCAAGTGTAATTTGTTTTCGACAATGTCGTGTATATAAATGACGTTGTCAAGAATATATCCGGCATTGTCGAAAACATCTTTGACAATGTCGTGCATAAATTACATCGGCATTTAATTTTTATTTCATTTGTTTCCAAGTCCGCGAATCATTTGTACATTTGTGACATTATTTAAAAAACGATGACAGAAGATATTCAAAAAGCCTGCGAGATCATGCAGGCGGGAGGCATAATACTCTATCCTACAGATACGATCTGGGGGATCGGTTGTGATGCGACCAACGAGAAAGCCGTACAGAAAGTGTACGCGCTGAAAAAGAGAATGGACAATAAGGCTATGCTGGTATTGACCGACAGTTCGGCAAAACTGAGCATGTACGTGTCGGATATGCCCGATATAGCCTGGGATCTGATCGAGGTGGCCGATAAACCGCTCACGATTATCTATCCTCATGCGAAGAACCTGGCGGGCAATCTCTTGGGTGAAGACGGAAGTGTCGGTATCCGGGTGACGAACGAAGAGTTTTCCCGTAGACTGTGCGAACGTTTCCGCAAGCCGTTGGTCTCTACCTCTGCGAATGTGAGCGGCGAACCTTCTCCGGGCAATTTCAGCGAGGTCTCGGACAGCATTAAGAACGGGGTCGATTATATTGTGAAATATCGCCAGGACGATATGGGCAAGGCCAAGCCTTCCAATATCATCAAATTAGGAGACGGTGGCGTTATCCAGGTAATCAGATAAAAATGAAGAAGAGCAAGCAGGCAGGTAAATATATATTGTCGGATTTCATATCGGCTTCGGTTGCGTGGTTGCTATTCAATATCCTTCGTTATGAGGTGTTTGCCATCAATGAGGGAGCGTATAGCCTGCTTGATTATTTGCAATATCCGGGTGTGGTTACCGGCCAGGTGGTGATTCCTTTTTTCTGGCTGGTGCTTTACTATTTTTCGGGATATTATAACAAGCCGTTCGGGAAGTCTCGCCTTACCGAACTTTTCTCGACATTCATTACCGTGCTGATCGGGACGGTTTTCGTCTTCTTTGTTTTGCTGCTCGACGATATTCCCCGTTCGATCAATATCTATTATAAACTGTTCTTCGGAATGCTCGGATTGCAGTTTTTCATTACCTATATCCCGCGTTTGCTGATTACGCAGAGCGGGGTAAGGAAAATAAAGAACCGGGAATGGGCGATGAACGTGCTGATTATCGGTGCGGGAGGGAAGGCCGTCCGTATCGCTCACGATTTGTATTGCCTGGGTTATGGCATTTGCGGGTTTGTCTCGGAAGACGAGAGGACGCCGGTCAAGGCCGATCGGAATCAGGTGCTGGGGACGGTGGAAGATATCCCGGTTTTGATGGAAAAGGAAAATGTGGATGAGATCGTCCTGGCCGTCGAGTCGGAGAATAACAAGGTGCTCCTGGGAGTGCTCTATTCGCTTTACCGGTATAAGCGTCCGATAAAAGTGCTGGCGGACCGGTTCAATATGCTTTCGAAAATCCAGCTCCGGACGATACGGGGGATCCCGTTGGTCGATGTGACGGATAACAACTTTTCACCGGCCGAACAGAACATAAAGCTTTTTCTTGATAAGGTCTGTTCGGCTGTTGCATTGCTGCTGCTTTCTCCTTTATTCGTCTATATGGCATGGCGGGTGAAGAAAGACTCTCCGGGACCTGTGTTTTTCCGCCAGGAACGGATCGGCTATCTCGGACAGCCGTTTTGGATGTACAAGTTCCGTACCATGTATGTCAATGCCGAAGAGAAGGGGCCGTCGCTCTCTTCGGAAGACGATCCGCGTGTAACGCCGTTCGGACGTATCATGCGGAAATACCGGCTGGACGAATTGCCGCAGTTCTGGAACGTGCTGAAAGGGGATATGTCGCTCGTCGGGCCGCGCCCCGAACGGAAATATTTTATCGACGAGATCGTGAAGGCGGCTCCCTACTATTACCTGTTGCACAATGTCCGTCCGGGCATTACCTCGTTGGGGATGGTGAAGTACGGCTATGCGGCAAGCGTGGACAAAATGGTGGAGCGCATGGAATATGATATATTGTATTACGAAAATATGTCGTTGACACTGGATCTGACAATCCTGATCTATACAGTTAAGACAGTACTTACAGGTAAAGGCGTTTGAGAAATTAAAAATTAAGAATTAAGAATTAAAAAATAGAGGTGTTGATTATGAAGGATAATTTTCAATTTTCAATTTTCAATTTTCAACTTTTCTATCGGTTCCTGTTGTGGCGGGACAAGCATATAAAAGAGAAGCATTTCATACTGATCGTCAGTTTTCTGGTCGGTATTTGTACGGCGACGGCAGCTATTATCCTGAAGTCGATCATTCATTTTATACAACATCTTCTGACCGGCAATTTCAATCAGGATGGGGCGAATTACCTGTATCTGCTTTATCCGGTGATCGGTATCCTGCTTGCCGGTTTGTTTGTGAAATATATCGTACGGGATGATATCAGCCACGGGGTGACGAAGATACTCTATGCCATTTCCCAGCGGAAGAGCCGCATCAAGCCTCATAATACCTGGACTTCCATTGTCGCCAGTTCCGTCACCATCGGTTTCGGCGGATCGGTCGGGGCGGAGGCGCCTATCGTGTTGACGGGGGCGGCGATCGGGTCCAACTTGGGCCGCCTGTTCCGCATGGAGCAAAAGACTTTGATGTTGCTGGTCGGCTGTGGAGCTGCCGGGGCGATTGCCGGTATTTTCAAAGCTCCGATTGCCGGGGTGGTGTTTGTGGTGGAAGTGCTGTTGCTGGACTTGACGATGACATCCGTACTGCCTTTGCTTATCACTTCGGTGACGGCCGCGACCGTTTCCTATATCTTTACGGGTACGGAAGCGATGTTCCCGTTTTCGCAGACTGAAGTGTTTGTGATCGAGCGTATTCCATACGTGTTGCTGCTCGGTGTCTTCTGTGGTCTGGTGTCACTCTATTTTACCAAGGTCATGAACCGGGTCGAGGGAATGTACCGGAACTTGAATAATTACTGGAAGAAATTCGTTGTCGGGGGGATCATGTTGAGTGTGCTGATCTTCATATTCCCGCCGCTCTACGGTGAAGGCTACGATACGATTTCGTCTTTGTTGAACGGGCAGTTTACCCATATCATGGATAAGAGTATGTTCTATAGCCTGAACGATACCTACTGGGGATTGCAGATCTTCCTTACGTTGATCCTGTTGTTTAAGGTTTTTGCTTCGAGTGCGACGAATGCAGGGGGCGGTTGCGGTGGTATATTTGCTCCCAGTTTGTATTTAGGATGCATTGCCGGATTCGTGTTTGCGCATGCGTCCAACTATTTCCCCTTTACGATGTATCTGTCGGAGAAAAACTTCGCCTTGTTGGGAATGGCGGGTATCATGTCCGGTGTCATGCATGCGCCGCTGACCGGCGTCTTCCTGATTGCCGAGCTGACCGGGGGATACGCCCTTTTCCTTCCGCTGATGATCGTATCCGTGAGTTCCTATATCACGATCAAGATGTTTCTTCCGCACAGTATCTATTCGATGCGCCTGGCCCAGAAAGGAGAGTTGCTTACCCATCATAAGGACCGTGCCGTGCTGACGTTGCTGAATACCGACAGTGTGATCGAGCGCGACTTCCTGACCGTCTCTCCCGAAATGTCCTTGGGAGATATGGTGAAGGTGATTGCCAAGAGCGGGCGAAATACGTTCCCCGTTATCGACGAACGGGGCATCCTGTTGGGGCTTGTTCTGTTGGACAATATCCGGAACATCATGTTCCGCCCTGAGTTATATAACCGGTTCCACGTCTCCAAGTTCATGGTTTCGGCGCCTGCCAAGATCCAGGTAGGGACGCCGATGGAGCAGATCATGCGTATCTTTGACGATACGAAGGCCTGGAACTTGCCGGTTGTAGACGAGGAAGGGCGGTATATCGGCTTTATGTCCAAATCGAAGATATTTAATTCATACCGCGAAGTGCTGGTTGAAAACTTTTCAGGAGATTAAAAAATGAAGAAAGAAGATTTACGAATCGTTTATATGGGCACTCCCGATTTTGCGGTGGAGAGCCTGCGTGCCTTGGTTGAAGGCGGATACAATATAGTAGGGGTGATTACGATGCCGGACAAGCCGGTCGGCCGTCATGGCAGCGTCTTACAGGCAAGCCCGGTGAAGCAATATGCCCTGTCGAAGGGATTGCCGGTACTCCAGCCCGAAAAGTTGAAAGATGAGGCTTTCCTTTCCGAGCTGCGGGCTTTGAAAGCGGACTTGCAGATCGTCGTCGCTTTCCGTATGCTGCCGGAGGTGGTCTGGAATATGCCACGTCTGGGAACGTTTAACCTCCATGCCTCTTTGCTTCCCCAATACAGGGGGGCGGCGCCTATCAACTGGGCGGTGATCAACGGAGATACGGAAACCGGTGCGACCACCTTTTTCCTGACTCACGAGATCGACACAGGCAAGATCATCCGCCAGAAGCATTTGCCCATAGCCGATACGGATGATGTGGGGATCGTCCATGACGGCTTGATGACGATGGGAGCCGGGCTGGTGCTGGAAACCGTCGATTTGCTGTTGGAAGGAAAAACAGATGCCGTCCCCCAGGAAGAATTCTATAAAGACCCTTCCGAACTCCGTCCCGCCCCGAAGATTTTCAAAGAAACTTGCCGTATCGACTGGCATCAGCCGGTGAAAAGGATTTATGACTTCATCCGCGGCCTGTCTCCTTATCCGGCTGCCTGGACTGAAATCGTTTCTCCGGAGGGCGTGCGCACCGCGCTGAAAATCTATCAGGCAGAGAAGCGCCCTGCCGCACATGAACTTCCCGTCGGAACCATCCGGACCGACCGTAAAAGCTATATCGATATCGCGGTGGAAGACGGGTACCTGCGCCTGTTGTCGGTTCAGTTGGCAGGTAAGAAACGTTTGTCTATAGCCGATTTTTTGAATGGCTTCAAGCAAATAGGGGAATATAAAGTCGATTGATAAAAGAAGGGAGATGTGTCGAAAGCCCCTTTGTTCCCGCGCTTGACGGCTATGCCCTCAATGTGGGAACAAAGGGTGAATTCGACCATCTCCCTCTGTTCGGTGTTACCTGTATCCCGGCTTATTTCTGTTTCCGGCTGAATTTGTCCAATACCTTTTCCTGGAATAATTGCATCAACTCGTAGAAGCTGGGGATAAACATCGTGGCAAAAATGGTGTTTACCGCCATGCCGAATACGACCGCCGCTCCTAAGGACAGACGGCTTCCCGCTCCGGCTCCTGTTGCAAACAGCAGAGGCATCACCCCTAAGACGAATGCGAATGAAGTCATCAGGATCGGACGCAGACGGACATGGCCGGCTTCGAGTGCGGATTCGCGTATCGGATTGCCGGCTTTATGGTAGTCACGGGCAAATTCGACAATCAGGATACCGTTCTTCGCAGAGAGGGCGATCAGCAGGATGATACCGATTTGCGTATAGATGCTGACCGGCACGCCCATGACGAAACAACCCAAAATGGCCCCTAACAGGGCGATCGGAAGTCCCATGATGGCGGCGATCGGGCTTGTCCAACTTTCATACTGGGCCGAAAGAACCAGGAAGGCGACCAAAAGAGCCATTGCAAAGACGAGCATGGTGGTCGAGCCTGCTTTCGTTTCCTGGTAAGCGACGGATGTCCATTCATATCCGAAATTATCGCCTAACTGCTCCTGTACGAGTTCTTCCATTGCCTGGATCGCTTCGCCGGAACTATATTTCGGATTGGCTATGCAGGTGATGGATGCCGACTTATACATATTGTACAGGTTGATCTGATCCAGTCCCAACTGCTCCTTCACCTCCGTAAAGGCGGAGAAAGGAACCATTTTGCCGGAATTGTTTTCGAGGCTCAGGTGCAACACGTCGTCTATAACCTTTTGAGCCTGGTCGTTGGCTTCGATCTTGACCTGGTAGATACGCCCGAACTCGACGAAATCGTTTACATAGGCGGCTCCCATATAGTAGCTTAGAGTCGCGAAAACTTGGTTGAGCTGAAGGCCGAGCAATTGCACCTTGTCGCGGTCGATTTCCAGTTTGTATTGAGGGACGTTGGCTTGGTACATGCTGGAAAGGCTGAGCAGTTGCGGTTTGCTCCGGTACGTGGCTTGCAATGTTTCGATGGCATGCTGCATCTCCGTCGGTCCCAGATTCTTACGGTCTTCCAATTGGAGTTGCAGGCCTCCCGAAGCTCCCAATCCGGGGATGGCAGGGGGGACCATGGCGAATATCTGTGCTTCCTGGATGCCGTAGGCTTCGCGGTTGAAACGGTTTACGACGGCCGAGGCGGTATGCTCTTTGCCTTTTCGTTCGTTCCAGTTTTTCAGGATCACGAAATAGGTCCCTGCGTTCGAGAGTTCGCCTCCTCCCATGATCGAGAAACCGTTTACCCCGATATAGGTCTTGATTTCGGGATAGCTGTCGAGGATCTTGTCGATCTGCTTTCCGACCGCTTCCGTACGGTTCAGGCTGGCTGCCGGCGGGAGCTGGGTGGATACCAGGAAATAGCCGTCATCCTCTTCCGGGATGAAAGTAGTCGGCCAGCGCATAAACATGACGATGGCAATGACCGTTATGATCCCGAATATCGCCATCGTGACAAACGGGCTTTTCAGCATGCGGCCGACAATGTCGTCATATATTTTCTGGGTTTTGCCGAACACCTTGTTGAAGGCTTTGAATACAAAGAATTTCGGTTCTTTGTTCGCTTGCAGGAACAGGGCGCACAGGGCCGGCGTAAGCGTCAGCGAGTTGAACCCGCTTAAGACGGTGGCGGCTGCGATTGTCAGGGCAAATTGTTTGTATAACTGGCCGGAGATACCGCTGATGAAGGTCGTCGGGATAAAGACCGCCAGCAACACCAGCACGACGCCTACGATCGGGCCGACAATTTCACCCATCGCTTCCGTCACGGCCTCACGGGCGGTATATTTCCCCGTATCCATCAGCCGCGACGAGTTTTCCACCACCACGATCGCATCATCCACCACGATCGCGATGGCCAGGATCAACCCGAACAAAGTCAACGTATTGATCGAGAAGCCCAAAGCCGACATGACCGCCAGTGTCCCGATCAGGGAGACGGGGATGGTGATACAGGGGATGATGACGGCACGGAAGTTCTGGAGGAACAGGAAGATGACCAGTATGACGAGGGCCGTCGTCTCCAGGAAAGTGACGAGCACTTCGTCGATGGAGGCATTGATTACCTGTGTCGTGTCCAGCGTCACATCATAGACGACTCCTTCCGGCAGGTTCGCAGCCAGCTGTTCCATTTTGGCCCGTACCCCTTTGGCCACTTCCAGCGAATTGGAACCGGGAAGCTGGTAAATGGCTATGGCGGCACTCGGCCGGCCTTTCAGTTTGGAGGTGACATTGTAGGAAGAACTGCCCAGTTCGATATGGGCGACATCCTTCAAGCGGAGTATCTTGCCGCCCTCTTCCGTACGGAGGATGATGTCTCCGAATTCTTCCGGAGTCGTCAGACGGCCTTTAACCGTCAGTGTGTACTGGAACGGGTTGTCCGCTTTGGCTATCGGTTGCCCGACGTAACCGGCCGAAACCTGTGTGTTCTGTGTCGAGATCGCCTGGAAGATCATATCCGGCGTGAGGTTGCGGATGCGCATGGCATTCGGGTCGAGCCATATACGCATGCTGTAGCTTCCGGCTCCCATGACACTGACGGAGCCGACACCCGGCAGACGCGTCAGCTCGTCCGTCATATTGAGGCTGGCGTAGTTGCTCAGGTACAGCCCGCTGTAAGTGGAGTCGCGGGCGCTTAGCGTCAGCATCATGACGATGTTGGACGACTGCTTCTTGGTCGTGATGCCTTGTACGATCACGGCTTCCGGCAGGCTGCTTTGTGCAATGCTGACACGGTTCTGCACCATGACGGTCGCCATGTCGATATCGGTCCCGACTGCGAACGTGATGGTAAGTGAATAGGCTCCGGAACTGGATGAATTGGAACTCATATAAAGCATTCCATCCACACCGTTTACCTGTTGTTCGATGGGCAATCCTACGGTCTGCGCCACGGTTTCCGCATCCGCACCCGGGTAGAAAGCCGATACCTGTACGGTCGGCGGCGTGATTTCCGGATATTGCGCGATGGGAAGTATGTGTAGCGTGACCAATCCGGCTACCACCAGGATCAGGGCGAGGACGGTAGCGAATATCGGTCTGTTTATGAAGAATTTTACCATAGCTATTTATTTTATAGGCTGAATACTCATACCATCCCTGACTTTCAGCAGGGCGGTTGTCACATACCGTTCGTCGGGGCGGATACCGCTGATGACCTGCCGGAGCGTATCGTCCACCAACTGCCCGGGTTCGATATGGCGGTATCGTACGACATTCGAGTCGTTCACGATATACAGGTATTTCCCCAACTGGTCGGTCCCGATAGAGGCGTCGCGCACGAGGACTGCGCCTTTCTGTTCGCTGTAGGGCAAGGTGATCGTAACATACAACCCGCTTTTCAACTCGCCGTCCTTGTTTTCGAGATTGGCACGGACGTTCAGCGTACCGGTCGACAGGTCGACGTTGGGAGAGAGGTAGTCGAGTGTCCCGGTATAACTTTGCCGTCCGTCCTGTCCGAGGCGTATGGAAACATGGGTAGGCATCTTGACGTTCGGATCGTTCTGGGCGGCAATCATTTTCATCCGCATGAACTGGTTGTCTTCGATATTGAAATTGGCGTACATGATGTCGTCTTTGTATAATGTAGCCAAAGTGACGGGTTGGACGGCACCGTTGATATAGTTGCCCACATCATAGCTTGCCCGGGTGACACGCCCGTCGTAGGGAGCCCGGATATAGCAATAGCCCAGATTGGTCCGGGCCGTTTTCAAAGCCGCTTCGGCGTTGCGTACGGATGCTTCCATTTCCGCAGCGGTCGATTCGGCCTGCAAGACCTGTATTTGGCTGACGGCTCCGCTCTTGGCCGCCTCTTTCATGCGTTCGTAATTACTACGGGCATATTCTACCTGGGCCTTTGCCGTGTTTAGCGCGGCTTCCGCCTGGGTGACATTGTTTTGGTAGACTTCCGGTTCGATCACGAATATCAGGTCGCCTTTCTTCACTTTGGCGCCCGGCACGAGTTGCGAGGATTGCAGATATCCGTTCACGCGTGCTACCAGGTTGACCATGCGGTCGGAACTCAAATAGCCCGGATAGTCTTTTGTCAGCGTGATATCTTGCACGACCGGCATCGCGACGCTTATGGAAGGAGCCGGCATCTCCGTCTGGTGACTTTTCTCTTTACACCCGGCAAGCAGGACGATGGACAATCCCATCATCCCTATTTTAATAGCAGTCTTCATCTCTCTTATTTTTTAATTCTTAATTTTTAATTTTTAATTCTCCATCTCCCAACCGCCTCCTAAAGCCTGGTAAAGCTGGATCAGGCTCAAGAGGGACGATCCTCTGGCTTGTGTCAGTTCGTTCTCGTAGGAGAGGAGAGAACGTTGTGCGTCCAGGACATTCTGGAAAGGTGTAAGTCCTTGTTTATAGAGGTCGAGCGAAAGTTCCAACGTTTGTTTCCCTTGGTTGACGACTTCCCGGAGCGCGACGATCTGCTTGATCGAGTTCTTATAGGAATTCATGGCATTGTCCACTTCCTGGACGGCAGTCAGTACATCCTGGTTGAATTGCCGGATCGACTCGTCGAGCTGGGCTTTAGCCAGCCGTGTCGCCTGTGCCAACTTCGTCCCCTGGAAGAAGTTCCAGGAGATAGCCGGGGCGATCTCGTAGGTCAAACTGTTATGGTTTACCAGTTTGTCCAAATCATGGGAAGCGAAGCCCACCGATCCTTTGACGAAAACCTTCGGCCACCAGTCTGATTTGGAGGCTCCGAGCGATGCGGCCTGTGCATTCACCAGGCGTTCGGCTGCCCGGATGTCCGGACGGCGTAGCAGCAGGTTGGCGGGAATGCCGATACCGACAGGCTCGATATATTCCGGCAGCGGTTTCCGCGTTTCCATGATTTTCCGTACGTCCCAGGGATAGAGTCCCATCAGTACGCCCAAAGCGTTCGTGTACTGGATGATCCCGGCTTCCAGCATGGGGAGGGAGGCTTTTGTGTCGTAGTAGACGGATAAGGCCTGTGCGACATCCAATTTCGAGACAAGCCCTGTCTCGTATCTTTTTTCCGTGATCTTGACGACCGCTTGTTGCGACAGGCAGTTCTTTTTGACGACTTCCACTTCCTGTTGCAGTTCCCGCAGGTTGATATAGGCGGATGCCACTTGTGCGCAGAGGGAGACCATCACGGCGTTATAGTCCTCTTTGGAAGCTGCAAAGTTCTCCTTTTGGGCCTTTACGCGGTTGCGGATGCTTCCGAACACATCGATCTCCCAGTTCATGGACAGGGCGGCGTCGCCGTATTGGGTCGTTGTCTGCGGCAGGCTGCTCGTATGGCCGCTGCTTTGTTGCCGGGTCCAGCCGGCAGCGAGTCCCAGGGTCGGCGAATAGCTGCCCTGTTGTATGCGCAGATTGGCTTTTGCCATAGCGATACGGTCTGCTGCCATCAGTACGGAGTAATTTTGCTTTACGGCTACTTCTATCAGCGAGTCCAGTGTGGGATCGTTGAAGTTTTTCCACCACTGGTCGTCTACCGGTAATGTCTGTTGAAAATCACTGTCGTTTTCCTGCCACGCTTCCGGTAATGCGTGATCCAGGTATTTGTGCTCTTTCTGTGCAGGCAACGTTATCGGCAAGGACAGGCAAAGCACAGCATAACACCATGTACGTATATGCATAACTTTTTTGTTTAGATTTAGCCATTAAAGAACAGACTTGCCGTATAATTGTTTGCCTCTTTTTATTTCTTTCTGTTTATTTTAATAGGTGGGATGCTTTGCTGCTTCGTTCCCTCCGTTCGCTGTCGCGTCTGAAACTCGCTTCGCTTGGGACAGCAGACGCTCCGTTCGCTCGCTGCGGTCTCTGCGCTTGACGCTCACCAGCTTAGGCAGGAGATAGAGCCTGACGGCAAAAGAGAGGCTGAGGGGGCTTCGGGGATTGCCTAATTCCCCTCAAGGCTCTTTTTCAGTTTCCGATAGACATATATGAATGCCGGGACGAGGAACAGGTCGGCTGCTATCCAGGCGGTCGGATCGCCATAGCAAACGGCCAAGAATCCGAATACCGGGACGGCATAGATACTGACCAGCGTGCGTGCGATCATTTCGGAAACTCCGGAAAGCATCGCCAGATTGGTGTACCCTGCGCCTTGTATGGTATAGCGCAGGATGCAGAGCAGTCCTAAGATCGGGAAGAAATAGCAGGAAACATGGAGGAAAAGCACCGTGTTCCCAAGTATTTCCGTTTCCGAAGCGTCGACGAACAACAGCGATATCTTGTCGGAGACCGACATCAGGATCGTAAATGTGAAGACGGCGTAGACCATCATCATCAGCGAGCTGGCCTTGATGCCCTGCCAGATGCGTTCGGGCTTTCCGGCTCCGTAGTTTTGTCCCGTATAGGTCGCCATCGCTATGCCTAAGCTCTCGAAGGCGCAGATAAAGAACATCTTGATTCGCATGGCGGCTGTGAAAGCGGCTACGCAAGCCGTTCCCAAGGCGTTATTGGCACTTTGGAGCAGGATGCTGCCGATCGCCGTAATGGAGAATTGAAGTCCCATAGGTACTCCGATATACAAAAGGTTTTTAGCCAGTGGAAAGCGGAATTTCCGGTCGTCGGCCGTCCCTTTCAGAATGGGGAAATGCTTGTACATATAGAAATAGCACAAAAGCGCCGACACGCCTTGCGAGACGACGGTGGCGATGCCGGCCCCTAACACGCCCCAGCCCAACACGAGGATGCAGAACAGGTCGAGCACGATGTTCAGCACGGTCGAGAACAGCAGGAACCAGAAAGGCGTTTTGCTGTCGCCGAGTGCGCGTATGATGCTGGACAGCAAGTTATAGAAGAACGTGCAGGGTACTCCTATAAACGTTACGAGCAGATAATAGTAAGCTCCGTGGAAAATAGTTTCCGGCGTCTGCATATTTCGCAGGATATCGGCGCAATATAGGCTGGTCAGAACCGCAATGACGACCGACATCAGGGTGGCCAGCTGTAAACTGACCGTCACGTACCGCCGCATTGTCTTGTAGTCCCTTGCCCCGAATTTCTGTGCCACCGGGATCCCGAACCCGCAACAGCACCCGTTGCAAAACCCTAAGATCAGAAACACGACGGAAGTGCTTGCCCCGATCGCCGCCAGATCATTGATCCCTAAGAATTTCCCGACGATGGCGGCATCGACAAGCGAGTAGGTTTGTTGCAATATATTTCCCAGCAACAGGGGAAAAGTGAAACTGAGAATAAGCGGCAGGGGAGCCCCTGCCGTCATTTCTTTGGTAGTAGTTGCCATAAATGTGATACCTAAACAATCCGGGGCGTTATTCCCCTTTCTCGATCTGTTCCTGTACGATCGCATCCACGACAGCGACAGTCGTCAGGTTCAGGATGTCGCGCGTAGAGCTTTCCACGTCGGTGAAGTGGATCGGCTTGTTCAAGCCCATCTGGATCGGGCCGATCGTTTCGCTGATGCCGAGAGTGTCGAGCAACTTGTAGGCACTGTTGGCGGAACTCAGGTTCGGGAAGATCAGCGTGTTGACATCCTTGCCTTTCAGTTTGTTGAACGGATACATCTCGTCGCGCAGCTTCTTGTCCAGAGCGAAGTTGACCTGCATTTCGCCGTCTACCATCATCTCCGGATAGCGCTTGTGCAGATAGTCGATCGCATCGTGGACTTTCAGCGGGCTGCCCTGCTTGTCGGAACCGAAGTTGGAGTATGACAACATCGCCATGACCGGTTCATGCGCGAAGAACTTCACGGCATCCTGGGTCAGGCGGG
This sequence comes from uncultured Parabacteroides sp., assembly GCF_902493135.1. Taxonomy (GTDB): domain Bacteria; phylum Bacteroidota; class Bacteroidia; order Bacteroidales; family Tannerellaceae; genus Parabacteroides. Next base: position 60,118 of record NZ_CABUOD010000011.1, read on the forward strand.
CGATATCGATCAATACTTCCGTCGACGGGTGGCGGTTGATCAGCGTGTCGGCGATGAAGAACGTGCCTTTCTTGCAAGTCAGGATATTCAGGGCGCCGAAATGCGTGTAAGACGGACGGATGCCGATGATCTGCTCAGCCATCTTGGTCACTTCGGAGTAGCGGCTGTAAACGCCTGTCACGAAAGCGTCGGCATCGCCTGTCGCGACCATCATCATACCGAAGGCGTTGCGGTCGACCATCTTTTCGCAAGCTTCCGAATAGGTGACACCTTCGCGGGCTTTCTTATCGGACAGGATCTTGGCATACCGGTGGCGGCGTTCCGTCTCGCGGTCGTGGCGAAGGTTGACGATTTCGATCCCTTCGAGGCTGATGTTTCCTTCCGCCGCGATCTTTGCCAGGCGTTCTTCGTTGCCTAAGAGGATAGGGATGCAGATACCTTCGGCTTTTGCTTCGGCAGCGGCTTTCAGCATATTGACATGGTTGGCTTCGGCAAATACCACCCGTTTCGGATTGGCCTTGGCCATATCGGTGAACGAGCGGAGCAGCTTGTTGTCATATCCCATCATTTCGCGCAAGTGGTTGGCATAACCTTCCCAGTCGGTGATCGTCCGGCGGGATACGCCCGATTCGATGGCTGCTTTGGCAACGGCACAGGAAACACGGGTCAGGAGGCGCGGGTCGAGCGCTTTCGGCAGGATGTAATCGCGTCCGAAAGTCGTCCGTTTCAGTTTGTAGGCTGCGTTCACCACGTCGGGAACCGGTTCTTTGGCAAGTCCGGCGATCGCGTAGACGGCCGCCAATTTCATCTCTTCGTTGATCGCTTTGGCATGCGTGTCCAATGCGCCGCGGAAGATATAAGGGAATCCCAATACATTGTTGATCTGGTTCGGATAGTCGGAACGGCCTGTGGCGAAAATGATATCGTCGCGTGAAGCCATTGCATCGGCATACGAGATTTCCGGATTCGGGTTGGCCAAAGCGAACACGATCGGGTTCGTGTTCATGGAGCGGACCATCTCCTTTGTCAGCACATTGGCGACCGATAATCCCAAGAACACGTCGGCTCCGACGACGGCTTCCGCCAATGTCTTGATGTCGCGGTCGGTGGCGAAGAATTTCTTGGATTCGTTCAGGTCCGTGCGATGCGTGGAGATAACGCCCTTGCTGTCGCACATGATGATGTTTTCCTTCTTTGCCCCCAACATTATATATAGTTTCGTGCAAGAGATGGAAGCGGCTCCGGCGCCGTTCACCACGATCTTCACGTCCTCGATCTTCTTCCCGGCGATCTCCAGCGCGTTGATCAAGCCTGCACCGGAGATAATGGCGGTCCCGTGCTGGTCGTCATGCATGACCGGAATATCCAGTTCTTCTTTCAGGCGTGTCTCGATCTTGAAACATTCGGGAGCTTTGATATCTTCGAGGTTGATGCCGCCGAAAGTGGGGGCGATGGCCTTTACGGTCTCGATAAACTTGTCGGGGTCTTTCTCGTTCACTTCGATGTCGAACACGTCGATACCGGCAAATATCTTGAACAACAGTCCTTTCCCTTCCATCACCGGTTTGCCGGCCAACGGGCCGATATCTCCTAATCCCAATACGGCTGTGCCGTTTGAAATGACCGCTACCAGGTTTCCTTTAGAAGTATATTTGTAAGCATCCAACGGATTCTTTTCAATTTCCAGGCAGGGTTCGGCAACGCCGGGCGAATAAGCCAGCGACAAATCCATCTGGGTACTATAGGGCTTGGTGGGAACGACTTCTATCTTTCCCGGCTTGCCTTGCGCATGATAGCGGAGTGCTTCTTCTTTCGTGATCTTAGCCATAGACTGTATAGTTTTTAATTTGTTGTTTTGTCTTTCGAAAATTGCGCACAAAAGTAACAAATTATTATGAATATGGCATCAAACGCTTACATTTAGTTGCTTGAATTTTGTGTATTTGCAGGTTTCGGCTATTTGTGTTATCTTCGTACCCTCGATTTGACAAGGACGGAATGTGAAACAGACGATCGCGAAATATATGAAATGGTTGCTGCCTGCACTTTTTATAGTGTACTACAGCAGCGTTTCTTTGTTTATGCACGTCCATGTCGAGCATGGCACGACGATAGTCCATTCGCACCCGTTCAGGAAGGCGGCAGACGGTACTTACCACCGTCACTCGTCTCTTGCGGAAATCCAGCTGTTCCATTTGCTGACGACTGTCCATGTGGAGGATGGGGCGATCCATTCGCTGCTTCTGCAATTTTATGCTACACCGAATTATAAGATAATCGAAAATCCGGTCTTTCCGGATCATCTGCTCCCTGTCTTGGGGAAACTGTTCCTTCGCGCTCCTCCCTTTGTCTGATCAAGATAGCATCTGCCGTTGGTAGGGAATCAAAAAAGTTTCACCTTTTGCGAGAGGGTGAAACAAAAGTTTCAGTTTGTTCCGTGCCGGTGAAAATTTATTTTCACTTGCGGGAAACTTTATTTTCACCGGCGTGAAACAAAAGTTCCATGCAAAGGAAACTGTTATTGCCTGCAAGCCTTTCTTGCGGCGGATGCACAGCCATGTGAATTTTTATGCAAGTCTTTATTTTATCAGAACAAACGAAATGAATAAGATTATTATACTTATACTATGCCTGTGCTGTGCCTTTACGGTCGCGCGGGCGGAGGAGGGTCCTGCCTTGAATCCATCGGACGCGAACATTGTCGGTCATGTGGTGGACCGGAAAACCGGCGAACATTTGTCTTTCATTACCATCTTCTTGAAAGGAACGACTATCGGGACTTCGACCGATGCCACGGGCCATTATTATCTGAAGAACCTGCCGGAAGGGAAGTTCACGGTCGTGATGAAGACGATGGGCTATAAAACCATCGAGACACCCGTAACGCTGAAAAAAGGGAAGACGCTGGAAATCAATTTCGAGGCGGAAGAAGAAGCCTTGTCTTTGGATGGAGTCGTGGTTTCGGCCAACCGGAACGAGACGACCCGGCGTATGGCTCCGTCGCTTGTGAACGTGCTGGATTCGAAAATGTTCGAGACGACGCATGCCACTTCGCTTGCCGACGGGCTGAACTTCCAGCCGGGCGTGCGGGTGGAAAACAATTGCCAGAACTGCGGTTTCCAGCAGGTGCGTATCAACGGGCTGGAAGGTCCGTACACGCAGATACTGGTGGACAGCCGTCCCATATTCAGTGCGCTGACGGGCGTGTACGGCCTCGAACAGATTCCGGCCAATATGATCGAGCGTGTCGAGATCATGCGCGGCGGCGGTTCCGCCCTTTTCGGTTCGTCGGCAATTGCGGGCACGATCAATATCATTACGAAAGAGCCTTTGCGCAACTCGGCCCAGATCGCCCATTCGCTGACGATGATCGGAGGAAGCCGCCCGGACAATAATACGACCTTGAATGCTTCCTTGGTGACGGACGACCACAAGGCCGGCGTCTATCTTTTCGGGCAGAGCCGCCATCGTTCGGCTTACGATCATGACGGGGACGGCTTTTCCGAACTTGGGCAGTTGGAAGCCCGGACGGTCGGTTTCCGTTCCTATCTGAAGACGAGCACCTATTCCAAACTGGGTTTCGAATACCATAATATAAGCGAGTACCGTCGTGGCGGCGACCAGATCCACCGGCCGCCTCATGAAGCGTGGGTGGCGGAACAGACGGACCACAGCATCAATGGCGGCGGCCTGAAGTTCGACCTGTTCTCCAAAGATTATAAACATCGCCTGAACGTCTATACTTCCGCGCAGCATACGAACCGGAAGAGTTATTACGGGACCAACCGGAATCCGGATGCGTACGGGCATACGACGGACATGACGGTTGTCGCCGGTTCGCAGTATTCCTATTCGGCCGATAAATGCTTGTTCATGCCGGCGGAGTTTACCGGCGGCATGGAATATAACTTCGACGAGCTGAAGGACGAGATGCTGGGGTATAACCGTATCGTGGACCAGACGGTCCATATCGGTAGTCTGTTCCTGCAGAACGAGTGGAAGAATGAGAAATGGAGTTTCCTGGTCGGCGGTCGTTTCGACAAGCATAACCTGATCGATCATCTGATCTTCAGTCCGCGTGCGAATGTCCGTTTCAATCCGACCGAAGACATCAATCTCCGTTTGTCCTATTCGAGCGGTTTCCGTGCCCCGCAGGCATTTGACGAGGACCTGCATGTGGCGGCCGTCGGTGGCGAAGTGGCGATCATCCGGCTTGCCGAGGACCTGAAAGAGGAGAAGTCCAGGAGCATCAGCGCTTCGGCGGATTTCTATCATCGTTTCGGTCCGGTCCAGTTGAACTTGTTGGTGGAAGGTTTCTATACGGATCTGAACGATGTGTTCTTCCTGCAAGAGAAAGGGCATGACGATCAGGGCAACCTGATTATGGAACGGCGCAATAAGGACGGCGCCCGCGTGATGGGGGTCAATTTGGAAGGAAAGATGGCGTATGCCTGGCTGCAACTTCAGGCGGGCGCCACCATCCAGCGCAGCCGTTACAAGGAGGCAGTGACCTGGAGCGAGACGAACCCGGATCTGCCGGCACAGAAAAAGATGTTCCGTACGCCGGATGTGTACGGTTATTTTACTTCCACCTTTACACCGGTCAAACGTCTGGCCGTTTCACTGACGGGGACCTATACGGGAACCATGTTGGTGCAACACCTGGCCGGCTATATTCCGGAGGACCGGGAGGTGCAGACGCCTGATTTCTTTGATCTGAACATGAAGGTCGCGTACGACTTCCCTTTGTATAAGTCGGTGACTTTGCAGTTGAACGCCGGCGTGCAAAACATATTCGAGGCTTATCAGAGCGATTTCGATCAGGGCAAGGACCGCGACTCCAAATATATCTACGGTCCCGGAACTCCGCGCAGTTATTTTGTGGGGTGTAAAATCAGCTATTAAGCCGTGGAAAAGGAAAGAAGGTGTGTCAAAATATAAAATAGAGCGCAGATGACACAGATTCAACAGATAACCGCAGATTTTTATTTTATTGATTTGCAATAATCAATCTGTGTGAATCAGTCTCATCTGTGTTATCTGTGCTCTAATATACAGATTAATGACACACCCCCTTTTTTTATTTCAATCGTTTGTCGATGTCTTCCGGGTTTTGGCTGTTTGGCCAGATATCGGCAATGTAGATTGTGTCTTTCTCTACATAATAGATAATCTTATGATTGCGGTGTTCAACGAAGGAACGATAGTTTTTCTTGTATGCCTTAAGTTCTGGTTCCTCTTTTCCCATATAAGGATTCTGTTCCAATAAAGCAACTACATCATTAATGCCTTGCACAAATTTACTTGCGGCAGAAAATCCCATTTTCTTTTTGTACCAGAGTGTAATGCTTTTATATTTTGCTAAGGCTTTGCGTTTCCAGTGTGTTTTCATTTGAGCCATTCTAATGACATTTTTTTCACATCTTCATGCTTATAATAAACTGGATCAGCTTCGGAGACTTTTAATCTTTCCATTTTCTCTTCATGCGTATAAGGGCGCATTGCATCCTCAATTTCTTCATCACTGATGAGATCGACATCTTTAAGATTCTTTTTCTCGATTTTAACTTGATGATGATCGTGGATAACCCTTTTGACATACTTTTTTACCCTGGCAAAGCTTTCATTGTCAAGGCTGGCAATTTGGTTGAACAGTTCGAGCCGTTCTCCTTGCAAATTCAATGTATTCATGTTTTTACTTATTTTGGTTTTTGTAATATTCGCAAATGTAGTTCTTTTCCGGCAGGAAAGAAATTATTTCATGGGAAATTGGCCGGTGGGACCGTTAAAGCGCAAAGATAGTAGTACGGTGGCTGGTCAACTGTACTCGGTGGGGTGTTGCCCCCTCGAAGCCGGTGCAGTCGTGCCGGCTTCGGTAAAGTTGTTGGCGATTCCCATACCACCCGTACCTCTTATCACCCCAAGTTGCGATCGAGCGTTCTGGCTTTTATAGACTTTTATTGATCTCGTCGATGTAATTAAGGATCTCATCCCTTCCTTCTTTCTTCTCGGAGGAGGAGAGGAGGATGGGAGGAAGTTCTTCCCATGATTCCAATAACTTCGCTTGGTAGGCTTTCAGGTTCTCCTGCAAGCGCCCTCTGCTGATTTTGTCGATCTTAATGAAGATGAGGGAAAAGGGGATTCCGTTTTCTCCAAGCCATTCCATAAATTCCAAGTCGATCTTTTGCGGTTCGTGACGGCAGTCGATCAGGACAAACAAGTTCGTGAGCTGTTCACGTTCCAGGATATAGTCTTCGATGATCCGCTGGATATTTTCGCGTCCCTCTTTTCCCCGCTGGGCGAAACCATAGCCGGGGAGATCGACCAGATACCATTGCCCGTTGATAAGGAAATGATTGATAAGCATCGTCTTTCCCGGTTTCTGGGAGGTCATGGCAAGCCCCTTTTTGCCGGTCAGCATATTGATAAGGGAGGATTTGCCAACATTGCTTCGCCCGATAAAAGCGTATTCCGGCAGATCACCTGCGGGACATTTCTTTACGTTTGTGTTACTGATAACAAATTCTGCGCTTTTGATTTCCATTCTATCTGTTGTTTATTGATTTATACTCTTCAAACCGAATCCGGGCCTAAAGATAATTGAAATTTCCCATTTTTAATCGAACAAAGCCATAATCCCCAGAAAGTAATAGCTCCGTTCAGCATCAACATCTCGTAGCCGAAAACATATCCCGTATGCCGTTTCACCAAATAATCGGTCAGGAAACAGATCAAAGGGGACAGGATGCATATATAAGGAACAAATTTGTCACGGGGAAGTTTTTTCGTAAATAACCCGAACACAAAGAGGCCGAGCAGCGGACCGTATGTATAGGACGCGATCATGTAAATAGCATCGATCACACTCCGGCTATTGATGGCCTTGAACGCGAGTATGATGATGGCAAACAGGACGGAGATCATTAAATGGACCGCCAGGCGGGTACGTTTGGCGGATTGTGCCTTTTCTTTTTCGACCCCTAAAATATCGATGCAGAAAGAGGTCGTAAGGGCTGTCAAGGCGGAATCGGCACTGCTGAATGCCGCCGCGATGATGCCGATCGTGAAGAAGAGCAGGATCGAATGTCCCAATATGCCGGAGGTACAGAACATCGGGAGAATATCGTCGCTCAACGCGGGCAGTTCGATATGCTGCTGCGAGGCAAGCGTCAGCAGAAGGACGCCAAGCGAAAGAAACAGGAAATTGACCGGTGTGAAGGCAAAGCCATAGGTGTACATATTCTTTTGGGCGTCTTTCAGACTCTTGCAGGAAAGGTTTTTCTGCATCATGTCCTGATCGAGGCCGGTCATTACGATGGTGATGAAGATTCCGCTGAAGAACTGTTTCACGAAATGTTGCGTGCCGTGCCAGTCGCCGAACTCGAAGATGCGGAAGTGCGGACTGGCCTGCAAAGTCTGTACCATGCCTGCAAAATCCAGTTGCATCTTGTCTTTCACCTGCCAGATAATGACGACCAGCATGGCGACCAGGCATAATGCTTGCAGCGTGTCTGTCCAGATGATGGTTTTGATGCCGCTCCGATAGGTGTAGAGCCAGACCAGGAAAATACTGATAACGACCGTTACGGCGAACGGTATGTCCCAAGCGCTGAATACATAATGTTGCAGGATCAGCACGACCAAATAGAGCCGTGCCGCCGCCCCTACGATCTTGGACAGAAGGAAAAAGGAAGCCCCTGTTTTATAACTGCGCCGTCCGATCCGGTCATCCAGATACGAATAGATGGAGGTTAGCTGCAGCTTGTAATAAAGCGGCAACAACACTTTGGCAATCAGGATATATCCGAAAAAGAACCCTAAGACCGTCTGCATATAAGTCATGTCTATGCTGCGTACCATCCCCGGAACAGAAACGAATGTGACACCGGAAAGCGATGTCCCGACCATTCCGATCGATACGATGTACCAGGGAGATTTACGGTTGCCGAGGAAAAACGCTTCATTGCTCGAACTTTTCCGCCCCGTGATCCAGGCGATCAGCAGAAGGATTCCGAAATAGGCGGCTATGATAAAGAGGATGATATAGCTATTCATGACTTGTCGTTAATTTGCCGTAAAGATAAGGGTGATTTATGATTTGGACAAACGATCGCAATATTCGGAGGGAGTAAGCCCTTCCAGTTTCTTGAACATACGGCTGAGGTGTTGGGGATATTCGAATCCGAGCTCGTCGGCAACCTGCGTGATACTGGCTCCGGATGCGAGTTCGTTTTTCACCCGTTGGATGACATATTGGCGGATATAATTGCTTGCGGTATCACCTGTCGCCTTTTTGATCATATCTCCGAAATAGTTGGACGACATGCATAATTTGTCGGCACAGTATTGTACGGTCGGTATGCCGAGTGTCAACTGCTTCTTTTCTTCGAAATAATCTCTCAGCAAGGAGTCGAACTTCATGAGTATATCCGTGTTTTCCAGCTTTCGGGTAATGAATTGCCGGTTATAGAAGCGTTGGCAGAAGTTCAGAACCAATTCGATATATCCTACTATGATAGTGTCTTGTAGTTCATCGTGCCTTTTCTGAAGTTCATCCCTTATCTGTTGCATCAACGAAACGAATATGTCGTGTTCTTCGTCGGTCATGTGTAGGGCTTCATTGACACGGTAATCGAAAAAGGAATAGTCCTTTATGGTCTTTTCCAAAGGGGTGCCGTGCAGTATGTCGGGATGGAAAAGCAACGCCCACCCCGTCAGCATAACCTGTTCGCCGTTATCTTCCTTTCCTCCAATCTGACCGGGGGCCACGCAGATGACGGTTCCTTTCTTGTAATCGTATTTGCCGCACCCGTATGCCAGATCTATATCCGCTTCATCATGGAAGAAAATGCCATAGACACCATAATTGTTCAGGCTATGGCGGATGGGTGACACCTTTGCATAGTCGATGACACTGACCAGCGGATGCCGGTCTGCGTGTCCGAGATAGTGGCTGTAATCGCTCACGTTTCTTATTTTCAAAATCTTGCTCATAGCATCATGCGGGATTCGATAGATATGTACAAATATATATTATATCAAATGAATAAAATAATATTGATCCATTAAAATCAGTAAAAACGGTACAAACTCCCCACTTATCGTTACATCCGTTTTTTGCGTGGCATGGTAACTTTGCAATACTGAAAAAATAGAAAAAGATGAACGAACTAATAGACATTCCAACAGCATTGTATGACGATGAAGCCGTATGCTTCATTGCAGACCGCTATCATACCACCCCTCAGAAAGTAATGCGATGTTTTCTTGTGCAAGCCGGCTTGGTTCCCGATACGGAAGAGGAAGCCATTGCCTTTCATTTGGAAAACAACGAGATAGAAATATTGCGGGGATTGACTTATTGCAGTCATACATGAAATCAAAAATCGGCCTGGTGGGCTATCGAAAATAGAGGTTTATCCGGAGTATCTTGAAGAATATATAAGCCGAATCAATAATTTTATTCAATAAATGCAACGATTATGAATAGATTCTTTTTATTATTAATGTTCAGTATTTTAACATTCAACGTTATGGCACAGGAAAAAATAGTACAGACGGCAGGACGCGACCAGTTGGGAACGTTCGCCCCTAAATTTGCGGAACTCAACGACGACGTCCTCTTCGGCGAGGTATGGAGCCGCACCGACAAGCTCGGTCTGCGTGACCGCAGTTTAGTGACGATCACCTCTCTTATCAGTCAAGGTATAACGGACAATTCGCTCGTTTACCATCTTCAGTCTGCCAAGAAGAACGGCATCACCCGCACGGAGATTGCCGAGATCATTACCCATATCGCTTTCTATGCCGGTTGGCCTAAGGCGTGGGCTGCATTCAACCTCGCAAAAGGCGTGTGGGCCGAAGATACGGCCGGAGAAGATGCTAAAGCCGCTTTCCAGCGCGAGATGATCTTCTCCATTGGCGAACCTAATACGGCCTATGCGCAGTATTTCACCGGTAACAGTTACCTCGCGCCGGTTTCGCGCGAGCAGGTAAATATCTCCAATGTCACTTTCGAGCCGCGTTGCCGCAACAACTGGCATATCCATCGTGCAACGAGTGGCGGCGGACAAATGCTCATCGGCATAGCCGGTCGCGGCTGGTATCAGGAAGAGGGCAAGCCGGCGGTAGCGATTCTGCCTGGAACAGTCATCCATATCCCGGCAAATGTCAAGCATTGGCATGGTGCTGCCGCCGACAGTTGGTTCGCACATCTTGCGTTCGAGATTTCCGGCGAGAACACCTCCAACGAGTGGCTTGAACCGGTTACGGATGAAGAGTATGGCTTGATTCATCGGTAAAATATTCGTTTTCGTAGGAAAATTTGGGCTTTTTGTCTATTTTGTTTTGCGTATGTTATTAATTTCTTGTTCCTTTGTATCAGCTGGAGCTCGGGAGAGTCAAGGCAACCGGTTCAAAAGACCGGAGACAAATAGGTAAACACAATAAAGAAAAGGCTGCGATCTTCGGATACGCAGCCTTTTTGATTTATGATTTATGCGTCGGTGATAAATCATAAATCCCTCAATACCGTCTATCTACAGAAGCTCCGGGAAAGTAGTGGGAGAGAATCTGCCGGTAATCAAATCCCTCGTCCGCCATCATGGCGGCCCCGATCTGGCACAACCCTACGCCGTGTCCCCAGCCGGCGCCGGTCAGGACGAACCGTCCGGGGATGCCGGATTGCACATCTTCTTTGTTCACGACAAAGGCCGAACTGTACAGATGTGTTTCGGATAAGGTCCGGCGTATCTCCAACTCCTTGCCGATGGTAAAGGTCCGGTGCGTCCCGACAATCTTCAGCGTTTCGATACGGCCGGAAGTGCCGCGGCTGAGCGGTATCAAATCCAGGATCCGGCCGAAATCGATCCCGCTCTTGCGATGGATTAATCTGGCTAATTCTTCCTGCTTGTAGGATACTTTCCACCGATAAAAGTCTGTCGTTTCCTGATCATAGTTGTTCAGCACCTGGCTGAGAACCTCTTTGTCGGATGTATTGCAAAAAGCGTCGGGAGCGGAGCGAATCCATTTCCGGGCCTCTTCTTCCTGGGTGAGGTCAGGGAAAGTCTTCTCCCGGCTGTCCCGTAGTGCGGTCAGATAGGAGTGAGGGACCGGTTCCCAGCAATGTTCGAACTGTTCCGTCACGCCTCCGCAGCATTTGGAGAAACGGGCATCGCAGATGTTTTCGCCATCTGTCAGTATCTCGCCTCTTGTCTCGTGGATCACTTTTTGGACGACCGGGTTGGAGGCGCGGGTGATTCCCTGGTAACGCTGGCAATGGTCGTCGGCACAGACATCGAAGATATCATGGTCTTCGCGGTCGTACCAGCGCACCAGTTGTTCGTTGTCACGGTAACAGCTTTGCTGCTTCTCCTCTTTGCCGTCCAGACGGAAGTTCTTTTCGATCTGCGCGAGCAGCCAGCTGCGGGAGATGACGGCATGTGCCTTCAGCAGCTCCTTCGAAGCCTGTGCGCTCATTTCCGAAGAGATGACGCTGGTCAGGTATTCTTCGACGTCCACCTGGTTGATGACAACAATGCCATTTCCGCCCGCCACCAGGTTGAACGCTCCTTTGAAGCATTGGTCTTCCTGCCGTTGCCAGTGGAAGTCATGACCTATGGTGACTGCCTTCAATTCGAAGGACGAGGCGGGGGAGGCGGGTTCAAAGAAGATCTCTTTGAACAACTTGCCATTGAAAACGATATTGCCGTTTACAAATAAGGCGCGTTGTTCCCCCGTCAGGAACTTTCCGGTTTCCGTATGTACATATTCTCCGTGAAAGACAAACGAAACGGCCTTTTCCGTCATAATGCCGACATTCACTACAGGTGCTTCCATGGTTTAAATTAAAAATTAAGAATTAAAAATTAAAAAATAAGAAGTGATGATCCTTTTCATTCTTTCTTGGTTTTCAATGAACTTATCGCCAGATAAGCGATTAGCAGGATGTACATCACGACGGCCAGTGCTCCGGCTAAATTGCTTTCCATCCATTCGATGTCGACCAGGTTGATACCGGCGAAACGCATGGCTGCGCTGACGACTCCCATCAAGGCTCCGCCTGCGATGAAACCGGATGCTAACAAAGTCCCTTTTTCCAGACGTGCACTGTTCAGGGCCTGGTCCTTGCTGCGGCTGCCTACATACCAGCTGATGGCTCCACCGATCAAGAGCGGCGTGTTCAGCTCCAGCGGAATGAACATGCCCAATGCAAATGCCAGCGCCGGAATCTTGCAGAAGTTCAGGACGATGGCTAATACGGCTCCGATGGCATACAGCGCCCAGGGAGCACCCGAACCGCTCATCAACGGCTCGATGACGGCCGCCATCGCATTGGCTTGAGGAGCGGCCAGTTGTCCGCTCGTGAAACCGTATGTCTGGTTCAGGATCAGGATCACGCCGCCTACGGTTGCTGCCGACACCAATGTCCCGAGGAACTTCCAGCTTTCCTGCTTGGCGGGTGTGCTGCCGATCCAATATCCGATCTTCAGGTCCGTGATAAAACCGCCGGCCATGGAAAGCGCCGTGCAGACCACCCCCCCGATGATCAGTGCCGATACCATGCCGGCTGTCCCTTTCAACCCGACGGCAACCAGAATGATGGAGGCCAGGATCAAGGTCATCAGCGTCATCCCGGATACGGGGTTGGTCCCGACGATGGCAATCGCGTTGGCGGCAACGGTTGTGAAGAGGAAAGCGATTATCCCGACGATCAACAATCCGATCAGCGCGTAATACCAGTTATCCAGCACGCCGAAGTGGAAGAACAGATACGTCACGATCAGCGTCGCAAAGATGCCGATGGCGATCACTTTCATCGAAAGGTCTTTCTGCGTACGGATCTCTTCCGTCTGCGCAGCCCCCGTTTTCCCTTTCAGCTCTTTGGCGGCCAATTCCACGGCTCCTTTGATGATTCCCCACGACTTGATGATGCCGATCACGCCGGCGGTCGCAATGCCTCCGATGCCGATATGGCGGGCGTAGGTGGTGAAGATCTGTTCCGCGCTCATGCTTCCTACCGTCTGCGTAATGGCGTCATTGCCGAATGTCAGGACATCGGCGCCGAAAACGGCAGACATCAACGGAATGATTACCAACCACACTAAGAATGATCCGGCACAGATGATGGCCGAATATTTTAATCCGATGATATATCCCAAACCCAACACGGCGGCGCCGGTATTCACCTTGAATACGACTTTCGCCTTGTCGGCCAGCATCTCGCCGACACCGACGATGCGCGTGCTGACCGTCTCGCTCCACCAGCCGAAGGTCGCGATGATGAAGTCGTACAGACCTCCGACCAGGCCCGCATAGATAAGCGGCTTCGCCTGGTTGCCTCCCTTCTCGCCGGACACCAATACCTGCGTGGTGGCAGTCGCTTCCGGGAACGGATATTTACCGTGCATGGTCGATACGAAATACTTCCGGAACGGGATCAGGAGCAGGATGCCGAGGATACCGCCCAGGAGGGAGCTCATGAATACTTCGAAGAAGTTGATCGTGATCTCCGGATACTTATCCTGCAAGATGTAAAGGGCGGGCAGCGTAAATATGGCGCCTGCCACGATAACGCCGCTGTTCGCCCCGATAGACTGGATAATGACGTTTTCGCCTAACGCGTTTTTACGTTTGAACCCGCTGGACAATCCTACAGCTATGATCGCGATCGGGATGGCGGCCTCGAATACCTGTCCGACTTTCAGCCCGAGGAAAGCTGCCGCCGCACTGAACAGGACGGCCATGACAAGTCCCCAGAATACGGACCAGGGAGTTACTTCCCGATACTGTTTGTCGGGCGACAGGATGGGTTTATATTCCTCACCTTCTTTCAGTTCTCTGTAGGCGTTTTCCGGTAGCCCGCTCACCTTTTCTTCATCTTCTTTTTTCACGGTGTTTATTTATTTAGTTAGATTTAATCAGAATCTGCTTGTCGTATGTCGGCTAAGCATCGCAAAGCTACATTATTTCTCTTTAAGAAACAAATGAACCTGATCGTAGCATCTATTCTTGGCTGTATGCCTTATTATTTTGGAATCGGCAAGTTTTGTTTGCCTAAAGGCAGGAGAAATCTTCGCCTCTTTCCGGCTTTTATGATTTAGTTGTCCCTGATCGCTCCTGAATTTCATTTTTATATTACCTTTGTACTTAAAGAAGATCAGATTGCGAATGAATCAAAAATATCCATCAGTCTTATTGGAAAACGCCGTGAACGAATTGTCGTCATTGCCGGGAGTGGGGCGGAAGACGGCGCTCAGGCTGGCGCTCTATATGCTTCGCCGGGATGCCGGCTACACGGAAGGGTTTGCGTCCGCGCTGTTGGCGCTTCGGCGGGATGTCAAATATTGTAAGGTCTGCCATAATATATGCGACGACGACGTGTGCTCTATTTGCGCCGACTGCCAGCGTGACCATTCGACGGTCTGCGTGGTCGAGAATATCAAGGAAGTGATGGCGATCGAAAACACGGGACAGTTCCGTGGCGTTTATCATGTCCTGGGCGGCATTATCTCGCCGATGGACGGGATCGGTCCGGGCGACTTGCAGATCGACAGCCTGGTACAACGGATTGCCGAAGGGGAAGTGAAGGAAGTGGTCCTGGCGCTCAGTACGACGATGGAGGGCGACACGACGAACTTTTTCATCTACCGCAAGCTCTCCTCATACGATGTGAAGATCTCGGTCATCGCCCGTGGTGTCTCCATTGGCGACGAAATCGAATATGCCGATGAAATAACGTTGGGGCGTTCCATCGTGAACCGCACCAGCTTCAACGACTCCATCAAACTATAAATCATAAATCCCCATGAAACTCTCAATCATAATTGTCAACTACAACGTAAAGTATTTTCTCGAACAGTGCCTCTGTTCCGTCCGTGCCGCCATCCAGGGGATGGAAGCGGAAGTGCTGGTTGTCGATAATCATTCGACCGACGGCTCGGTCGAATACCTTCGCCCGCGTTTCCCGGAAGTCACTTTCATCGAGAATGAAGATAATCCGGGATTTGCCAAAGCGAACAACCAGGCGATCCGGATCAGCAGCGGAGAGTATGTCCTCCTGCTGAACCCCGACACCCTGATAGGCGAAGATAGCATGCGCTCCCTTTGTTTCTTTATGGACGAACATCCGCAGGCGGGCGGAATCGGGGTGAAGATGCTGGACGGGCACGGCGCTTTCCTGGCGGAGAGCAAGCGGAGTTTCCCTTCTCCCTGGGTCTCTTTCTGCAAGCTGTTCGGGTTGTCGAAGCTGTTCCCTTCTTCCCGCCTGTTTGCCCGCTACAGCCTGCCGTACTTGGATAAGAAGAGGCAGCATAAGGTCGAGGTATTGGCGGGCGCTTTCATGTTCCTTCGCCGTGAAGCGCTGGATAAAGTGGGGCTGTTGGACGAGTCTTTCTTTATGTACGGCGAAGACATCGACCTGTCTTACCGGATTGTGCAAGGAGGCTATGCGAATTATTATATCCCTGAACGTATCCTTCATTATAAAGGAGAAAGCACGAAGCATGGTGATATCAAATATGTAAAAGCCTTTTATGGAGCTATGCTGATATTCTACCGGAAATATTATCCGCATTCCGGTTGGCTGATGGGCATGCTGATCCGTTTGGCCGTTCTGCTGAAAGCATCCCTTTCCGCCGTCGCCGGTATGTTGGGACTGAAACGGAAACCCCGGACGAAACATCGCCGCCTGCTGGTGCTTTGCCGGGAGGAAGAGTTTGAGGAGGTGAAAGCAGCCTGTGTGGAACGGATGCCGGATCTGGAATATGTCAATCTCTGGAATCTGAGTGAAGAGCGTGTGATGGATGCTATCTGCCGCCGTAACCAGATGAAGCGCTTTACCGATTTGGCATTCTGCTACCCGGATGCCCGTTTCGAACAGATGCTTTTGTTGATGGACAAGATGGTCGATAAAAAGATCAGCTATCATATATATAATAAAGGAAGCAAGCAACTGATCTGATGAAAATGGAATTACTTCAAAACGAAACCGTCCGCCTTCGCGCCCCGGAACCGGAAGATTTGGAACTGCTCTATGCCTGGGAAAACAATCCCGAATGGTGGGAGCTCGGGAACACGTTGGCGCCTTATTCCCGCTACCTTTTGAAAGAATATATAGCGGAATCTCACCGGGATATATTCGATTTGAAGCAATTGCGCCTGATGATCGACCTTTGTTTCACGGGCGCAACGGTCGGCATGCTGGATTTGTACGATTTCGACCCGCATCATCGCAGGGCAGGAGTCGGCATACTGGTCGATCCGCTTTACCAGAAGAACGGACTGGCGACAGAAGCGTTGAACCTATTGATCGAATATGCTTTTTCTTATTTGAAACTACACCAGCTCTTCGTACATATCCCGATAGGGAACGAACCCAGTAAAGCCCTTTTTACCCGTTGCGGCTTTACCGTGACAGGCATACTGACGGACTGGATAACGACTAAAGACGGTTATTCGGATGTCTTGACGATGCAGAAAATCAATGGTTAAATTAAAAATTAAGAATTAAGAATTAAAAAATGAGAGTCAAGTATTATTTTTTAATTTTTAATTCTTAATTTTTAATTTCAATTAAGCGATGGCTCTTTCGGATACTTCGTCCATGTTTCATATTGGCTGCCGAGCGATTCGAGCGATTTTTTCCAGAAGTCTTCCCCTTCGGCGAGCAACACGTTCCGGTTGGAGGCATGGCTTACGACCCATGAATTTTGGTCTATTTCATTGTGCAGTTGTCCTTTTTGCCATCCGGAGTAACCTAAGAAGAATTTTACTTTTCCGTCGACAGGATGCCCGTTCTGGATATAACGTATCAGTGCGTTGAAATCGCCGTCGAAATAGAGGTGATCGTTTATCTTGAGAGAGTTCGGGATAATCAGCTCTCCTAAGGAATGAATAAAGAACAGGCGGTTGGCGCTGACCGGGCCGCCTAAATAGATCGGCATTTCCGGAAATTCCTGCAAATCGGCAAAGAAAGTGTTGACCGCTAACTCTGTTTTCTTGTTTAATACAAAGCCCATCGAACCCTCTTGCGTGTGTTCTACCAATAGTACGACGGAACGTTGGAAGTAGGCATCTTGTAAGAAAGGTTCTGATATCAGGATGCTTCCTTGGGCCGGAAGCACGTCATTATGAGTTATTTTGAATATGTTGTTATACATTGCCATGACAGAGTTATGCTTGCTGATTAATAAAACAGCGACAATATATAGCTTTTGGTTTAAAGAAACAAACGAAAAGCCGGACTTTCATGTTAATGAACCATAAATAAAAGCCCGGCCCGTGTTAATTATGCGGTGTGATTCTCTTTGAACAGCTTCAGACGTTCTTCGAGCAAGGCATATTGATGCGGTTTGATAAAAGAAGTACAAGCACGGAGGCCTTCCTGGTTGCTGCCTGTCGTGCTTAGTGAGATGGCGCTTACGCCATAATAAATAAGCTCTTCCATCAGTTCTCCTCCGGTCATTCCCGGATAGGCGATCGTGAAATAGAACCCGTCCGCGATCGGTTGGTCCAGGTCATGGTCGTAGACGATCCGGAAACCGTAATCGGTAAAGATCTTTTTCAGTTTTTCCGCCCGGCGTCCGTATTCTTTTACTTCCGAAATAAAATCGAACGTCCCGTCTGCCGCAGCTTTGAACATCGCCGCCAATGCGAACTGCCCCGAATGGCTTGTGCCGGACGACAGGGCATACAACACGCGGTGGATGTACACGGTTCCGAACGTTCCGCCTCCGTAGCGCTGTGTCAGTCCGGGATAGGCCCGGTGGTACAACTTGTCGGAGATTGCCGTGACGCCGATGCGCTGGCCGGCATAGCTGAATGCTTTTGAACCTGAAATCTGCAAGATGTAATTATCCGTATAGCGGGCAACGGTTGCCTGGAAAGGCGCTTCAAACGGCTTGCCCAGCGGTTTGCGGAAGTCCATGGCGAAATAGGCGAGGTCTTCGATCACGATCGTGTCGTATTTGTTTGCCATGTCTCCGATGATCTTCAGCTCTTCTTCCGTCAGGCAGAACCAGGCCGGATTGTTGGGGTTGGAGTAGATCATGGCGGCAATGTTTCCTTTGGAGAGATATTGTTCCAATATGTCCCGTAGTTTTTCGCCCCGGTATTCGTACACGTCGAACGATTCGTATTTATAGCCCATGACCGTGATCTGCTGCTTCTGTACAGGGAATCCCGGATCGATAAAGAGGATCGTGTCCTTTCCCGGCGTACATTGTCCGCAGACGAGGAACGAAGCGTATGTCCCCTGCATGGAGCCTGTTACGGGGACGCAACCTTCCGGCGCTACATCGATATCGATAAATGCCTTGATGAAACGGGATGCTTCCGCTTTTACGTCGGGTGTGCCGTTGATATTCGGATAGATGGAGGCGACGCCTTCCTGAAGGGCCTTGATCTCGGCATCGATACCGACCTGAGCCGCTTTCAGTCCGGGAACCCCCATTTCCATATGGATAAATTCTGTTTTAGTCTCTTGTTCGAGTTGTGTGGATATGGCAACGACCTCGCGGATCGTCGCTTTCCCGAAATCGGGAAGTCCGTAGCCATCTATGATCTTTCTGGCTGTCTGATAATCTACCGGAGTATTCTTCATGATTGTTATTGTTTATATGAGGGGCAAAAGTAGAAAAATAATCCATCCGACCTAAATTTTCGCCACGAAACTATTGCAAGATTCGAAATAATCTCTACCTTTGCACCGCAATCGATAGAGATTGCAATACAAAAGTTCCGGTTCGGTAGTTCAGCTGGTTAGAATACATGCCTGTCACGCATGGGGTCGCGGGTTCGAGTCCCGTCCGCACCGCGAAAGCAAATAGCAAATTAAAGCAAAGCTCTGAAATTCAAGGATTTCAGAGCTTTTTCTTTTTCTCCGCTTCGGCAAAAAATAGTGGTTTTAGGCAGTTCTCACGTGGCTTATTCGTGGGACTTTTTGAAAACCGTTTTTGCTCCCACGAATTGACGCATTTGTCTTTGATTGTCAGCTTTTTGCGTAGCTGGTTTTTGAGTGTAGCGAACTAATTTTGTACCACTTAAAAATCAAAGAATTATGGGAGCAGTGAAAAGAAACACACTAAGCGTATTGTTCATCATCAAGAAAGCGAAACTTCTGAAAAACGGTGAAGCTCCTATTTGTATGCGCATCACCGTAAACAAACGAGTAGCCGAAGTTATGATTAAACGGAGTATTCCCGTAGATTTATGGAATCAGAAAAAGGAATGTTCCAAAGGAAAAGACCGTGTAGCCATCGAACTGAACCACTATATTAATACAGTTCGTGCCAAAGTATTGCAGATACACCGCGAACTGGAGATAGACAACAAACCGATAACAGCCGATATAATAAAGGAGCGTTTTTACGGACGGGACAAGGTTCAGCGCAGTTTGCTGGAAGTGTATGCGGAGCATAACGAAAAATGTCGTGCCCTGATTGGCAAAGAATATACGGAAAGCACCGTTACCAAGTTTGAGACTTCTATAAACCGCCTGAAAGAATATATCCGCAGTTGTTACCATCGTGATGATATAATGTTAGCAGAACTGGACGGGCAATTTATCCGTGACTTTGATTTTTGGCTGAAAACAGAGAAGCATTGCCAAAATAATTCCGCATTGAAACATTTGAAGAACTTGAAAAAAATTATTCGTATTGCTTTGGCTAACGACTGGATAAAGAAAGACCCGTTTTACGGCATCCATTTCAAGCAGGAAGAAGTAAATGTAGAATTTCTCTCACGTGAGGAACTGGATATTTTAATGAATAAGGATTTTGCTATCAAGCGTTTGGAACAGGTAAGGGATATTTTTGTCTTTTGCTGTTTCACCGCACTTGCTTTCGTTGATGTGCAGCAGTTAAACCGTGAACACCTGATAAAAGACAATAGTGGTGCTTTATGGATACGCAAGGCACGACAGAAAACTAATCAAATGTGTAATATTCCTGTTTTATCTATTCCTCAAAGGATATTGAGGAAATATGAAGATAATGCAGAGTGTATAAAGAAAGGTGTACTTTTGCCTGTAATCAGTAATCAGCGCATGAATGCCTATCTAAAGGAAATCGCTGATTTGTGCGGCATTACCAAACGTCTAACTACGCATGTTGCACGCCATACTGCGGCTACCGTAGTTTTTCTCGCCAATGATGTATCAATGGAAAATGTATCTAAGATTTTGGGACATTCCAATATCAGAATGACACAGCATTATGCAAAAGTTTTAGATAGCTCCATTATGCGTGATATGGTGAATGTAGAACAAAGTTTTATAGGAAAATAGTTTTTTATTATTAACTTTGTCTCAAAAGAAGTAATATGAAGTGTTTTGTTATTATGCCTATATCCGATGCAGAGGGTTATTCTATTGGACATTTCAATAGAGTTTATCAGTATCTTCTAAGACCTGCAATTGAAAAAGCTGGATTCGAAGCAATACGAGCAGATGAAATTGAGGAGACTAATTTTATTGTATTAGATATAGTTCAACATCTTTTAAGTGCTGAAATGTGTATTTGTGATTTGAGTTCCAAAAACCCGAACGTGTTATATGAATTAGGGATAAGACAGGCATTCAATTTACCCGTTTGCTTAATCAAGGATGATTTAACCAGTCGTATTTTTGATATACAAGGATTTAGAGATTGTGAATATTCTAGTTCTTTAAGAATAGACGAAGTTCAAGATGGGATAGATATTATAGCTGCAAATATAAAATCAACATACTCTGCTAAAGAAACCAATATTAATTCTTTAGTATCTTTATTAGGAGTTTCTGCTGCTACATTAGAGGCTAATTTACATTTATCTCCTGAAATTACCTATGTGACAGAAATGTTAAAAGACCTAACCTCAAAAATAACCAATTTGCAAGAAAGACTTCCCAATACAGCCTCTAATATGTCTTACAGAAATCAAGAGTGTATATTAACTATTGGTGATTATGTAATACATGAAAAATTTGGAAGAGGATTAATTAAAGACATCTCAAAATCAGGCAGAGAAGAGATAGTAAAAGTTGAGTTTGAAAACTTTGGTGAGAAAGCCTTAATGACAAAGTTTGCAAAGTTGCAGAAAGAATTATAATACTTTTTCCAAAGCTGAATAAAACATTAACAAAGGTAAGCTCCGTATTCCGTCCGTTCAAGCCCAAGCCCTACGGGTTTGAAAGAAAATCTCCACACCTGCGCTACGCTCCGGGTAGTATTTTCTTCCAAAGGCTTGCACAGACTGAATACTACACTGATAGAGTTAATGTTCTTAGTCAGTTTCGGAAAAAAATGTGTTTTTTAGGACGGTAGGTTATTCCTGCCGTTCCTTGTTGTAGTAGGTCTGCAAAAGCCGTTCTATATCGCTTTGACGGTAGATTATTTTACCTTTTATCTGAATGTAAGGGATAACACCGGTATCTCTCCACTCTTGCAGCGTGCGGATGCTTACTTTCAAATATTTGGATGCTTCCCGGTTGCTTAGAAACTTTTCGCCGTTCAGGTGTGGTTTGCTTTCTTTTGCCAGTTTGCCGATACCCTCTAACATTCTTTCCATAGACTGAAAGAAATCCTTAATTATCTCACTGTTGCCGTTTATCAGTTCCATACTGTTATATCGTTTTATTGGTTTATAATTGGTTTGAATGATGACAGGCATACACCTGTCAGTTACGCAGATACTCGCCATAGTAAGATATGGAAAGGCTATCTTTTACCTTGTCATAGCCGATATAAAGCCGTTTAAAGGCTTCAACGATGAAATAACGGCTATCTTCTTTTTGTATCTCGTAAACGGCTGGTTTCGCCTGTCCGTTATCCGATACATGAAGCATCGAAAGGAGATGCTTTTTCCCACTTTGGTATATCATCACAGTAGGATGAAGATTTACACTTTCCCATATTCCGACAATGGCAGACAAGTTGAATGACTGCTTTACTTCCGTATTATTTTTTTCTTTCTTTTCCATAAGACCATCTTTATTTATTGTTTGATATAAAATTTGTTTTCTTGTTTTCCGTACATTCTGCAATCAATTTTTCTATGTCGGCAGATTTATAGTACAGTTTGTTACCGATTTGGGAATAGCCCAGTTTACCGCCGTCCCGGTAGTTCTGCAAACTTCGGATGCTGACACCGAGCAGGGCGCACACTTCACGACCTGACAGCCATTTGTCAGGCTGACGCGTATTCTCTTTGCAAATCCTTTCCACTTGACTGACGAACCCGTAAAACCGTCCGCACACCTGTTTAAAGGTCTGTTCCTTAATAGTTATGATATTCATACATTTTTCTCTTTTGGCTGGTTGAATATTCCTTTTTGCATTTCTTCCCGGTAGAGAGCCGAAAGAACATCATTGTGCGCACCTAAATGTTCTTCCAGTACGTTATCAATGAAATTTCCGATGCTTACTTGTTTGTTTGTAATCACGCCTACAATCTGAACGATACGTTTTTGTATCTCTCCGCTTATGTACACGCTTTGACGGTTGCAAACCGACCGTTTTTTAAGGAACACCGATTTATAACTTTCCCGTTCCTTGCTTGCTGTTTCCTGTAATGATTGTTTTACTTCTTCCATACATTTAGTTTTTAATGATTTATAAATAAGTTGATTGATTCCCGATACTGATTGAAAAAATGCAAGCCAGTTTTATAACTATGTCCCTTTATCTTTAAATAGCTTTCAAACATGGTTTAAAACTATATTCAGACCTTGTTTTACTGTCTTATATATTGCCACCATTCAATCATTTTTCAGCAAAGAAAGGGGTAAAAACAGACGCTTTTAAAAATGGGGTTACTTTGTCCGTTTGTGTCGTGATTTGGCGCAACATCTTATATTTCAGGGGAAAATTGCTGTCTGTAATTTTGCAACTGATAAACAGACATAGGATAAAGCCAAACCGCTTGCTTTGGCAATCTGACCGTAGGGAAGATGTTTATGTTCATTAGAACATAGCAAGTTGTGTTTTGAGGCACGCACTTCGTTTTTTGTGCCTCAAAACCTTGCCACCTTAAAAGGTGGTTAGTTTTACTCCGAAGTCGTAAAACCAGTAAATAATTATAATTATGGAACAGAAAAAGAAGTCATTTTACAAAGGTGGGCGCAAGCCTAAACTTGACCCACGAACACACCGTTATTCACTAAATTTAGACGATGTGGAGAACGCCAAGTTCTTAGCCTTTTACGACCAGTCAGGCTACAAGGTAAAGGCGCATTTTATTAAAAACTGCATCTTTGGCAAATCGTTTAAGGTGCTTAGGATTGATAAAAGCAAGGTTGATTATTATATTCAACTCTCCCAACTGTTTTCACAATTCAGGAGCATAGGCATACTGTATAATCAAACAGTGAAAGAGATTCATTCTAATTTTACGGAGAAGAAAGCGTTTGCCCTGCTTTACAAACTGGAACAATACACTGTTGAACTGGTAAAGACGAACCAGCAAATTATTGCGCTTACCAAACAGTTTGAAGCATCTTATAAGGAGGAGGGAATAATATCGGCAGAGAAGTAAACGCAGACTTGCCAAAAGAAAAACATCCCGAAACTGCCACGTGTACAGCTTCGGGATGAATTTCACTCTTACTTATTCGCTCCGTGTTCTTTCTCGAACTTTCGGAGCGTACCCACATCAAAGCGTTCCTTTATGAACTTACGCACATCGGAAGCCCGATAGTAGGCTTTTCCGCTAATCATCATAAAGGGCAGCAGTTTTTTGCTTCTCAATCGTTGCAATGTCCGGGTGCTGACCTTAAACAACAGGCATAAATCCTGATTGTCCAGTAGTTTATCACCCGGCATTACTTCGGGATTGGTTTGTAAATTCTTTACATCTTTGCCTACTTCATCCAGTTTATCAAGTAGTTTTTGCATCCAGTCTTTGAACTCGTAATTATCTATATACATAATTTGCTTCATTTTTCAGGTTATACACTAATGATTACCAATCGATTGATGAAGCAAAGTTCGGAAAAGGGAAGCAAACAAACTGTAGGGTAGCATACGCTACCCCGTATAAATTGATGCTAAATGCCTGATTATCTATACCCTTTATTTTCGTGTTCTTTTCGGATAAGGGTTGCCAATTCGTTAAGGAACTCTGTTAGCTTTGTTGGCTTTCGCTTGATGACATCCATGTACTTTTGGTGATAATCACCCAATTTGATATTAAAGAGCCATTCAAAGGCTTTGCCTAAGTTCGTCAGGTGAACAGGTTTTCCATTTTGATATATTATACGTTTGGAGAGGAATAAGCCACTGACAATTTCCATGATATTGATAAGGCTTGTTTTGTCAGATAAATGGAGAGGGGAAAGGAATAGCTTATTTGCGTGTTGCTGAAACTGTTCCGGATATTTTATGCGCAGTTTGATAATACGTATTTCATTATTTAGTAATCCTATTACTTCATCAATTAAATGCAAATAGGGCATTTTTTTCTTGCTCAAACCGTACACGATACGATTTAAGTCGATGCAAACCAAAGGAGAAATAACGAAGTAAAACGCTATAATCCTGTTCTTTGAAACTGGAATCAGCTAAATGTGTAGCCAATTCCTCAATAGCCTCTGTAAACTCTGTTACAGAAACTTTACGCTGCGAGCATTCCAATAATAATCGGAAAAATCTCTCTTGTAATATATCTTTCATGTACTTATATTTAATAGCTATCGAATTGATAGCCTTATTCACTTACTTTGATTAGCTTGATTAGAAGATATATAACTTTTTAATTGTGCCAGATTAGAAGTTGCAACAGCATATTTTACACCACTATTTATTATATCATCTATCATTTGCCTTATTTCAGTAGGAGAATGATTTATATGTCCCTCAAACATAAGTTGCAGAGCATCATTACTATAAATTTTCTTTGCTATTGGCACACTGATAAATAGAGGTAAAAGATATAATCTGTTTGCTTTTTCTGTTTTAGGATTGATACCCATTCTTTTGCAAATAGCTAAGCCTTCCCGAATAGCTTTCATTGTAGTTTTAATAATAGCTGTATTTTGTATAAAATTAGAGGCACTTCCGGCACTCATTATTCCCGCTGAAAGACCGGCAGCGACAGCATAATGTGTGATTAGCCATACTAATATTTGATTAGAAATGGCAGGCTTCAAATTTGCTTTATCCAGTATTATAGAAAGTTTTTCTACTCGTGGAGTTATCCGCCCGTCTTTTTCCCCTAACGGGGTATTGGAATATTTTAAACCTGAAATGGCACAATGTATGCTTTTATCTTCTTTTCCGCCTCCAACCATAAAGGGAAAGGCAAAAAAGTATTGTTCAGGTTTTAAATATTTATCTATTTCTGTAAAAACATCCCAGTTATTTTGGAAAAATACAACATTTGCTTTTCCTGCTGACTTTGAAAGACTTGGTAATATAGTTGATAATTGCAATTTATTGGTGGAGACAATAATGTATTCAAAATCATTGTTTGACGAAAGTTCGTCTATTACTGTAGGCTTAAAGATTATATCTGTATCTTTTCTTGTTTTCTCTCTAAAGTCAGAACAGATAATGCGAATACCATCTTTTTGTACAAGTTCTTTTTGCTCCTTACGCACCAATACAGCAACGTCACATCCTGCTTTGGATAATTGCCAGCCATAAGTACAACCCACTACGCCAGCACCGTATATCAATATTTTCATAAAGCGATGTTATTAAGTTTTTTTGTCGTTGATAAATACAGAGTTGAATACCGATAGGTTTTCGGTATAAGTATCACAAATTTCAAGTAGTTGTTTAGGGGTATAGCCCGTGAACATTTTAAACTCTTTTATTAAATGTGATTTATCATAATATCCACAATCATAAGCAACTTTACTTATGCTGATTTGTGGAGTTGATTGCAAAATATGGAATGTCTTCCTAAATCGTGTGATTTGGATAAAATCTTTTGGATTTAGTCCTACATATTCAGCGAATATCCGTTTAAATTGCTTATATCCTAAACAAGCCGTTTGAGATAAAACGGATATATTCCCTTCTCCTTCATTGATATTTTGAACAGTAGTTATAATCCTATTGGCGTTGCATGGAATATTTTTGCATAATCTATTTAATAAATATTCTTCTATCAATCTGACTATTTGATAATTATCTGATGTTTCATTTATTTTCTCTTCCAATTCTACTAAACAGGTGTTATCTAACAAATCAATACCTATATTCTGATTAGTAAACTCTTCCATAGGATATGGAAAAAACATCCTGCATCCGATAGGCTGGAATAAAATAATGACCATATCCAAGAAAGAAAATTCTATGTCTGAATAAGTACTGATTTGCCCGCTTATATAGGATTGTGGTTGCGTTCCCTTATGAAAAGAAGAAATAATTTTGTTTCCTTTATGAAAAACAATTCCTACACAACCTGCTGGGATAGAACGTTGAAAGCCTTGCTTTACATCATCTATCCTTAAAAACCAATATTGCTTTATATAAGGAGCAAGCAATTTAGTAGGTTGTATTACTTGAATTTTCTCCATTTTGCCTTAATTATCAGGCAAAAGTAAGATTTCTTAGATTGATAATAGGTGTAAAAAAGGGACATTCTAATAAAAAAGTAATAAATGTGATAGGACTAAAGCTTAGTCTATGTTCTTCATAGGGTTATTAAAAGCAAAATAGTAAAAAGCAATTCCTTGCCATCTTAAAAAAATATTTTTCAACAATCTTCTTTTCAGCAAAATGTATTATATCGAATCGTATTTACGAAAGTAAGTTTATACTATGGTCTTTTGTTCTTATATCTAAAAGCTTTTATTTAATATAACTAAGTTTGTATTAGTCCATTTTAAAGGTCAAAGCCAATTGCGGATTCTTCGGTGGATAAAATGTTCCAATAATAATAAAAGGATTAGTACCTACATTATGAAATTTCTTGGTTGTTCCTAAGAAAAAATATATATCTTTTTTACACCATTCTGTGAAATATTTCTCTTTCACTTTTTCACATGCGACTTGTTCATTTCCATTAGCAGCAGCAAGGCAATTCCAATAAAGCATCCCTAATTCCCAATCTTCAATCATGAGTTTTCGTTCTTTACCATCTTCTGATATAAACTTATATGAGAACTCATAAGGCAATTTTTTAGCTACTTTGAATATTCTTTTAGTTTCTTCTACATCAAATAAACTATGTTGGGCTTGATTGGCATATACAACATCTAATTTCTGCTTATTCCATTCTCTTGTAGATTCTTCCCAAACAAAATCAATAATTCTTTGAGGTTTAAATACGGCTAATGATGTTCCTATTTGAGGATTTTTGGCTTCTTCAATAAGCTCAGCCATATTATAACGGACATGTTTTAAAACAATAGACTTTCTTTTTGCCCAGCCATTTTTTGTACCAATTTCTCCTACTATTTTTATTTCATTATCTATATTTGCAGGACGAAAACTTTCTTTCCTAAAATCACTTGTGTTTTTAACCAAATCAAGTTCTATCCACTGCCATTTACTATATCTCTTATCATAACTTAATTTACGAAAAGGAATAGGATATATTCTTATCCAAGTGCCATCTTCCAAGAAACCAGCAGTACAAACTAATTCATCGTATTTTTCCGATAAAGTAGGGTATGTTTTTACAGCAATTAGAACTCGAGTTGTAGGCATGTTTTATAGATGTTTAAGGGTGTAAGTTATATCAGGTAGTTGCATTAAATATTTCGCAACTCTTCCTCTATGGCATTGTTTGTGACTTTCTTCAAAGCAAGTTAAAGCTACACGTTTCTCTGTATCAATCAATTCTCGGACATATAAAAGATAATCCCAATTTTCTTTTAGGGTAGATTTTTCATATGACTCAAAAAGAATTTCATAATCTTTTTGTGATTTTAAATCTTGTCTTTGTTCTGATTCTATTCCCAGTTGCGGTATATGGATATATTTTATACCTACTCCTGTACATGCTTTCTCTAATTGACTTTTTGAAAATCCATATTTTTGACTATAGGCATTTTTACGGACATCACAGAGAATATGTACATCATTCACGAGGAGAATATTAATGTATTTTTCTAAAGAGCGTCCTTCATATCCTATAGTGAATAATTGAGGCTCTGTAAAGGTTCTTTTTTGCTTATCTATTACAGCTAATTCTTCCTCATTTAGCAAATTAATTGCTATTGTACTTTTTGTTGCGTAATAAGGATAATTAATATAAGTGTAACGAATTAACTCGTTTTGAGATAGACAACCAAATTTTTCTTTTATTTCTTTTATAGCTTGCTGTTCAAACATATCAAGCATCATCAAATAATTATTGGGTTGACAAATTTGTATTCTACGACCATTCTCGCTTTTTATAATACTTAAGTAGCCCAATTTAGCTAATGTCATTATATCCTGATTTGCTTGGAATGAAAAACAACCATAGTAATAAGGAATAAAATCAAATGCTTTTTCCTCTTGTTTCCTTGTAAAAAGAAACAAATATTTCTGAAGTTGTTTGGCAGTCAAATGACCGCCAAATGCTTCAATCAATGCTAATAATATTTTTCTTCTATAATATAACATATTGCAAAAGTAAGAAAACTCTCTGCATTTTCGTGTTAAATATGGCTCTTTTATTTTATTACTCTATAATAAACACCTATCTTTGCATCAACTCAAACAACCACCGCAACACCAAGCAATCTAAAGAATTACACACGTGGGGTTATTAGTGGGAGAAAGAATTAAGAGCTTGCTAAGATATTGAGTACGTGAGGAATAGAATTAAGGTTCATCTTCCGTACGGACCGCCAGAAATAAAAAAGCCTTTGGTTCATTGCGAATCAAAGGCTTTTTTATTTTTCATCCGAGAATCTGTGATTTTGTTGAAAATGGCCCACATCTGCCCGACGATAAACTTTTCCAAATGGCGATTGGCTGGTGTATCACATATTGCCGAACGAAAAGGAAAGGTATTGTCTCCAATACATATCGGGTGAGACGGAATAAAGATTATAGGGCAGTGAGGCGGGTATAAAATAAAAAAGACCTGAAAGAAAAATCTTCCAAGTCTTTTTTAGTGGGCAGTGATGGATTCGAACCACCGAAGGCGAAAGCCAGCTGAGTTACAGTCAGCCCCATTTGGCCACTCTGGTAACTGCCCTTTAGAGCCTCTTGTCGGATTCGAACCAACGACCCCGAGATTACAAATCACGTGCTCTGGCCAACTGAGCTAAAGAGGCATTCATTTTTTATCAGTGTCAATCTCTCTCTCGATTGCGGGTGCAAAGGTACGCATTATTTTTAATTATGCAACAGTTTGGTGACATAATGTGTGATATTTTTACAGAAAAAACTCTCCGAGCTCTGTTGGGGACTCGGAGAGGACTTCTTATTTACGTAGGGATGTTGTCATTATTTCTTCAAAAGTACCTCATCTATAGCCTTTTTGAAATCAGCCTTTCCCATTGCGCCTTTTGCCATCTGCGGTTGCCCTTCCATCGGGCAGAAAAGAAGGGAAGGAATGCTTCTGATGCCGAAAGAGGCGGCCAGTTCCTCTTCTTTTTCCGTGTCGACCTTATAGATATCGATTTTTCCGGCATACTCTTCCGCTAATTCTTCCAGGATAGGAGCGACCATCTTGCAAGGTCCGCACCAGGTTGCATAGAAATCCACGATGCAAGGCTTGTCGCCCTCATATACCCATTTGTCGGGGCTGGCTTCGTAGTTCGCTACTTTTTTCAGGAATTCCGCTTTTGTCAATTCTTGTACTTTCATATTTATTCTCCTTATTAATTGAGGTTTATATTCTGTTTATTAATTATATAACAAAGTTACGCTATTTATTCCGTTCCATTGTCGGATATTTTTCCCTTATAATTGTCAATATTGCTATATCTGTCGGATATCGGTCATATTGCAAATAAAAAAGCCGTCCGGTAGTTTGCCCGACGGCTTTGGTCTGGAGTTTAAAGGACCTGACTATTAAAATCTTTTGCTAACGGCATCCCAATCAACGATCTTCCACAAAGCATTCAAATGATCGGGACGGCGATTCTGGTAATCGAGGTAGTAGGCATGTTCCCAGACGTCGAATCCCAGGATCGGCTTCAATCCGTGAGCAGCCGGGTTGCTACCGTTAGCTTCTTTGGTAATTGAAAGTTTTCCGTCTTTATCTTTGGCCAGCCATACCCAGCCTGAGCCGAACAAGCCTGTTCCGGCCGTCACGAATTCTTTCTGGAAGTTCTCGAACGACCCCCAAGTCGCGTCGATCGCCTTGGCAAGAGCGCCGGTCGGTCTGCCGCCGCCATACGGTGAGAATTGGGTGAAATAGAGATTATGATTGAGCGTCTGTCCGGCATTGTTGAAAATAGCGCCGTCGGATTCTGCCACGATCTGTTCCAGCGTCGCGTTTTCGAACTTGGTCCCCTGAATCAGGTTGTTCAGGTTATTTACATACGTCTGTAAATGTTTGCCATGATGAAACTCTATCGTTTCTTTACTTATGACCGGTTCCAGCGCATTGGCTGCATAGGGTAACTGGATTAATTCAAATTTCATAACTTTTTCTTTTTTATCTGTTATTTGACTATCATTACTATTATTTGTTATCAACAATAATAAACTGAGACATAATGTAAGCATGATCCATCTGTTTTATGTTGTTTCTACTATTCTAACATTCCCTGCTTGAAATTTGTTCATTGAATGAAATGCATATTATTATTGCGGGATAGACTTTATCTATGAACGGAATGTACTATCTTCGCCAACCAATTAAAATAAACATAAGAATGACAAAAATTCAGGAGACACTGGCGGCATTGCCGGAAGAAAAAAAAGCTTTATTCGTCCCGGTATTCGGGGATATGGAGATGTTTTATACGACGGTTTATCTGATTGCCCGCAACGAGCATGTGACGGAGCAGGAGAAACCCGACCGTTATGAAGACCGCCTGCAGGTGATCCGCCGGATCCGCAGCAAGGTGGAGAAATTGGTGAGTTCTTTCGGGTTGGACGGCTCGGAGATCGTGGCGGATATCGCCAGCGATTATTTTGAAGATTACGTGAATTACAAGGAACCGGATATCCGGATGACGAATGAGGAGTTTATCAGGATTATTAAGAAGTTGTGATTTATGATGGAGGTTGTCAAAAGAAAATCCTGCTTACAATAGACATAATTTAGGCACGGATTTCACGGATTTACACGGATAAATTTATTATCTTTCCGTGTAATCCGTGTAATCCGTGCCTTAAAGATCGTGATAAAGGAGTTTTGACACACCTTCATTACAAATTATTTCAGTTTTTCTTCCAGCAGTTTCATATAGTAGCCGCCGACGACCGAACGGGCCTGGAATCCGCGTTGCGTACCGTCGGAAGTGTAATGCCAGTCGCTCAACGGGACGCGTGAGGTCGTTTCGTTGGCGTACTTCCAGACCGGAAGCACAAGCGCTTCGAAATCGGCCGCATTGCCGGTCAGGCAGGCGCTCCACAGAATCCAATCGGATTTGGTATAATCCTCGCGATTGTCCAGCGGCAGGCCGTATTTGTTTTGTTTGGTCTTATAATAAGCAGTTTCCGCTTCGGCTATTTCCGCAGGGAAAATATTCAGCCCTAACAGGCGGTCCCAAACCAAGTTGTACTTCTGGCTCCATGTGCCGGACTTGTCGAAGGTCAGCTTATAGTGATCTCCGTCTTTTGCCATCGAGATCCATTTTCCGGCCATTTCACGGGCTGTCGCCAGGTAGGAATCCGCTATCTCCTTCTTTCCCAACATCCCGGCCATCTTGCCGTAGCCGGCTATCCCCATGATCGCCTTGATGGACAGGTTGGTGTTGTGGGCGAAATGGCCGGCGAAATCGTCCGTGCATAACTGGTTGTCCGGGTCGAGACCTTCTTTCTTCAGATAATCGGCCCAGGTCGTCAACACATCCCAATGTTTGGCTGCATAATCCGCATTCCCTTCGATTGTCGCGATGGCCGTTGCGAGGATCAGCATATTGCCGGATTCTTCGACCGGCATGTCGCCGCCGTAGGTCTGTCCGTTAGCCTGCGGATAGGTCCCGACATCGTGCGAGGGGAACGGCTTGTTCCATTTGCCGCTTTCGCTGTAGTAGAAGATCGGGTTCATCATGCCTTTCAGGAGTTCGGGGTTATAGCATAAGAAGAGCGGCGCCGAAGGGTAGGTGATATCGACCGTCCCGATCGAGCCGTTGCTGAAATTCTCTTTCGACAGGAATAGCAGGTTGCCTTCCTTGTCTGTCACCAACTTATGTGCTGAGACAGCTTGACGATAGGCCAGGGCGCACAGCTCGGCATATTTTTGTCCGCCGGCGGCCGCCGTTTCCTGCATCAGGCGTCCGTCGAAGTCCGCACACCGTTTCATCATTCCGGCATACTCTTTCTGGCCTTTGGCGAAGGCATCGAAAATGTCCGTCTGCCCGTCGTGCTTCCAGTATGCCATCCGGTTGTCATTGAAATACTGGATCGCATACAGATCGTCATATCCGATCAACAAGTGCCCTGACACGGTCTTTTCGTTTACCTTGCCCAGGTTGTCGGAGTAGGCGAGGACCGTCATCTGTTTTTCCATATCCGGAGACACATTCTCCGCTTTGCCGGACAGTCTGCCGTCGGCCATGAATGCTTTCTTGGCAGCATAGTATTCGTCGATGGCGACTGTCACGTCCGGAGATTGCGCGGCTGAAAGATAGAAATAGCCCCAGTCGATGCGAA
The DNA here is from genome assembly GCF_902493135.1 of uncultured Parabacteroides sp. Classification (GTDB taxonomy): domain Bacteria; phylum Bacteroidota; class Bacteroidia; order Bacteroidales; family Tannerellaceae; genus Parabacteroides. Next base: position 92,817 of record NZ_CABUOD010000011.1, read on the forward strand.
GGTCGTCTCCCTTCTTGCCCAAAACTTCCTGGTCGACAGAGCCGGTCTTCAGATAGACATACCCGTCTTTTTCGATCTTTTCGAAGGTGACAGGCTGGTCTGTCGTGTTGACGGCCCATTGCGGGGTCGCTTCGAGGTATAACCGGACATCATGTGCCCGGCCATCCAACGAACGGGCCTGATACGTGATATAATTGTACGGGGCGGTCATGGCCTCCAAGTCGTCCATCAGCATCGGGGCCGTGAAGATCAGATCCAGCTCGACAGGGCCGCATTCGAACGTATAGTACGTTTGTGTCGGCATGACGGTGGTCGACTTCTGGACCGCTTTGTCGTCAAACGTATCCCCGCGTTTTACCTTCTTCATGATTCCCATGTCCACATAGGCGCCCCCGCCGTTGTTGCGGCAGTGGGCGGCCAGGATGTTCCCCGTCGGTTTTAACGTGCTGGCCACTTCCTGCGGGATTTCCTTCAGCAGGTCGTAATCCAGCCCGTTGCCGGTCACTGCAACCTGCCTGCCGTTGATGTACAGTTCGATATTGTCGTCGTGCGAATATTGCAGGAACAGATCTTCTTTGTCCGTCCCTTCGGGCCAGTCGAACGAGCGGCGTACCCAGATGTCGCCTTCCTGCCAGGGAGTGGAGCGATACGGATTGTCGTCCGTCCCGAATGCTGCCTTGCCCGTTTTCCAACCTTTCGCCTCGTAATCGACGGCGGTCCATTCCCCTTCCGGCCGGCCGAATGTGTAGGTCGCCTCCCATAAGCCGGAAGCCGCCGTGCCGATAACCGGCGTCACCTCTACTTTGTCCGCTCCCATGAACCGGTATGAAACGCCGTCGACGCGCAGGCTTCCCAACAGCGGGAAGTTGCGGCCGGTCCAGTGGCGCACGCTTTCTTCGTTCAGGCGGTCGGCAAACGACCAGGCGCTGGTGTACGGGTCGATGGTCACCAGCGGTGTTGCCGGCGCCCGTAATTCGTTTTTGGCTGCAGGGGCATATACTTCGCTTGCGATACGCGTGTTCGACGAACAAGCGCTCAACAAAGCGGCCGTACAAGCCGACAGCAGCATGATTTGTCTTTTCATTTTGTCTTTTTATTATTGTTGATGATTCTGAATAATTCCCCTTCGGCCGCCCGAAGTTAAAGAGAAAAAACGACAGCCGGAAATTGCAGGGCCCTGCTACCGGCATATTGCAAGATTATTGAAAGCAATTGCATGATTTTTGAAATATCAAAATGTCAATGTCCCCCCGTGTAAATCGGATTAGTACCCCATGTTTTTGGAATTAGTAGCAAGGGTAATATTTTTTAACATATCTAATAGGAGGCAATAACGCCTGTTTTTGTGTCGAAATGATATCCGGCTTGTTTTAATGGGATTGAAATAAAATTGAAATAACTTTTTTTGTGCTTCTACTCTATGTATATATGGTAGATAACGCCTACATTTGCCGATTGCAGCAGTGCTGCGGTAAAAAGGGATAAGATTAGTGGATAAAATTAGGCTTTTTAGGCAAAAATCGATGAGGTACTTTACTAATATTTTGCGTTGGATATCTTCACAGGAACACTTATATTTCTTGTTCGGCTTGCTTTTCATCATTCCGAACTGCGTCTTCCTGTTCACCGAGCCTCTGCCTGTCTCGGTGGGCCTTGCTTCCATCGTCATGCCGTTGGCGTTCTGGATGGGAGTTCTGCTGCTGGCGCGTAAACCCGGAGTGGTGGTCTGGTGTCTGTTGCCGAAGATCATACTGGACGGAGGCCAGCTGGTCTTGTTGTATCTTTTCGGCGAGTCGGTGATAGCGGTGGATATGTTCCTGAACCTGACAAGTTCGAATGCTTCCGAGGCAAGCGAATTATTAGGAAATATTTTTCTTGTCATCGTTTGCGTCTTTTTCTTTTATACGCTTCCTACCTTGTGGCTGGCCACGCGTTCGATCCGCATGAAAGACCGGCTGACCGCCGTGTTCCGCAAGCGGTGGGCGTCCAGAAGCTTGGGGCTTTTCGGAGTGGGGGTGCTGCTCTGTTTCCTGCCTTCTTGGCAAAAGCACAGTTTCTCGCTCAAGAACGATGTCTATCCGGTCAATGCGCTTTATAACCTCTATTTCGCGATTACCAAATCGAACAAGAATGCCAACTATTCCGTTTCTTCCGCCGATTTCAAGTTCAACTCGGTCCGGACGGGACAGGCGGATGGCAAACGGGAGATTTACGTGCTTGTGGTGGGAGAGACTTCGCGGGCAATGGAATGGAGCCTGTACGGATATGAACGCAATACGACCCCGCGGATGAAAGGGCTCGACGGCCTGGTCCATTTTGCGGATGTCGTGACGCAATCCAACAATACGCACAAGAGCGTTCCGATCATCCTGTCTGCCGCCAGCGCGGAGAACTATGGCGTGATTTACGACGAGAAAAGCATCGTCACCGCTTTCAAGGAAGCCGGTTTCCGCACGCTCGTCATCGCCAACCAGAAACTGACCACTTCGATGATCGGGGCTTTCTACCGCGAGGCCGATACGTTTATCGATATGAGCACGTTCAACACCGGGTCGTATCTGACCTCGCTGCACGATGCCGCCCTTTTGCCGTATCTGGAAAAGGAACTGGACAAATCGGACGAGGATATGTTTATCGTCCTCCACACCTACGGGTCGCATTTCAATTATCACGAACGTTATCCGGACGAATTCCGGATTTATACGCCGGATAAGGCCGAAGGCATCCGCCAATCCTATAAGAAGGAACTGCGCAATGCCTACGACAACTCGATCTATTATACGGATTATGTCTTGGGAGAAATCGTCGACATGCTGAAAAAGAAGCAGGTCTGTTCGTCGATGCTCTATCTGAGCGATCACGGAGAAGATATTTTCGATGATTCGCGTGCCCGCTACCTGCATGCTTCGCCGATACCGACTTACTATCAGCTCCATATCCCGTACATCATCTGGTTTTCGGACGATTACCGGGAGGTTTTCCCGGAGAAATACCGGACGGCGATGTCTCACGGCGCTTATCCGGTCAGCACGAACAGCGTGTTCCATACGGTCTTGGACATCGCCGGTGTCCGGACTTCGGTATCCGATTCCACGCTGGCCCTGACCCATCCCGCTTTTGCCGTGCGCGACCGTATGTTCCTCGGCGACCATGACGAACCGGTCCCGTTCTGGAAGGTCGGGTTGAAGAAAGCGGATTTCATTATGTTGGACAAATGGGAAATGGACTATAAGAAAGACTGATGAGCGCACAGAACGGGCATATTACAAGTAAAGTCATATTGGGGTACTTGTTATTGATCCTGATAGCCGTGTGCTCGGTCGTTTACATCTATAACATCATCGAACGGTTTGCCGGCGAAGACGACCCGAACAACAAATCGAGCGAGAAAGTCTATCTCGTGACCAACACCTTGTCTTTGTTGTATGAAAGCGAGGCGCTCGGACAAGTGATCGGACGTCCGCAAGGAGAGATCAACCATTTCAACCGCACGCTGAACAAGGCTTTGCAGAATATGGATTCCCTGCGTTCGCTGGTATCGAATCCGGCGTTGTATCCCAAGATCGACACGATCGACATGCTGATCGAACAGAAGCGACGGAACACGCGCCGCCTGCTGGAAACCTGGCGCGAGACGAACGCGGAGCATCTGTACACCCAAAACATCGAGAAAGTGATCGCCCGGCAAGATACGATGATCCGGCAGGTCGAGATACAGGAACGCGTGATCGTGCACCAGGATTCCGTAAAGACTCCTCAGACCCATAAGCCCCGCGGTTTTTTCCGTCGCCTTGCCGATGTGTTTTCGCCGCCCAAAGCAGATTCGGCCGTTGTCGTGAATACGACCCGCCAGATCGTGACCGACACGCTGGTGAACGCCTTCAACCCGGCAGACACGATCGTGACGGTCCTGAAAAACTTGCAGGACAGCGTGGCCGACCAGCGCAAACAGCTTGTCGACCAGCTCTTGGAACGCGCTGCCAACCTGCGTTATGATAACAGCATCATCACGAGCCGGATCAACCAGATGTTGCGTGATATAGAAGAAGAGGAGATGAACGCGTCGATGGAGCGTGTCGTGAAGAAACAGGAGGTGCTGCGCGAAACCTCTTATCTCATTGGCGGCATCGCCGTCCTGTCGCTGATCATCGTGGTAGTCTTCATCATCCTGATCACGCGCGATATCTCCAGGAGCCAGTATTACCGGCAGCAATTGGAGAAAGCCAAGCAATATGCCGAAGACCTGCTCCATAGCCGGGAGAAGCTGATGCTGACGATCAGCCACGATATACGGGCGCCGCTCTCGTCCATAATCGGCTATATCGAACTGCTGCTGCGCCGCCATCCGGACGAAAGGCAACGGTATTATTTGGAAAACATGACCGGGTCGGCCGACCATATCCTTTCGTTGGTGAACGGTTTGCTCGATTTTCACCGGTTGGAATCGGGACAGATGGAGATACAGGACGTGCCTTTCAGCGTGCGTACGCTTTTTAACGAAATATACGGGAGCTTCCGTCCGATAGCCGAGGCGAAGGGGCTGGCATTTGTCCTGAATATGAAGGAGGAGGGGATGGATCGCATCTATTCCGGTGATCCGATACGCCTCCGCCAGGTGGTCGGCAACCTATTGTCCAACGCCATCAAGTTCACGCATGAAGGCCGCGTCGTGCTGGTGGTCAAATTGTCAACTGCCGATTCTCGATTGTCAATTGTCGTTTCCGATTCCGGCACGGGGATTCCGGAAGAAGAGCAGGAAAGGATTTTCGGCGAGTTCGCCCGCTTGTCGGGAACCGAAAAGGAAGAAGGTTTCGGGCTCGGACTTTCCATCACCCGCAAGCTGATCGAGCTGATGGGAGGGACCTTGTCGCTAAAGAGTGTTCCGGGGAAGGGAAGCGATTTTACGATTGTCATGCCGTTGCAGGAGTCGGAAGTGCAGACATTGCCTGCCCCGCCATCCGTAGAGGAAGACGAAACGGAGGACGGGAGCTTCGGAGGTCGCGAAATCTTTTGTTTGCTGGTCGACGACGATCCGTTGCAGCTGGCGCTGACGGAAGAGTTTTTGAAACGGAATCATGTGGAGGTCGCCAGTTGCTCGAATCCGTTTGCCGTGGTCGATATTTTGCGCAATAGCTCTTTCGACGCGATCATAACCGATATACAGATGCCGGGCATGGATGGCTACGGCCTGCTCGACGCCATTCGTTCGTCGGGTGTCCCCGGAACGGACACCGTGCCCGTCATCGCACTTTCGGCCAGTGTGGAAAACGAGCATACCCACTACTTGGAAGCCGGTTTTACCGGCTTCCTGAACAAGCCTTTCACGGCTAAGCAGTTGATCGCCTTGTTGAATAACCTGTTGCAGGCCGATATACAAGCCGAGGTGTCGCCTGAATTCGATTTTGATTCGCTCACCGCTTTTGCCGGCGAAGACAAAGAAGCCTCCGCCTCCATCATCCGGACCTTTGCCGAGGAGACGAACAAGAGCATTTCGTTGCTGCAACAAGCCCTGGAGAAGACCGAACGGGGTCCGGCTGCCAAAATCTCCCATAAGATGATCCCTCTTTTCACCATGTTGGGAGCTTCCGACTTGGTGGCCCAGCTGAGAATCCTTGAGAAGAACGACGAAGCGCTGACAGACGACGGTTGGAAACGGATCTTATCCGAGGTGATCCGGCTGGCGGGCGTCGTCGTGGGCCGGGCTGTGGAACGGTATCTGTAGAAAAATTCCCCATATATGTCCACGATTCCCCATTCGTGATGTTGCAATAATTAGCCTTCGTAAAACATTATGGTTGACTTATCTGTTAGAATAGAGTGGGTTATAAAAACAGGCCGTGTACCGGACTGGGTTTGGCACGATATTCGCTTCTTCCATAAGTGAGAAGCGGAAGTGGACGTTTCTACATTAAAAAACCGTTTTAAAGTTACTATGTTCGAGTATCTATTTTAAGTCTGCAAACAAAAAGAGCGCCTATAAGGGCGCTTTTTTTGTTTTATATGACTTCTTTGCCTACTTTTGCCCCCGTAAATCATAAATCATAAATTAAAAATCATAAATCATTATCATGGAGCACGGACTTTTGGCTAAGTCGCCTCGTATCGAGGTGGTGGATGCACTACGCGGTTTTGCCGTTATGGCTATTATGTTACTGCACAACATCGAACATTTTAATTTTTATGACTTCCCGCCAGCTTCTTCGGCCTTTATGGAGGCGATGGATAAAGGAATATGGGAAACCTTGTTTTTCCTTTTTTCCGGAAAGGCTTACGCGATTTTCTCCCTGCTGTTCGGGTTCAGTTTCTTCATCCAATATAACAACCAGGCGAAGAAAGGCAAAGACTTCCGTCTGCGTTTCCTGTGGCGGCTTTTCCTTTTGTTCATTATCGGATGTTTCAACGGGGCGTTTTTCCCCGGCGACATATTAGTCCTTTATTCCATAATCGGTGTGGTGCTCGTGATAGTCTGCAAATGGGGCGACCGTGCGGTCCTCATAGCCGCTATTATCCTGATGCTCCAACCGATTGAACTCGGCAAGTTTTTCTATGCGATGATGAATCCCGACTATGTGCCGGCAGCCGGCGTATGGTATGTTCACAGCCAACGCATGTATCCGTTCCTGGCGCAGCCGGATTTCTGGGCGATGGTCAAGTCCAACCTCTGGGACGGCCAGCTGTTCAGCCTGTTGTGGGCGTGGGGGTACGGACGTTTCTTCCAGACTGCCTCTTTGTTCCTGTTGGGGATGCTGATCGGGCGCAGGCAGTTGTTTGTCAACCTGTCCGAACATCGTGTTTTCTGGATGCGGACGCTGGTTATCGGTGCGGTCTGCTTTGTCCCGTTGTATTTCATTACGGCTTCTCTTCCGGATATGATCCCCAATAAGGCGATGCTCACTCCGATGAGCACGGTTGTGTCGTCTTTCCGCAATTTCTCTTTCATGTGCGTGTTAGTTGCTTGTTTCGTCTTTCTGTGGCAACAAGTTTCGCCTCATAAAGTGCTGCACGGCTTGGTTCCGTACGGAAAGATGAGTTTGACCAACTACCTGACACAATCCATTATCGGATCGTTCGTTTATTTCGGCTACGGTTTGTCGCTCTACAATGTTTTAGGAACGACAGCCAGCTTCGGAGTGGGTGTCCTGCTGTTCGTCCTCCAGTTGGGCTTCTGCCATTGGTGGTTGAAGAGATTCAAGCAGGGTCCGTTCGAAGGGGCATGGAAAAGGGCGACGTGGGCTTTTTCGAAGTAAGAATTAAAAATTAAGAATTAAAAAATGCGGCAAGCGGGATTTCTTAGTTATCTTTGTGTACGAAACAAAAAAGAACGATATGCCGTCTATTCTGATTTTAGAAGATGATATAACATTCTCGTTGATGCTGAAAACCTGGCTGGGGAAGAAAGGGTTCGAGGTCAGTTCGGTATCATCGGTTTCAGATGCACGAAGCCGGATAGAGGATGCCTCTTTCGATTTGATCCTGTCTGATTTGCGTTTGCCGGACGGGGATGGGATCGATCTGTTGAAATGGATAAAAGAAAACAATTTTGCAATTCCCCTGATTATGATGACCAGCTATGCGGAGATACAAACCGCCGTGCAAGCAATCAAGTCGGGGGCGTCCGATTATATCGCCAAACCGTTGAACCCGGAAGAGCTTTTAGGCAAGATCAGGGATGTGATAAAGCCGGAACGCCTTGTGCCTTCGGCCAAACGTCCCGAACCGTCGGGAGGAACGCATGGCCGGTATGTGGAGGGACAAAGCCCGGCAGCCCGCCAGCTCTACGAGCATGTGCGCCTGGTCGCTCCGACGGATATGTCCGTATTGATTACCGGTTCGAGCGGTACGGGGAAAGAGTATGTCGCCCGCCGCATCCACGAACAGAGCAACCGCAAGAAAGCTCCTTTTATAGCCGTTGACTGCGGGGCTATCCCGAAAGACTTGGCCGCATCCGAATTTTTCGGGCATGTGAAAGGTTCGTTTACCGGAGCTATCGATAATAAAGAAGGGGCTTTTGTCGCCGCCCAGGGTGGTACGATCTTTCTGGACGAGATCGGTAACTTGTCCTATGAAGTGCAGGTGCAGCTTCTACGTGCCTTGCAGGAGCGGAAGGTAAAACCGGTCGGCAGCAATCAGGAGATCGCGATCAATGTCCGTCTTATCTCCGCGACAAACGAGAACCTGCGTTCTGCGATCGATAAGGGGGATTTCCGTGAAGATTTATATCATCGTATCAACGAGTTCACAGTCCGCATCCCCGACTTGAAAGAGCGGAAAGAAGACCTTTTGCTGTTTGCCGACAACTTCCTGGACCAGGCCAATATGGAATTGCAGAAAGATATTATCGGTTTTGACAATGAAGTGATCCGGATTTTCCAGTCTTATCCGTGGCCGGGCAACTTGCGCCAGATGAAGAACGCCATTAAGTATGCCACTCTGTTGGCGACCGGCCGCTATATTACCCGCAACGAACTTCCTGAAGAACTGACTGCCGGCCCGGTTTCGGCTCCGGTCAATATCCAGCTGAAAAACGAATCGCACGAATGCGAAATGATCAAACGCGCCCTGCAGGAAGCCGGCAACAATAAGACCAAGGCCGCCCGGTTGTTGGGAATTGACCGTAAAACGCTTTACAATAAGTTGAAGGCGTATGGGATCGCTTGATCGATCTTTCTTACAAGACGGTGTGCGCCGGGTTTTATTAAATAAATATGATTTCTTTTGTTTTTATGGAAAAATGTCTATATTTGCTGCAATCATACACTTAATACCGAGTGCTGATTTTAAATTATTACGATATGTTCGTTAAATCTTATAGACGACTGTTCAATTGCCTGATTTCTTGACAGGCGGTTTTTCCTTTCCCTTTTGCCGTTCCCAGGCAAGAGTTCTTTCGGTTTGTATGGGTATCTGAAGTCATTGGCTTGCGCCGATGGTTTTATCTCTGTATCATTTTGTCCGGAATTTATCAGATTAAAATAATCGAATAAAAAATTGTCTTTTATATAATATGACTACAATCACAGCTCAACGAGCACCGCACAGTGCATCCAATTTCGCCCCCGCAGTAGAGGCAAATGCTTATGGAATGAATGACCGGATCAAACGTCTTCGCCAAGAAACGTTCGATGCCGAGCCCTCCCTGTCTATTGAACGCGCTTTGATAGAAACTCGTTTCTACAAGGAAAACTACGGAAAATATCCGATTCCGATTCTTCGGGCCATGAATTTTTATGAGATCTGCAAGCAGAAGACGATCTATATCGGCAAAGACGAACTGATCGTGGGCGAACGCGGACCGAAACCGAAATGTGTGCCGACCTTCCCGGAACTGACCTGCCATAGTGTGGAGGACTTGCATGTCCTGAACACGCGTGAATTGCAGCGTTATACGATCAGCCAGGAAGACATCGACACTTATGAACGCGAAGTGATCCCTTACTGGAAAGGGCGCACGCAGCGGGAACGTATCTTCAGCCATGTGCCCCAGGAATGGAAAGATGCCTATGAGGTGGGGATGTTCACCGAATTTATGGAACAACGCGCTCCGGGACATACCGCTTTGGACGGAAAGGTGTATAAGTACGGATTGTTGGATTTGAAGGAACGTATCCGGAAAGAACTGGACGGCCTTGATTTCATGAACGATCCCGAAGCGACCGACAAGCAGGAGGAACTGACCGCCATGTCTATCTCGTGCGACGCCGCCATCCTGTTAGCCGAACGGCATGCGGATCTTGCCGATGAAATGTCGCTGACGGAGAAAGACCCGAAACGGGCGGCCGAGCTGCGCCGTATCGCCGAAGTTTGCCGTTGGGTTCCGGCCCATGTTCCCCGCAACTATTGGGAGGCGATCCAGATGTATTGGTTCGTCCACTTGGGGACGATCACCGAACTGAACGGCTGGGACGCGATGAATCCCGGACATTTCGACCAGCATCTGGCTCCTTTCTACGAAAAGGGGATTGCCGACGGCACACTGACCCGCGACGAGGCAAAGGAACTGATGTCGTGCTTCTTCATCAAGGTGAACAACCATACGGCTCCTCCCAAAGTCGGCATCACGGCTAAGGAAAGCGGTACATATAACGATTTTACGAACCTGAATATCGGCGGGGTGAAGGCCGATGGCAGCGACGGGGTGAGCGAAGTCTCCTATATCATGCTCGAAACGATCGAGGAACTGCATATCCTGCAACCCGGCAGTGCCATCCATATCAGTGCCCGTACGCCGGAACGTTTCCTGCGGGCCGGTTGCAAGGTGATCCGCCAGGGGCATGGCTATCCCTCTGTTTTCAATCCGGATGTGTATATACAGGAGTTGATGCGCCAGGGAAAATCGTTGCATGATGCACGTGAAGGCGGTTGCAGCGGTTGCATCGAGGTCGGGGCGTTCGGCAAGGAGGCGTATGTGCTGACCGGTTACCTGAATGTGCCGAAGATTTTGGAAGTGACGCTCAACAACGGCGTCGATCCGGTTTCAGGACGTAAGGTCGGACTGGAAACGGGCGATCCGCGCGGTTTCGGCAGCTATGACGAACTGTATGCCGCTTTCATGAAGCAGGTCCGCTATTTTGTGGATATGAAGGTGCGTGTGAGCAACTATATCGACCGCATGTTTGCCAAATATGCGCCGGCCACTTTCCTGTCTCTTTTCATCGACGATTGCATAGCGAAAGGACGGGATTACTACAACTGCGGCCCGCGCTATAACACAACCTATATCCAGTGCACGGGGCTCGGCACGATCACCGACAGCCTGGCGACGCTGAAAAGACATATATTTGAAGATAAACGCTGGTCGATGGATGAACTGCTGAAAGCAATGGCTGATAATTTCGAAGGGGCCGAGGCGATGAGACAGACGATCCTGAACCGCACGCCGTTCTTCGGCAACGATGACGAGTATGCCGACAGCATCGCAGTGAAGGTGTTCGATGATTTGTATGATACGATCGAAGGAAAGCCGAACACGAAAGGCGAATGTTTCCATCTGAATATGCTGTCTACCACCTGTCACGTATATTTCGGCAAGGTGATGGGGGCGACTCCTAACGGACGTTTGGCCGGACGTGCCATCTCGGACGGTACGTCTCCGTCTCATGGCGCCGACACGCACGGACCGTCTGCCGTTATCAAGTCTCTCGGCAAGCTCGACCAGGTGAAGAGTGGCGGAACGTTGCTGAACCAGCGTTTCCTGCCGAGCCTGCTGAAGCGGGAGGAAGACATCTCCAAGTTGTCTTCGTTGATCCGTAGCTATTTTGCTTTGGGCGGACATCACATCCAGTTCAATATCGTCGATACGGAGACGCTTTATGCCGCCCAGAAATGCCCGGAAGATTATCGTGACCTTCTGGTTCGAGTAGCCGGCTACAGCGATTATTTCAACGACATGAATGCCGATCTGCAGGCGGATGTGATCATGCGGACGGAACAGGAAACGTTTTAACGAATGGACTATTGTCCATTGTCCATTGAAAAAAATGCTGATATTTGATATAAAACGATACGCCATCAACGACGGACCGGGTATCCGGATCACGATCTTCATGAAAGGATGTCCCCTGTCGTGCGTATGGTGTCATAATCCGGAAGGGGTGTCCAGCCGGAAGCAAAAACTCTATACGAAAAAGAAATGCATCGGTTGCCGGACGTGCGTTGAGGCTTGTCCGCAGCAGGCATTGACGCTCACGCCGGAGGGGATCGTGACGGACGGGGAACGTTGTACCCTGTGCGGAACCTGTGCAGAGGTGTGTCCGGCTTTGGCGATGGAGATATCCGGCACGGAGTATTCGGCCGATGCCTTGATGAAGGAGATTGAGAAGGAGACCGTTTTCATGGACCGTTCGGAGGGGGGCGTGACGTTTTGCGGAGGAGAACCGTTGTTGCATCCCGGACCCTTGCTGGACTTGTTGCGCCGTTGCGGGGAACAGGGGATCCACCGGGCTGTCGATACGACGCTTTTCGCCCGGCCGGAGATCGTACGCGACGTGATGGACAACTGCGAACTTCTCCTTGTCGATTTGAAGCATATGGATTCGGCCAAGCATACGGAATATTGCGGTGTCCCGAACGAATTGATCTTGTCCAATCTTCGGATGGTTGCGGAAGCCGGGCACGATTTCTATCTTCGTATTCCCTTGATCGAAGGCGTGAATGCCGATGAAGAAAATATAACACGCAGTGCTGCTTTCCTGGCTTCGCTGCCGTGGAAGCACCGGACTGTAAACCTGCTTTTATATCATGACATTGGCAAAGGCAAGCATGAAAAGTTGGGTACGGTCTACAATCCGGATCAATATGCTTTCGCTGCCCCTTCGGACGAGACGGTCGGACGTTGCCGGAAGATATTCGCCGGTTACGGGATCGAAACGACGATCGGGGGATAGCCTTCTTCAGATCATATAATCTATGGGAAGCTGTCGCAGAGTAGGATCTGCGGCAGCTTTTTTATTTTGGTTTAACACAACAACTCTTTCCCCTGTCGTGTTTCATTATCAATTTTATTAACGCCAAAAAAAATAGATATATGGAATGGTTTGCCAATTTGCTCCGGCATTACCCGGAGCTTGCCATCTTTCTCACGCTGGCTTTCGGCTTCTGGATCGGTAAGTTCAAAATTAAAAAGTTTACGTTAGGGACAGTGACCAGCGTCTTGCTGGTCGGTGTGTTGATCGGGCAATTGCATATCGATATCGGAGCCCCGCTGAAATCGGTGTTTTTCCTGATGTTCTTGTTTGCCGTAGGGTATAGTGTCGGTCCGCAATTCTTCCGGGGATTGAAAAAGGAGGGATTGCCACAGGTTTTGTTTGCCGTCGTGATGTGCCTGTTCTGTTTGCTGGCCCCGTTTGTGCTGGCGAAGATCATGGGCTATTCTGCCGGAGAGGCTGCCGGCCTGCTGGCGGGTTCACAGACGATATCCGCCGTGCTCGGTGTGGCCGAAGATACGATCAACCAGTTGGGCATACCGGCGGCAGATAAAACGGACATGATCAATGTCATGCCGGTTGCCTATGCCGTCTCTTATATTTTCGGTACGGCCGGTTCCGCCTGGATCATGAGCGACATCGCTCCCCGTCTGTTGGGAGGGATCGAATCGGTCAAGAAAGCCTGTCGCGAGCTGGAAGCCAAAATGGGTTCGGATGACGAAAGCGAACAACCGGGCTTCATGCCTGCCGCCCGTCCGATCACGTTCCGCGCCTACAAGATCAGCAACGACTGGTTCGGGGCGGGAAAGACCGTGAAGGAGTTGGAAGATTATCTGGAGGGACAGGGAAGACGCCTCTTCGTCGAGCGGGTCCGTATCGATGGTGTGATCCGGGATGCGAAACCCGACCGGATGCTCTTGAAAGGAAACGAAGTCGTGCTCAGCGGCCGACGTGAATTTGTGATCGGAGAGGAGGACTGGATCGGCGATGAAGTCAATGATATCGAGTTGCTGGACTTTCCGGCCGAAACTCTGCCCGTATTGATTTCCCGCAAGAAATATGCAGGCATGACAGTCGCCAAACTGCGTAAACTGCCGGTTATGCACGGTGTCAGTATCAAGAGCATCAAACGTGCCGGCATCAACATACCGGTTTTGGCCGCCACGGTGATCGATCCCGGCGATATGCTGGAACTGGTCGGTACGAAATTGGAGGTGAATGCGGCAGCCGATACGTTAGGCTATGCCGACCGCCCGACCAACCAGACGGATATGATTTTCGTCGGCCTCGGAATTTTCCTCGGAGGTGTCGTGGGTTCTTTGGCAATCCATTTCGGTGGTGTTCCCATCAGTCTGAGTACGAGCGGCGGCGCCTTGATCGCCGGGTTGGTCTTCGGATGGTTGCGTTCCAAGCATCCTACTTTCGGACGAATCCCGGAGCCTTCCCTTTGGGTGCTGAATAACGTCGGGCTGAACATGTTCATCGCCGTTGTCGGCATTACAGCCGGGCCGAGTTTTGTCACCGGGTTGAAGGAGGTCGGCGTCAGCCTCTTCTTTATCGGTGCGTTGGCTACCGCTATCCCGCTGATCGTCGGTGTGCTGTTGGGAAGATATGTCTTTAAGTTCCATCCGGCCATTACGTTGGGCTGTACATCCGGAGCGCGTACGACCACAGCTGCCTTGGGTGCTGTGGAAGATGCCGTGGAGAGCCAGACGCCGGCATTGGGCTATACGGTGACATACGCGGTCGGCAATACCCTGTTGATCATCTGGGGAGTCGTGATCGTCCTTTTGATGACCTGAAATTCAGGTGGCATGCCACCCCTTGCCTTAGGTGGGGTATCACCTGTTAGCTTAGGTGGGGTATCACCTATTAGCTTAAGTGGCATATCACCTATTACCGTAGGTGGCATACCACCTAAGAAAAGGCCTCGCAATTTATATATTCTATTCAATAAACAAGTTATTTCTTTATGGAACACAAAATCACTCGTGAATACGAAAAGAAAATGTCAGAGATCAGTCCCTTCGAACTGAAAAATATCCTGATAGACCTTGCGGACGAAAGCGCCCGCAAGAGTACGCATATCATGCTGAACGCAGGACGCGGCAATCCGAATTGGATCAGCACCGTACCCCGCGAAGCCTTTTTCCTGCTCGGCCAGTTCGGACTGGAAGAATGTGCCCGTTCTTCCGAATATGCCGAGGAGATGGTCGGACTGGCCGGCATCCCCGAAAAGAAACGTGTCGCCACCCGTTTCACGCAATTCCTGACGAAACACGCCGGTTCTCCCGGCATGGCGTTGCTGAAGGATACCTACGATTACCTTGTGAACGAGAAAGGCGTCGATGAGAACGACCTCGTACACGAATGGGCGGAAGGCGTCATCGGAGACCAGTATCCCGTTCCGGACCGCATCCTGAAATATACGGAAGTACTGGTCGAAGACTACCTGAAGCAGGAGTTGTGCGACAACCGCCCGCCCAAAGGGAAGTTCGATCTCTTCGCCACCGAAGGGGGAACAGCCGCGATGTGCTATATATTCGATTCCCTGCAACAAAATTTCCTTCTCGACAAAGGCGACAAGATCGTCCTGTTTGCCCCGGTGTTCACTCCTTATATAGAGATACCGGAACAAGCCCGCTACTTATTCGATGTAACCGAAATCCACGCTTGTAAAATGACAAAAGACGGCTACCACACCTGGCAGTACAAGGAAAAAGACCTGGACATCCTGAAAGACCCGTCTGTCAAGGCCGCCTTTATCGTCAATCCGAGCAATCCGCCATCGTACGGCCTGACAGACGGTCTGATGGAGCGTATCGTAGATATCGTGCGCAATGACAATCCGAACCTGATGATCATTACCGACGATGTTTATGCGACTTACATTCCCCATTTCCGTTCGATCATGGCGGAATTGCCGGAGAACACCCTCTGCGTCTATTCCTTCTCCAAATATTTCGGAGCGACCGGCTGGCGCCTGGCTGTTGTCGCGCTGCACGAAGATAATATATACGACCGGATGCTGAAGGAACTGCCGGACGGGCAGAAAGAGCAGTTGGACAAACGCTATAGCAGTATTTCGCTCCATCCGGAGGAAATCCGTTTCATCGACCGCATGGTTGCCGACAGCCGCCAGGTCGCCCTGAACCATACCGCCGGTCTTTCGTTGCCGCAACAGACGCAAATGGCGCTCTTTGCCTCCTTCTCCCTGCTGGACCGCGAGAATACTTATAAGACGAAGATGCAGCAGATCATTCACGACCGCCTCCATACGCTTTGGGAAAGTACCGGTTTCACATTGCTCGACGATCCGTTGCGTGCCGGCTACTACAGCGAAATCGATATGCTGGTCTGGGCAAAGAAGTTTTACGGGGATGATTTCGTTGCCTACCTGCAGGAAAACTACGAGCCGGTAGACGTCGTGTTCCGCCTGGCGCAGGAAACTTCGCTGGTATTGCTCAACGGCGGCGGGTTCGATGCGCCGGAGTGGTCCATCCGCTGTTCGCTTGCCAATCTGAAACGTGAAGATTATGTCCGTATCGGGGAGGGGATCGCCTCCATCCTGCACAGCTATGCGGACAAATGGAAAGAATCGTTGAAGAAATAAATAAAGCCTTTGAACAAAACGGGCTCCCGCTACGTTCTATTATTGGACGCAGTGGGAGCCCGTTCTCATAGATACCCTTTATCAATCAATAGAAATTATTGAATAAAAGGTGTTTATATAAACACTACTTTTGTTAAAAGTAAGAAATGAGATAACAAATAGTATGGTGTCTTAAATATTACACGATGGGTGGTTACGAACCGGTATATTTGTATGAAACATGAATGAAATTGCTAACTAATAAAAAGAATAGATATGGTGTACGACATTGACATGCTGAGAAGCTTTTATTCTAATTTCCCGAAGCGGGTGGATGCAGCCCGCAAACACGTCGGCCGTCCGTTGACCCTGGCCGAAAAAATCTTATATGCACATTTGTATGACGAATCGGACATCCGTCCTTTCCGCCGTGGCGAAGATTATGTGAATTTCCGCCCCGACCGTGTCGCGATGCAGGATGCGACCGCTCAGATGGCGTTGCTCCAGTTCATGAACGCAGGAAAAAACAAATCGGCCGTTCCCGCCACCGTGCACTGCGATCACCTGATCCAGGCGAATATGGGAGCCAAGACAGATATCGCAACGGCTACGCAGAGCAACAGCGAGGTCTACGATTTCCTGAAATCCGTTTCCGACAAGTACGGTATCGGCTTCTGGAAACCGGGAGCCGGCATTATCCATCAGGTGGTGCTTGAGAACTACGCTTTTCCCGGCGGCATGATGGTCGGCACGGACTCGCATACGCCAAATGCGGGCGGTCTGGGTATGATCGCCATCGGTGTAGGCGGCGCTGACGCTGTCGATGTGATGACCGGCATGGAATGGGAACTGAAGATGCCGAAACTGATCGGTGTGAAACTGACCGGCAGCCTGAGCGGATGGGCCTCCCCGAAGGACGTGATCCTGAAACTGGCCGGAATCCTCACCGTGAAGGGAGGAACGAATGCCATCATCGAATATTTCGGCCCGGGGGCCGCGTCCTTGTCGGCGACGGGGAAAGCGACGATCTGTAACATGGGAGCCGAAGTAGGCGCCACGACTTCCCTTTTCCCGTTCGATCTGAACATGGCCGCTTACCTGCGTGCCACCGGACGCGATAGTGTTGCCGAGTGGGCGACAGCCATCTCCGATTATCTGGAAGCCGATATGGACGTACGGGCACAGCCGGATTCTTTCTACGACCGCGTGATCGTCATCAACCTGTCCGAACTGGAACCGCATATCAACGGCCCGTTCACACCGGATGCGGCAACGCCTATTTCCGAATTTGCCGCCAAAGTGAAGGAGAACGGTTGGCCTCGTAAGATGGAAGTCGGACTGATCGGTTCCTGCACGAACTCGTCCTACCAGGACTTGAGCCGTGCCGCTTCGATCGCCCGCCAGGCAGCCGAAGACAAGATACCGGTGGAAGCCCCGCTGATTATCAACCCCGGCTCCGAACAGATACGCTATACGGCCGAACGGGACGGTATCCTCGGCGATTTCGAGAAAATCGGCGCGACGATTATGGCCAATGCCTGCGGTCCGTGTATCGGGCAGTGGAAACGGCATACCGACGACAATACGCGCAAAAACTCCATCGTCACCTCCTTTAACCGTAATTTCGCCAAACGGGCAGACGGCAACCCGAACACGCATGCCTTTGTCGCTTCCCCGGAACTGACGCTGGCGTTGACCATTGCCGGAGACCTCTGTTTCAACCCGCTGACCGATACGCTGAAGACCGCCGACGGCCGCGAAGTGAAACTGAAAGAACCGGAAGGCACCGACTTCCCGCCGAAAGGATTCGAAGTGAAAGACAACGGGTACGTAGCCCCGACAGGCAAAGATGCCGGGGTAGTGATCGATCCCGGATCCAACCGCTTGCAGGAGCTGAAACCTTTTGCTCCCTGGGACGGCAAAGACCTGATCGAAATGCCGCTGTTGCTGAAGGCCGAAGGCAAATGCACGACCGACCATATCTCGATGGCTGGTCCCTGGCTCCGTTTCCGCGGCCATCTGGAGAATATTTCGGACAATATGCTGATGGGCGCCGTGAATGCTTTCAACGGTAAGACAAACAGCGTGCTGAACCAGCTGAACGGCGAGTATGAGGCAGTGTCGGCCGTCGCTAAACAGTATAAGGCAAAGGGTATTTCATCTATCGTCGTAGCGGAAGAAAACTACGGCGAAGGATCGTCCCGCGAACATGCCGCTATGGAACCCCGTTTCCTGAATGTGAAAGTGATCCTGGCCAAGAGTTTCGCCCGCATCCATGAAACGAACCTGAAAAAGCAGGGTATGCTTGCCCTCACTTTCGCCGATAAGGATGATTATAAGAAAGTGCGTGAAGAAGACAAGATCTCGATCATCGGCCTGAAGGAGTTCGCCCCCGGAAAGCCGCTAACGGCAATCCTTTACCATGCCGACGGCACGGAAGAATCGTTCGCCGTGAATCATACCTATAATGAGTTGCAGATAAAATGGTTTAAAGCGGGCGCGGCGTTGAATACTTTATTACTTTTCCCTTGATGGAAAAGTAACCAAAAGATCAAGGCTGAACCGTCCGGTCTACTCCGGGCAAAGGCTCCGCTGTCGCCTGCGAAACTCGCTTCGCTCAGACAGCGCAGGCTCCGGACGCTTCACCTTTGTCCTCCGCTTGACGCCCGTCCGCTTAGGCCTTTCCAAGAAAGCTCCGCTTTCTCTTGGGATGGCCGATACTGACACCTATATGGCAGGCGGTATCGGCCATCCCCAAAGAGCCGTCAGGCTCTATTTCCGGCCTAAGCTGGTGAGCGTTAAGCGCAGAGACCGGAGTGAGCGTCCGGAGCGTCTGCTGTCTGAGCGAAGCGAGTTTCAGACGCGACAGCGAACGGAGGGAACGGAGTAGCGAAGCAGGTTCGGCCTTGAACTTTTGGTTACTTTTCTTTCAAGAGAAAAGTAATAGAATTAATTTATAAAAATAAGAAATGAAGATTATGAATAAGATTATAAAACAAAACGGAATCCTCCATGTCCCCGATAAAGTAGTGATCCCGTTTATCGAAGGTGACGGGGTAGGTGCGGAGATCACGCCGGTCTGCCAGCGCATTGTCAATGAAGCGGTCGGTAGGGCGTATGGCGGCAAACGGGCGATCGAATGGAAGGAAGTGCTGGCAGGCGGGAAAGCCTTCAAGCAGACCGGCAGTTGGCTGCCCGACGAGACGATGGAGGCTTTCCGCCAATATATGATCGGGATCAAAGGGCCGTTGACCACCCCTATCGGCGGTGGCATCCGTTCGCTGAACGTCGCCCTCAGGCAAACCCTCGACCTCTATGTCTGCCTCCGTCCGGTGCGCTGGTTCCGCGGGGTCGTGACTCCCATCAAAGAACCGGAAAAAGTCGATATGTATATCTTCCGCGAGAATACCGAAGATATCTACGCCGGAATCGAATGGCTGCAAGGAACGCCCGAAGCCCGCAAATTCCTCCGATTCCTGACGGAAGAGATGGGAGTGACGAAGGTGCGTTTTCCCGAAACTTCCTCCTTCGGCGTGAAACCTGTTTCGATCGAGGGCACGGAACGTCTCGTACGCGCCGCCATCGAATTTGCCCTGGCCAACCGCCTGCCCAGCGTCACGTTGGTGCATAAAGGAAACATCATGAAGTTTACGGAAGGCGGCTTCAAACTGTGGGGATATGCGTTGGCCGAACGCGAATTCCCCGACAGGACTTTTACATGGCCCCAGTATGAGAAGATCAAAAAGGAAAAAGGAGAGGATGCCGCCGCTACCGCCCTGTTGGATGCCGAAGCAGCCGGAAAGGTCGTCATCAAGGATGTGATTGCCGACGCCTTCCTCCAGAACACCCTTCTCGTGCCGGAAGAATATTCGGTGATTGCCACGCTGAACCTCAATGGCGATTACGTCTCCGACCAGTTGGCGGCGATGGTCGGCGGCATCGGCATCGCGCCGGGAGCCAACATCAACTACGACAGCGGCTATGCGATCTTCGAAGCGACACACGGGACGGCGCCCGACATCGCCGGCAAAAACGTCGTCAATCCCTGCTCGCTCCTGCTCTCTTCCGTCATGATGCTCGAATATATGGGATGGAACGAGGCCGGGCGACTGATAACCGCCGCGCTCGAACACGCCTTCACCGAAGGGAAGGCCACCCACGATCTCGCCCGCTTCATGCCGAACGGGCAATCTCTCGGAACCAAAGAGTTTGGTGAATATATCATGTCTATTTTATAGTTGCGACAAGAGACGAATTAAACCGATTAAAATTTATTACGATGAAAAAGGAATATATCATTTACAAATTGTCCGATGCATCCAAGGATGCGTGCAAGATCGACAACGAACTGTTCCCGATGTACAATGTGAAGCGCGGCCTTCGTAACGAAGACGGTACGGGCGTGCTGGTCGGACTGACGAAAGTCGGTAACGTGGTGGGCTACGAACGCCTGCCTGAAGGCGGCCTGAAAGCGATCCCCGGAAAACTGTTTTACCGCGGATACGATGTGGAAGACATCGCGCACGGGCTGATCAAGGAGAAACGTTTCGGCTTCGAAGAAGTTGCCTACCTGCTCCTGTCCGGTAAACTGCCCGACAAGGAAGAACTGGCAGGCTTCAAGGAACTGATCTGCGACAACATGCCGCTCGAACAGAAGACGAAGATGAATATCTTGGACTTGGAGGGGCAGAACATCATGAACATCCTGGCCCGCAGCGTCCTCGAAATGTACACGTTCGACCCGAATCCCGACGATACCTCGCGCGACAACCTGATGCGCCAGTCGATCGAACTGATCTCCCGTTTCCCGACCATCATCGCCTATGCCTACAATATTTACCGGCATAGCCAGCAAGGCCGTTCGCTGCATATCCGCCACCCGCATGAAAACCTTTCGATTGCGGAGAACTTCCTTCACATGCTGAAAAAAGATTTCACCGACCTGGAAGCCCGTACGCTCGATCTGCTGCTTGTCCTGCAGGCCGAACATGGCGGAGGTAACAACTCCACGTTTACCGTCCGTGTGACCAGCTCGACCGGCACGGACACCTATTCTTCCATCGCCGCCGGCATCGGTTCGCTGAAAGGCCCGTTGCACGGGGGAGCCAATATCCAGGTTGTCGATATGTTCCATCATCTGAAAGAAAACATTGCCGACTGGAAGAACGTGGACGAGATAGACACCTATTTCATGCGGATGCTGAACAAGGAGGCGTATAACAAGACCGGCCTGATCTACGGTATCGGACATGCCGTCTATACGATTTCCGATCCCCGTGCCGTCGTATTGAAAGAGCTGGCACGCGATCTCGCGAAGGAAAAAGGGCGTGAAGAAGAGTTTGCTTTCCTCGAATTGCTCGAATCGCGTGCCATCGAATGTTTCGCCAAACATAAAGGAACGAAGAAACGCGTCTCCTCGAACGTCGATTTCTATTCCGGCTTCGTGTATGAAATGATCGGATTGCCGCAGGAAATCTACACGCCTCTGTTCGCCATGGCACGTATCGTCGGATGGACCGCCCACCGCATCGAAGAGTTGAACTTCGAAGGCAAGCGCATCATCCGCCCGGCCTACAAGAACGTCCTCGAAGAACTGAAGTACGTCCCTGTTGCCGAACGCTGATCCCTTTCCTGATCCCAGTGCCTACGCAGGGCGGACGGACCTGCGGCGCACTATGACGATACTCCCGATTACGGCGATGATCCCAGCTGCCCATTTGCAAATGGAAAGCGGGTCTCGCCGTTTTTTGGTTATTTCGGCTGAGTGGTTTTCCTTTTTGAGCCTGGTCGTCCCGACGATGTTCCGCTGCAGGCTGTCCTGCGTGTAGGAACGCCGGTTACGGGCTGTCCGGCTGCGGACGACCGCCGAGACATATTGCCTGCCTGCGCTGTCGGGAGGAGAGAGGCGGATCATTTCATAGAGGCGGAGGTCCTCGCACTCCGTTTGCCGTCCACGGGTGAAGGAGAGGCTGTCCGTATACAGGCGGACACTTTCCACCTGCCGCCGTACTGATTTTTCCTGCTGTTTCCGTACCGAGCAGGCTGTCGGGAGCAGGATGAGTCCCGTCAGCAGGCATCCGGCCATGAACCGAAGCCATTCATTCCCTATCATCCCGTTTCCCATATCTGTATTTATATGTATAGTCGACTCCGAACAACGCGCCGGCGAAAGTGGATATTTCGCCGAACCCGACCAATACGGAATTATGTATCTCGCCTGCCGGTGAGCACCAGAATCCCATGAACAGCAACGTGACCCCTGCCAGCGACAGCGCGATGGCTACGGCCAGCTGGCAGGTGAACGGATGGTGCATTTTCCTACAGTCCCGCATATTCTTCCTCCGCATTAAAACAAGGGCAGGCTTTCCGGGCCCCTAAATCACGGTGTCCGCATATCCTGCTCATCGGAAACCTTATTTTCAAGATTTTCAGCAAAATTTTGAGCGATTCCTTTTGCTCGTCCGTCCGGGTGTCTTCAGGATTGCCGGCGGCATCCAGACCGCCTTCGTAGCAGATGCCGATGCTGTTGCGGTTGTAGCCCTTCACATGCGCCGGGATTTGTTCGAGAGGCCGCATGGAGACGATTTGTCCGTTGCGGCGGATGTAGTAGTTGTAGCCGGCCCGGACGAACCCGCGTGCTTTGTGGTCGCGTTCCAACTGTTCGGGCGTGTAGTCCTGTGTCTCCCTCGTGGCGGAACAATGCAAGACAATCAAATTAATTTTTCTCATCATCCTTAACTTTTAATTTTTAATTCTCAAAAGCGAAGGTATGAGGATAGCGAGAACAGGAATCGGCATCAGTCGGCGAGTGTCGCTATTTGTCGGTATAAGTCGGCATAAACTGCCCTTTGCGGGCAGGATCCGGGAAGTCGAAGAGGAGGAAAGCCTTACCGGCGGCGGTTGTTATTTGATTTTCCAGGTTTCCGGGTCGCCCAAATGGTCGACGAGGATAGTGGTTTGCTGCCGATTTCGGCTGTATATTTTTGAAATACAGCATGGCCAGTTCGGCATGGCCGTAGATTCTGTCCTTATCCATTCTTGTTTTCTTTTAAACGTTTTTGTTTGAAATATTCTTCACGAGTGATGCACTTTCCCGTATCGACAGCAGGCAATGCATCCTTTTCGAGGCGCGATTGTTCCTCTTTGTAACGGATGATGTCCGCGCGTCGCTGCTCCGTGAATTGCAGGAGCGAGGAGGTGATGAACAACGCGTCCACCATCCCGTAGAACCGTCCGTAGCGCCCGCATTTGAGACGATGGAAGAAGAGCAGGATTTCCGAAGCCTTCAGGTTCGGGTATTCCGCCAGTATCAGTGCCGCCAGGTCCTTCTGGCGTGCGACCGTCATCTTTTCCCGTACGCCGGTGAAGTTGTTGAGATTCTCGATCTGGATGCAGAGCCAGACGATGACGGTCTGCCAGCCGTAGCCTTCGGCCATGACCTCGAGCGACGGGGCGAAGCCGAGATAAGCCCGTGCCTCGTTGCGTGCGGTGGCGATTTGCAGGTCGGGGGTGAACAGTTTCAGGAACTGTTCGGCCGGCCCGTAGCGTTTGCGCATGTCAGCAGCCTTTTGTTGCTTCTTGAGCCATGCGGAGGATTTCTGCCCGTCGGGCTGCTTCCCCATGATCGTTTGATGATTGATTTCCATAAAATCCGCCATGTTGTGTAGTATTTTTATTTATATTTCCATTTATATTTACCGGGGTTTTTGCGGCAGAAACACCTGTTTCCGTTGCAATAACTCCGGCATCAGCCTCATGATCGGCGGTTTTTGCAGCAGTAACGGTGGTTTCTGTCACATTAACTTCCTCATGGGGCGCAGTAGTCCCGTTTTTGTCTGCCGGCAATTTTCGGGGGGCAAGCAGGTTGATGTCCGTGTCGATCCGTACGGCCGTCCGCCGGCTGATCTCTTCGAAACGTTGTTGGATGCCGACGGACGAGAGTATCTGCCGGTATTCCATCAATTCGCTGTCGAAGAGGCGGATCTGCACACAGAATCCGATCACATCTTTCACAAGCGTTTCGTCCTCTCCGGTCGTGAAACCGATATCGAAGCAGAAATCGCTGTCGTAGCGGGCGTAGTATCCGTTCCCGCCGTAGATCTCGCACAAGATGGCGAGGTAGATGCAGATGCCGTTGCATCCGTATCGTTGCGCAAGGCGTTGTATTTTCCGGTCGGACATGAAATGGGTGTCCAACGGGAAATAGTCGAGCCCCTTTCTTATGGGTCTTGCCATTTTTATTGTTGTGTATTAATGTTATTAAAAAACCGTAGGTTAACTTTCCGGTGTATGAAAAAGGAGGAGAATGAATTGATGGATTTAGTATTAGCGTAAACCAAAAAATCGAACTCCGGAATTTCCATTAAAGGTTCGACTTCCTGGTTCCAGCCGGCAAAAGTAACGGAAAAGTCTTATAGTTCAAAAGGTTTTGTAAATCAAAGTTCAAGAGTCTGTTTTCAGTGCTTCCTCCCGTAACCGGAAAAGAGGAACCGGCCGGGCGAATTTGAATATTAAAAAATACAATATCCCCCCTAAAAACGCGAAATACCGTATTTTACTGGATAATAAATGGTTAGCAAAAATACTGTTTCTTAAAAAATATTACCCTTGCGGGAAATTTGAAAGGGTCTTGTTCACTTTTGCTGTATGGTTGCTTTTTGTGTATTTAATTAATAAAAGAGCACAGCTTAAAAAATAAAAGTCTATATTATAAGT